>CAZEFX010000001.1:0-65701 GCA_964511525.1 uncultured Jutongia sp.
GTATCAACCAGTCGGAAAAGGTAGGAGACCATATAGAATTTAGCATTAGCGAGCCGGTTTCTGTAACGGCAGATGGAACAGGAAGCCTTCAGGCACAGGTGAAATTATTTGGCTGGCTGCATTATAAAAACATAAAAATTGATGTGATGGAAGAAGCTAAGGTTATGCCTGTAGGAAATGCCGTGGGTTTATATATTCATGCAGACGGAGTAATGGTTTTAGGGACAGGGAAAGTTTCTGGTGAGGATGGAATGGAGAAACAGCCGTCGTATGAAATCCTGCAAAGTGGAGATTACATTTATAGAGTCAACGGTGTAGAAGTCCGAACTATAGAGGATGTCAGCCAGCAGATACAAAAGAGTGGAACGGAACAAATTATTCTTGATGTCAATCGGGAAGGAAATAATATTCGAGTGAAAATAAGCCCAATACTTGCTGAAAATGGGCGTTATCAAATTGGTGCATGGCTTCGGGAGGACACGGAAGGAATCGGCACCTTAACCTTTGTTACAGAACAAAACCAATTTGCAGCATTGGGACACGGAATTACAGATGCAGATACGGGATTATTAATCCGATTGGAAGATGGAGGACTGTATACCGCAGATGTGGATCATGTAGTACATGGAGAAAGTGGTTCGCCAGGACAGCTAGTAGGAAGTGTGGAACTGGGACCTAGTTACAGACTGGGAACCATCCAGAACAATACCTCTTTAGGAATTACAGGAAATATCACCAAGGATACCTTTCAGTATGACGAAAGCAAAGCAATAGAGATGGGACGGAAACAGGAAGTAAAAGAAGGGGAAGCTACCATTCTGTGTCAGCTGGAAGACGAAGTAAAGGAATATACTGTAGAAATCGAAGAGATTGATTTATCCTCCAAGGATAACAAAGGCATGGAAATCCATGTTACCGACAAAGAATTGCTGGAGGATGCAGGTGGAATCGTTCAGGGTATGAGCGGTGCGCCGTTGATTCAGAATGGGAAATGTATCGGAGCAGTCACTCATGTTTTCGTCAAAGACGTAACTAGGGGATATGCGACGTTTATAGAAAATATGTTATAGCAGGGTTTAATGAAAAAATAAAAATGAATGTAGCCTATGTGGGTATATACAAAAAAACTACACTGTCATACCCACATAAGTAGAAAAGAATCTTGTTATAGGAAGTTAAAATGTTCATAATGGATATATATAGAAAAAGATATTTGCTATACCCAGACTATACTTCTGAAGAGGGTATTTTCATTGTATTTTTTTCTATATACCCATAGTTACATTATTTTGAATTAATTCTTTATTATAAAAAGTAATTTGCAATTATTTTTTCTACAGTATCGGAACTGAGAGGGTGTTCTTTTGTTTCATATGTTGTGATTAATTGAATGGATGGAATGATACCATGAGAAGTATAGAGTTGCAATTTAGAAAAGACGTTATGAGAATATGTTGGATTATCCATTAATCCGAAATGTTCCCAATAATACAAATCTCCTGTTTTTGGATGCCGAATAGTAAAGTCAGGAAAAAGAGTAATTTCGCCTAAATGTAAGGCAGATTCATACCGAAAAGGAATCTTATTAATATATAAAAGCATATCAATAATGGATTCGGATTTTGAACGAACCAGATTACCAGAACTGCTTTGATGAAGTAAATGCTCAGGGTGCTTTGGATTGTGCTCATAGGAAGAATTCATCCAATCTGATAGTTCTTGAGAGAGTGGAGTAAAATGCGAAGAGAGAAGATTCATAAATTCTGGTTTGTTTAAGAGTTGTTTTGCTTTAGAATCTTCAGAATGATGATTTAAATAGAATTGTATAGCTCGTTTCTCCTGCAATAAGTCATCTAATAAAAGAGAAAGATATTTTTTGAAAGCAAGTTGTTCTGCAAGTAGCCGATTCTTCTTAGGTAAATAGGTATTGGTGCCTTTAAGGCATTGATACCACTTATAGTGATTACCATTGCGAGCGCAGCTTAAAGTCCCGGGAGGGAAGGTTTTTAATTTTTTCCGTATTCTTTCAATTTCAGTTTCAAGTCTAGTATATTCTAATAGCAATTTTTCGTAAATATGAGATACCTCCTTTTGTTTTGTTAAAATTAATAAAAACATTTTTTGCTTCCACTGTCAATAAAAAAATGTATTTGACATCCACAGAAAAGTATGTTATCCTTGCTAAAATAAATTTGTAAAGGAGGTAATCAAGATGATTGAGATGAAGAGAACAATTTTTGACAACTGTATAATGATGATGATTACCTCGGAGAACAGCAGATAAGTATTATGTATATCGTGGTATCATTTTTGGTGCCACGATTTTTTTGTGTCTAAACCTATGTTTTGCCAGAGATTTTGTGTCTCTGGCTTTTTGTGTTTTGACAGGAAAATATCGAATCTGTTTTTCGGGGAAGGAAAGGATGTGGGATAAATGTATCAATTTATCGAAATCAAACTTATGAATTGTGAAGAAGCAGTATCTCTTTGTGAACAGGAGTATATTGCACAGCAGCAGAGAAACAAATCTATGCCTCAGTGGAATCAAGAGATGGGAAAAAGTCTGAGGGGAATTATTGAATATGCTCAGAATGCAGCTTATGGAAAAGCAATACTTTACGAAGGAAAACTAACAGGATTTCTTGCATTCTTTGGACCATGGGATGGATTCCACGGAGTAGCTAGAGGTGTTTTTTCGCCTCTTGGTGCAAGCGCTTTTAGTGGTGAGGATCGCGGAAAGACAGCCTCACTTCTTGTTGCGGCTGTTGCAGAAGAACTTGTGAAAGAAAAGATTTTTAGTATAGCCATGAGCCGGTATGCTGGTGATGAAGAAGTGAACCGCTCCTTATGCTTCAATAGTTTTGGAATCCGGTGTTCTGATGCTGTTATGCTATTGGAAGAGTATGAGTTTTCTCGAAAGAATCAGGAGCTTCATATTATAGAATTAAAGGGGGATGAAAAGATTCAGATAAAACCATTGTATGCGGAATTAATCAAGCATCTTGCCAAGGGACCTTGCTTTTTTCCAACTCCAGTGGGGCAGTTAGACAGATGGTTTGAAAATACCGAAAGTAGATTAATTGCAGCAAAGTGTGGAAATCAAGTAGTAGGCTATATGGCACTGGATGAGAATGCAGAGAATTTTCTTACGGAACGAAAAGATATGTACAATATATGTGGGGCTTTTGTTTTGGAAGAATATCGTGCATTAGGAGTAGCAAAGCAAATATTGGATACCATTGTAGAAATATGTATTAAAGAGGGAAAAAGTTATCTGGGAGTGGATTATGAGACTATGAATCCTACTGCGCTCCGCTTCTGGACTAAATATTTTGAACCTTATACATATTCCTTTATTAGAAGAATTGATGAAAGGATTTGACAAAATGAAAAATGAGATACAAATAATTGATGGGCGTGTAATTTGTATACAAAGAGATACATTTTATGTGAAAAGTGATGCAGGTGAGCATTTGGCACATTTGACAGGGAGATTAAGAGACGGAGAGGAAATCCCGGTGGTTGGAGACTTTGTAAAGGTTTATCTGGATGAGTATGGCAGTGCCAGTATATTTCAGATATTGCCAAGAAAAAGCTTCTTTGTGAGACCAGACAGGAAGGGACATGCTGACGGATACGTAAAAAATATGCAGGAACAGCCAGTGATAGCAAATTATGATTATGTTTTTATTATAACATCCCTGAATTCTAATTTTAATGTAAATCGAATTGCCAGATATGCAGCAATTACCACGTCTGGGGGCGGCACACCTGTAGTGATTCTGACAAAAGCAGATTTGGCAGACAATGTAAATGAGTATATAGAGAAGGTAAGAATAATTAATGAAACCATGGACATTATTGCTGTAAGCTCCTTTACGGGGGAAGGAATAAAGCAGCTACAAAAGTATTTTCTGCCGGGAGTTACCATTGCACTCCTTGGTTCCTCAGGAGCTGGAAAGTCTACTCTAATCAATACCCTTGCTGGGACAGAAATCATGCAGGTGAGTGAAATCCGTCAGGGGGATTCCAAAGGTCGTCATACCACGACTCACAGACAAATCATAGAGTTAAATGGCGTTTCTTTGATTGATACTCCGGGTATGCGGGAACTTGGCATGTGTGATGTAGGAGATGCGGTAGACAGTACCTTTCAGGATATTGCAAAATTGATTCAAGGCTGCAAATTTTCAGACTGTCATCACGATACAGAGCCAGGATGCGCCATAAAGAATGCTTTAGATAGTGGAAAATTATCAGAAAAACGCTGGAGCATGTATTGCAATCTGCAGAATGAAAGCAACTGGGCGAAAGGACTAAAACATAAGAAGATGGTGGAGATAGCAAAGAAGAGAAGAATGTTAAAAGGATAAAATCTTCTGTGTCATTTATTGAAAAACTACCTTAATCGTAGTAAAATTAAGGTAGTTTTTATGTTCGGGAAATACAAATCTTATACAGGGAGGCTATACCAATGAAAGAAAAAAACGTAGATTATTCTATAAAGGAAGTTGCGGAGCAGGGCAGGAATAAAACAGCTATGACAGGTGTGTTTATTATGTATACCATTCTGGCAGCGGCTTATTTGATTGAAGTAATCAAACATACTCGAAGTATTGCATCCTATAGTGTTGTATTGATTCTATGTGTTCTGCCGTGTGTTTTATCCTTAATTGCCTATAGGAAACAGAAAAACTCTCCTATGATTAAATACATATGTGGAGTTGGATTTTCTTTATTGTACAGTTATATTATGTGGACCACCAGTACTGATTTAGCATTTTGTTATGTGATTGTTGTATTTGTGGCATTTGTGGTATATACCGATATGAAGCTGTTAGTGGGAATGGGTGTGTATGCTTTACTTGTGAATATAGTGATTATTGTAAAAAAGGCTTTGACTGGGGAATTGTCTGGTACAAGTCTTACTAATGCAGAAATTATTATTGCATGTTTGATTTTAACCTGTGTTTTTACCTTGCTATCTATTCGTAAAATAGTAGAGATTAATGATGCAAATATCTGGAAAGCAGATGCGGAAAAGCAGCAGGCAGATGAGTTGTTAAATACTACATTAGACGTGGCTTCTTCTATGACAGAAAATATTGCAAATGCAGTAGGAGAAACAGACGAGTTAAAGGATTCCATCGGAATGACCCAGCGGGCTATGGAGGAACTGGTTGCCAACACCAATGAAGAAGTAGAAGCAATCGAAAGCCAGAAGCAGAGTACAGAGAAAATTAATCAGCATATATTAGGGGTAGAAACATCTGTGAATTCTATTGTGAAAGAGGTAAATGATGCGGAAGAAAATCTGACAGCCAGCAATGTTGTTGTGGAAGAGCTGTTGAAGCAGGTGAAGGAGTCAGAAGTATCTAATGCACTGGTGGTGGAAAAGATGGAAGGGCTGCGAGAATATGCAGGGAAAATGCAGGAAATTATGGAGCTTATCCGTAATGTTGCAGACCAAACTGGTTTATTAGCATTGAATGCCAGTATAGAAGCGGCAAGAGCTGGAGAAGCCGGAAAAGGTTTTGCAGTAGTTGCATCTGAAATTTCAAATTTATCTACACAAACTAATAGTGCGACGGGAGATATTGATCGTTTAATTGGAAACATTGTCACTTCTATTGGAGATGTTACGGATGCTATGGATAAACTGTTGGAAGGCAGCAAGATGCAGAATCGGTGTGTGGATAACACAGCGGATAATTTTAACAAAATTCATAACAGTACCCAGAGTATTTTCGGTCAGGTATCCCAGCTGAGAGACATTGTAGAGGTAGTGACAGAAGAGAACCATCAGGTGGCTGAGAATATCGAAAACATATCTGTTATTATGGAAAAGGTTATGAATGGTGCCAATGAAACCTATGAGAATTGTAACAGTAATCTTACTAGTGTAGCAAATATGGTGTCGGTTATGGATAACTTAAAAGAAGAGGCAGAAAAATTGCAGCAATAGATAGACATTCTCATAATATCAGTAGTGTAAAAGTGACGCAGAAAAGGTCTCTGGCTTAAACGACAACCAGAGACCTTTAATTAATCTTCAATTAAACGTAAGCCAGCGGTATCTGTTACTGGCAGAGAAAATACAATAGATTTCGCCTTGCTATCCAGCCCGGCTTTTTTCATAACAGCTTGCATTATGCTGTTTTTTTGCTCTGTTTTCGTAACGATATATAAGATTTCTTTTTCTGCGGCAAGAGAAACTCCCATAAATTTTTCTGCAATTTCCATGCCGGTTCCCTTAGCGTGGATTACGGTTCCACCGTAGGCTCCAGCTTCTCTGGCGGCATCCATAATCAATTCTGTATAGCCCTGTTCGGCAATCACTACAATCAGTTCATGAGTTGTATTTTTCAAGGTTGATTCCTCCTCTTTCTGATAATCATCTTTTTCAATAAGAAACTGTAAGGTTTTCTTTCCGCCGATACTGCTTAGTGGAATGGTGAAAGAGATTCCACCACCAGGAGCATCAATTTTCAATTTTCGTTCCATCTGTTTTTTGATATTTTGCCAGTTCTCTTCCTCTAGCACTGAGAAGGATACGGCTTTTTCAGCGGAGTCCAGACCAAGATAATCCATAACCTCATTTGCTGCGGTACCCATTCCCAGAGTTGCAAACATAACATGAAGGTTGTTCTCCTGAAATAAATCTAGGTATTTGTGGATATCCTTACGTTCCACAATGGTTGTCATAAAATATAAATTTCCCATAATAGCCTCATTTCTATAAAAAAGAGTTGTTTTATTTATGTAAATTTTAAAATATTACAGTTCAATGATTTCAAAGTCGTCACTGGTATCCGCAAGCACAGTACCTTCCTGTGCCAGAATATCTTTGTGAAGCTTATTTTCTTTGATTTTAAATAACAGTCCCATAATCTGGATAGTAATTAATGGAGTCATTGCTACCATTGCCACAATACCAAAGGCATCGGTGATAATATTTCCGCCTAAGGCCTGACAGGCTCCCATGGCAAATGGAAGTAAAAAGGTGGCTGTCATTGGACCAGAAGCTACTCCACCAGAGTCAAAGGCAATAGCTGTAAACAATTTTGGTACGAAGAAAGTCAGTACCAGTGCAATGAAATATCCCGGAACCAAAAACCAAAGAATAGAGATTCCTGTCAGTACACGAATCATTGCCAGTCCTACAGAAAGGGAAACACCAATGGATAAGCTGGTGCCCATTGCCTTAGCGGAAATAAAGCCAGAGGTTAACTCCTCTACCTGCTTGGTCAGAACGAATACCGCAGGCTCTGCTAGTACAATAAAGTAACCAATAATCATACCAATGGGAACAATAATCCAAGCATAAGGAAGTCCGGCAATAGTCTGTCCTAAATAATTACCAGCAGGCATAAATCCAACATTTACTCCTGTTAGAAAAAGTACCAGTCCAATATATGTATAGAGTAATCCGATTCCTATTTTAATCAAGGTTCTCTGGGTAATGTCTCTGGAAATTAGCTGAAAGATTCCGAAAAAGATTACAATTGGTAGAATGGACAGTGCCATTTCCTCCATATAGGCAGGAAGCTCCGCTGTAAATAATTTCCACAAATCCACAGTGTTATCAATAATTGGAATGCTTTCCGATACCTGCTCTGTGGATTCTGGTTTAAAAATCATTCCTAGGATTAATACGGCAAGAATCGGTCCAATGGAACACATGGAAACCAGACCGAAGGTATCGTCTTCTGCGTGTTTATCACTTCGGATAGCAGCAATACCAATACCAAATGCCATAATGAAAGGTACGGTCATTGGACCGGTAGTAACACCGCCGGAATCAAAGGCGATGGTAAGAAAATCCTTTGGAACAAAAAATGCCAAAGTAAATACAATCAGATAAAATATCAGTAATAAATGGGAAAGTGGTATTCCAAAAAGCATACGTAAAACCGCAAAAACCAGAAAAAGACCTACTCCCATAGCTACTGCTAAAATCAGTACCAGATTTGGAATAGAAGGAACCTGTTGTGCCAGTACCTGCAAATCCGGTTCAGATATAGTGATTCCCAGACCCATTACAAAACTCATAAGAATAACTAGAAATATTTTTTTTGATTTTGTTATAACGGAACCCACTCTTTCTCCGATAGGAGTCATGGAGTGCTCCACACCTACATTAAAAAGAATCATACCCAAAATCAAAAGTACGGCTCCGATTAAAAAAGTCATTAAAATGCTGGGGGGGATAGGTGCAATGGAAAAGCAAAGCAGTAATACAATAGCCAGCACAGGAAAAACCGCTTTTAGGGTTTCTGTTAATTTATCTTGAAAATTAGAATGTAAAAATTGCAATGATATCCAACCTCTTTCTATTATTTCTTTATCTAGAATAACATAAAATCGTAATTTCATAAATAGGGGAAAGAATGAAATAGAATAGGTTGTTATAAAAAGAATTTATTGACAAAAAAATACAAAGTGCTATAATTTTGCATAGCCTACTAAAATAGTAGGAAAAGAAAATCCATAGTTATAAGCTGAGTGAAGGGAATGGTTATAACATGACATTAACACAGTTAAGATATGTCATCACTGTTGCAGAATCAAAATCAATGAATGAGGCTGCGAAACAATTATTTATTTCGCAGCCTAGTTTATCTTCTGCCATAAAGGAGTTAGAGGAAGAAATTGGAATCGAAGTATTCCGAAGAAGTAATAAAGGTGTTTTTACCACTCCTGAGGGGGAGGAATTTATAGGGTATGCAAGACAGGTGGTAGAACAATACAATTTGATTGACAAAAAATATATACAGAAAGAGAATATAAAGAAAAAATTTGGTGTGTCCACTCAACACTATACCTTTGCAGTAAACGCTTTTGTGGAAATGGTAAAACAGTTTGGTATGGATGAATATGAATTTGCTATTCACGAAACTAAAACCCATGAGGTTATAGAAGATGTAAAGAACTTTAAAAGTGAGATTGGTATTTTATATATTAATGACTTTAATCAGAAAATATTAAACAAACTGTTTACAGAATACGGATTGGAGTTCCATCCTATCTTGGATTGTTATATTTATGTGTACATGTGGAAGGGGCATCCTTTGGCAAAAAAGGAAGAGATTGCATTAGAAGAGCTAGAAGCTTATCCTTGTTTGTCTTTTGAGCAGGGAACCAATAACTCCTTCTATTTTGCAGAAGAAGTGTTAAGTACCTATCACTACAAGCAGTTAATTAAGGCAAATGACAGAGCGACCTTACTTAATTTAATGGTGGGACTAAACGGGTATACCTTATGTTCCGGTATCATTTGTGAAGAGTTAAACGGATCGGATTATTGTGCCGTGCGGTTAAAGTCAGAGGAAATTATGACAATAGGGTATCTTTCTAGAAAGGGAGTAGCCATTAGCTCTTTGGGAAGGAAATATATTGAAGAGTTGTCAAAATATAAAGATAAGGCTTTGAAATAGAGAGGGTTTTATTATATGGATGTTTGTTATAGAATATACCTATAACTGATGAAAGGTTATAAATATTATACACAAGGGTCTGATTATGCTATTCTTAATCCATACAAAACAAGTAGGGAAATGGATTGCAGGAAAAGAATAAGCGAGGTGACCATAGATGAGCATTGATTTATTAACAAAGTGTATTCATTTAGAGGAGGATTCCAGAGAAAATTTATATGGAGCGGTTAGTTTTCCGATTTTTCAGACTGCTACATTTGCACATCCCAGTGTAGGAAATAGTACAGGATATGATTATAGCCGCCTACAGAATCCAACTAGAGAGCATTTGGAAAAGACAGTTGCTGCTTTAGAAAACGGAATCAGTGCTTTGGCATTTTCTAGTGGAATGGCAGCCATATCCGCTTTGATGGAATTATTTCATCCGGGAGATCATCTTATTGTATATGAGGATTTATATGGTGGAACTGTCAGATTCTTTGAACATATTAGTCAAAAAAATGGAATTCAAATTACCAGAATTGATTTCGCAAAAGAGGATGTAACAAATTTTATCCAGTCCAATACAAAGGCAATTTATATCGAAACACCTACCAATCCAATGATGAACGTTATTGATATTCAGGAATTGGGAAATGTGGCCAAGAAAAATAATCTCTGGCTCATTGTAGATAATACATTTCTGACACCATATTTTCAAAACCCATTGGAGCTGGGAGCAGACATTGTCGTTCATAGTGGCACCAAATATCTGGGAGGTCACAATGATACATTATCTGGATTTCTTGTAACAGCAGATGCTGTAATTAGCGAAAAATTGCAGTTTATTATAAAGACCACAGGGGCAGGGCTTTCGCCTTTTGACAGCTGGTTGATATTGCGAGGAATCAAGACCTTAGGGGTTAGAATGGAGAGAGCACAGGAAAATGCTTTTGAAATTGCTCATTGGCTTGAGCAGCAGGAGGAAGTAAAAAGGGTTGTCTATCCGGGACTTAAGAGCCATCCTGGACATGAGTTGATTCAAAAGCAAAGCAGAGGCTTTGGTGCAATGATAACCTTTGAGGTGCAGAATGAAGAATTTGCCAGAAGCATATTAAATAATGTCCATCTGATACAATTTGCAGAAAGTCTTGGTGGGGTAGAAACCTTGATTACATACCCGGTTACCCAGACTCATGCAGATGTTCCAAAGGAATTATTAGAGAAAAATGGCATCAATGAAAGAGTGTTACGTTTATCTGTAGGAATTGAATCGGGAAAAGATTTAATTAATGAATTTGAAAGAGTATTTAACAAAGCAAGGGAGGAAAACTATGGCAGAGAAGAATCTTGATTTTGATACTGTTGTGGACAGAAAAAATACCTATAGTCTGAAATATGACTTTGCGAAAGCGAGAAATATGCCAGAGGATATAATGCCTCTATGGGTAGCAGATATGGACTTTCCAGTGTCTTCGTATATTCAGGAGGCATTACAGAAGCAGGTGGAACATGGTATTTTTGGATATAGTGATGTGCAGGAGGAATATTTTGAGGTGGTTAAGAGCTGGATGCAACGTCACTATGGCTGGAATGTGAAAAGTGACTGGCTGGTAAAGACACCAGGGATTGTATTTGCTCTTGCCATGGCAGTAAAAGCCTTTACTCAAAAAGGTGATAGCGTGTTGATTCAGCAGCCTGTATATTATCCTTTTCAATCAGTGATTGTTGACAATGGAAGAAAGATGGTTAGCAGTACATTGAAGCAGGATGATTCTGGAAAATATGAAATTGATTTTGTAGATTTTGAAGAAAAAATAGTAAAAGAAAATATAAAGCTATTCTTTTTGTGTAACCCTCATAATCCTGTAGGAAGGGTGTGGAGCGAAGAAGAATTAATTCATTTGGGAGACATTTGTTATAAGCATCATGTGATTGTTGTTAGCGATGAAATTCATGCAGATTTTACATTTCAGGGAAAACACCATGTATTTGTAGATTTGAAGGAAGAATATCAAGAGATTGCTATGGTTGCTACGTCTCCAAGTAAAACCTTTAATATTGCAGGATTACAGGTTTCTAATATTTTTATTCCAAATCCAGAATTAAAAAAGAAATTGCTTCAAGAGATTTATGCCTGCGGTTATGTACAGTTAAATGTTATGGGACTAATCGCAGCAAAGGCAGCATATGAACATGGAAATGAGTGGTATAGGGCTATGTATGAATATGTCAGGGAAAATATTGCTTATACGAAACGGTTTATAGAAGAAAAAATACCGGATGTAAGGCTTGTAGACCATCAGGGAACCTATTTGGTCTGGCTGGATTTCCGGTCATTGAAACTATCGGAACAGGAATTAGAAGAGTTAATAGTAAAAAGGGCAAAATTGTGGCTGGATGGCGGGACTATGTTTGGCAGTGCCGGAAAGGGCTTTCAAAGAATTAATGTTGCCTGTCCAAGAAAAGTATTAGAAGAAGCCTTAACAAGACTGGAACTAGCAATGAAAGACGTAAAAAATCATGAAGGAGGATATGATTATGAGTAAGATTAAAGAAAGTGCAGCAGAGTTAATTGGAGGAACCCCATTATTAAAGTTAAATAATTATTCAAAAATAGCAGGTGCTACAGATGCAACCATTCTTGCGAAGCTGGAATATTTGAATCCGGCTGGCTCCGTTAAAGACAGAATTGCATTAGCAATGATTGAAGATGCAGAGAAGCAGGGGATTTTAAAACCGGGTGCAACGATTATTGAGCCTACCTCTGGTAATACAGGAATCGGTTTGGCAGCAGTTGCGGCAGCAAAGGGATATAAGGCAGTTCTTACCTTACCGGATACCATGAGTGTGGAAAGAAGAAATCTTTTGAAAGCCTATGGAGCAGAATTAGTGTTGACAGAAGGTGCCAAGGGAATGAAGGGGGCTATTGCAAAGGCGGAAGAATTAAAGGAGGCAACTTCAGGAGCTGTTATTTTAGGTCAGTTTGTAAATCCAGCAAACCCAGCAGCTCACAAAGCAACTACCGGTCCGGAAATCTGGGATCAGACCGATGGAAGGATTGACATCTTTGTGGCAGGTGTTGGCACCGGTGGCACCATTACCGGTGTTGGTGAATACCTAAAGGAAAAGAATCCGGATGTGAAGGTTGTTGCAGTAGAGCCGGCTACCAGTCCGGTACTGTCCACAGGTACTCCAGGTGCCCACAAGATTCAGGGAATTGGTGCAGGATTTGTTCCAGATACTTTAAATACAAAGATTTATGATGAAATTATTACTATAGAAAATGAGGATGCTTTTGCAGAAGGCAGACAATTTGCAGTAAGTGAAGGTATTCTTGTGGGTATTTCTTCTGGTGCAGCATTAAAGGCAGCAGTTATTTTAGCCTCTCGTTCTGAAAATAAAGGAAAGACTATTGTAGTGTTACTGCCGGATTCAGGAGACAGATATTTATCTACACCATTGTTTAGTGGTAATTAAACCAGACATTTTTCAATACCAAAACAAAAAAAGTATTGCTATCTGTTGTAAAATGAATATATAATAGACGAGTGGTTATTGATGAATATCCATAAAAAAGAAATGGAGGAAAAGAGAATGAGTATTAGAATTGGTATTTTAGGTTATGGTAACCTTTCCCGTGGTGTGGAAAGTGCAATAATGCAGAACGAGGATACTACCCTTGTGGCTGTATTCACAAAGAGAGACCCAAAGACTCTTAAGATTCATACAGAGAATGTTCCGGTTTGTCATGTAGATGAAATCCAGAACTGGAAAGATAAGATAGATGTATTGGTTCTGGGTGGCGGAAGTGCTACAGACCTTCCAGAGCAGACTCCAAAGTACGCTTCTATGTTTAATGTAGTAGATAGCTTTGATACCCATGCAAGAATCCCAGAGCATTTCGCTAATGTAGATAAGGCAGCAAAGGAAAGCGGCAAGGTTGGCGTGATTTCCATTGGTTGGGATCCGGGAATGTTTTCTCTTCTGCGTATGATTACTACCGCAGTACTTCCAGAGGGTGAGAATTACACATTCTGGGGTAAGGGTGTAAGTCAGGGTCATTCTGATGCCATCAGACGGATTCCGGGCGTAAAGGATGCAAGACAGTACACTATCCCTGTAGATGCTTCTGTAGAGAAGGTAAGAAATGGCGAGAATCCAACCCTTTCTACTAGAGAGAAGCACGTAAGAGACTGCTACGTGGTAGTAGAAGAGGGAGCAGATAAGGCTGCTATCGAAGAAAGCATTAAGACAATGCCAAACTACTTTGCAGATTATGACACTACCGTTACTTTCATTTCTGAAGAGGAGATGAAGGAGAAGCATAGCGGACTTCCTCATGGTGGTTTCGTATTAAGAAGTGGTGTAACAGGCTTTAACAAGGAAAATCAGCATATCGTAGAATATAACTTAAAGCTGGATTCCAATCCAGAGTTTACTGGTTCTGTTATTCTGGCATATGCAAGAGCAGCCTACAGACTGGCTCAGGAAGGTGTTAGTGGCTGCAAGACGATTTTTGATATTGCACCATCTTACATCAGCCCAATTAGTGCAGAGGATTTGAGAAAAGACTATCTGTAGGAAATAGAATAGGAAGGCAAACAGCCACATAGCATCATTTGGATGTTATGTGGCTGATTCTTTTTTGCTTTCGTAGCCGCTCTTTTACCTGTCCTAAAAATCGTTCACTCCCCAAAACCTCTATCATAGGTCCAAAGGATAGAACCTCGATTAATAGTTCTGTTTCCATTTTTTGATTGTAGTAGATAAGGCATTCATAAGTGTTTTCATTTATTTTTGTGGTATTTTTTTCGTAGTTTGCAAATTGTAGCATAGCCCGTTCTAAAGCATTCCGGTCTGTGTGAATCAAAAGTCTGGCAGGTTCCTTGTAGTAGGTAGAACGAATCATTTGGGAAATGTCAGGCAGTTTTTGTTCATATTTTGGTAGCAAATTTACGGTTTGCATTCTGTCCAGATTTAAAATTTCTAAAGAACCATGATGGGTTTTGCTTACGGTGATTCCCAAAAGCCGAAATTTATCATTCTTTATAGAATATTCCAATCTGCAAGGAAGGTAGTGGTGATGTACCCGGCGGTGATTTTTGGCTTCATAGGAAATATCAACATATTGTTGGTTTTTGATAGCAGTTAATAAGGTACGAAAATTTTGCTGATAAAGGGGATTGGAATAATCATCCCCATTGGAAAAGCAATCATAGTAGTGGAAAGCTTCCGAATTCCATAATGGTGTAGTATGGCAAAATAGTTCTTGTAATCGTTTATGCTCTTCTGGGGAGAAAAAAAGCTGAATTCGCTTGTCCTGTAAAATGGTTTTGATATAGGAGCGTTGCAAATTCGTCAAAGGAACATAAAAATTTTCGGACAATTTTGAAAAATACAAATCCCCTTCTTTATCCAATAAATTCCACTCTCCACTGGTAAGCTTTGGAACTAAGTATAAAAAACTTTCCTCATAACCCATATCCTCTACCTGAGACTGGATTTCTGATAGGGATAGTGGAGAGGAGGTTTGTAATATTGATTTCATAATCTGGTAATAGCAATTATATAGTTCTGAAAAAATCTCCATAATCTCCATTTCCTTTCTTAAATATGGTACAGCTCATACATTGTTTCCATATCACGATAGAATATGTTGCGTAGCCAATTTGAACTGCATTGGATGTCTATAATGCGTCCGGTAAAGGTTCTAATCCAAGGTAACATTTCATTGCTGTCAAATATTTCTTTTTCATAGGTATATGTATTTGGTGCAATGTGGGTAATCCTTCCGCCTTTTCCTTCCCGCTTCAGTCGTTCCAAAATAAAATCTTCTTTTTTTTCGTCAATGGAAAGAGTAAGGGTCACGGTTTCCGTATGTAGTTTCTGGGAACTCTGAAAGGAAACACCCCAGATAAGGGGGTGGTTATTCATTAGTTTTTCTTTCTGTTCCTGATAGTCCTCTGGCTGTTTGGATAGCTCCACCTTTTTAATACTATCAATGCGAACCGTGCTAAATCGTCGGGACGCTTCTGAGTACAGACAAAGGAAACGTCTGCCGGTACGGGTGCTGACAAAGATTTCCAGAGGGATTCCCTGCTGGCTGGTTTCAAAGCCGTTTTTTGTTGATTTTAACAGGAGCGTTACAGCACGTTTCTGCTGCATGGCATCTAAGATTTCTAATAAGACCTGGTCTTCCAGAGTATGCACAAAGAAACTATGTTTTACCCGAAAGATTTCATTTCCTTCCTTGAGATTATCCAGAATGGTATTTCCCACAATTCCCAGTGGTGAGGAAAATTGAAAATATTTTAAAGCTTCTTTTAATTCTGGAAATTCTGTTACTATATCCTGAAAGTCCGGATTTTTAAAATAAAGCAATTCCTTTCCAGCCTTTTCCTTTCGGAGAAGACCTTCCTTAACATAGGCATTGCACTTTCTACGGATAATCTGGGCATCGAAAAAGACTTCGTACTGTTCTAATAGTCCATCTGTAATCTCTTCCACAGTATATCCTTCCTGATGGGAAAGAAAATCTAATAAAAGGAAGTGCAGCATAATGTCATTATCCGTAAAGCTTTTCGTCTTCCAAACCCGGTAAAGTGGATTAAAATCCAATAAATTGCTGTCAATAGCAAGGGAAATATTCTTTCCCTTAGAAGTATAATCCCGGTTGATAAAACCAGAAAGCCAGCTTTCAATGCGCCGTCGCTCATTATCGTAGGTTCTGGCGCTTTTTTCCTTAAACTCCTCTCTGGTTTTAAAACCGTATACAAAAAAATCCCGGACATATTCTCTGGTTTTTGGAAAACTTTTAATCAATTCTTTAAATTCAGACACAAAAGCACCTCCTTTTTATAATTAAAACTACACTTGTTCATTCTCAAAGATAAATAATATATGGCTTTTCGGTATGAGAAACATATGTTTTTACAATTTTATTTTAATATGATAACCATGTCAATAAAATATGTTCGCAACTTTTTTGAAATGAAAAATTTTCCAGTGTGACGTAGAATGACATTGTCGAAAGGAACACAAGATAAACAAAGGAGGGAACGACAATGTTTGTATTATTTAATGAAAACACAAGATGGCCGGTGAAGGTTTGGCTGAAAGACATGGAACAGTTAGAGGAGAATTGTTTGGAACAGGCATATCATTTGTCTAACCTTCCATTTATTCATAAATGGGTCTGCCTTATGCCGGATACTCACGCTGGAAAGGGAATGCCTATCGGTGGTGTGATTGCCACCAAGGATGTGATTATTCCAAATGCAGTAGGTGTAGATATTGGCTGTGGTATGGTATTTACCGCTACAAATATTAAGGTGGCAGATATTAAGGAAGTTATGACAGGAAATGGAAGTCTGATACAGGCCATGGTAGGCAGTATTATGCGTACCGTTCCTTTAGGAATGGAGCGTCATAAGCAGCCACAGGAATCTTCGGTTTTAGATCAGGCAAAGAAAGAGATTGAAAAGTATAATGTCAATGAAGAGTTACTTCATTTGATTGAGGAAGGCTACTATCAGGTAGGTACTCTTGGTGGAGGAAATCATTTCATTGAGCTTCAAGAGGATGAGGATGGATACCTTTGTATTATGATTCATTCCGGAAGCCGTCATTTAGGAAAGGAGATTTGCGATTATTTTCATAATAAGGCAAGAGACCTGAACCAAAAATGGTACAGTGCAGTGCCGGATAACTACCGCTTAGCATTCTTGCCAGTGCAGTCAGAGGAAGGAAAGCAGTACATTAACTGGATGAATCTGGCTTTGGATTATGCTTTTGAAAATAGAGACCGCATGCTGCAAAATACCTGCAATGTAGTAAAGGAGTTGATTGAAAAGTATACAGAGTACAAGGTGGAATTTTCAGACCGTATCAATTGTCATCATAATTATGCAGCAATAGAGAATCATTATGGTGCCAATGTATGGGTACACAGAAAGGGTGCTACCAGAGTACGGGAAGGAGAACGGGCTGTGATTCCGGGAGCTATGGGTTCTTATAGCTATGTGGTAGAAGGAAAGGGGAATCCAGAAACCTTCTGTACCTCTTCTCACGGTGCTGGCCGCTGTTATTCCAGAAGTGGTGCAAAGGCTGCTTTTTCGGTAGAAGAGGTTATTGTGGATTTGAAGGAACAGGGAGTGGTTCTTGGTAAGCGTAAAAAGAATGATGTGGCAGAGGAGTGTCGTTTTGCTTATAAGGACATTGACGAAGTCATGGAGCAGCAGAAGGACATGGTGACACCAGTTCGGAAGTTAAAGACCATTGGTGTAGTCAAGGGATAAAAAGAAATAACCCGCAGAAATATTCTGTGGTTATGATATAAGGGAAGAATTTATTTGCGTGGGCATTGGGGAATATCCCCTGCTCTGCGGTGCCGGTATATGATACAGGGTATTCCATAAGTTTTTTCTCTGCAAGCCTATTAAGGGAATAGGAAGAACTTGTGTTGTCGGTGGTTCGATTCCACCCCATGAAAATGGTAGCTCAGACGGGTAGAGCACACAACGATATGTAATTCGGTGGTTCAAATCCACCAAAAATCAAGGTACAGACTATTTCTTTTGTTGGCACCAGCTTCTTTTGGAAGGGCTGGAGAAGGCGGTTTTTTCTGTTGCCTGAAAGGTGAGGATACCGCAGGATGATGTAATAGGACAACAAAGGTGAAGATAAGCTGAAAAAGGCGAGAGTTCATCGAGCTCATAAGCCATGCAGTCTTAGAGAAACCCCAGTCCTCCTGTTACACAAAATGCTAAATCACATTTCCGCAACAGAAGAAATACAAAAGAGATAGAATGTACTATTTCAAAGAGAAAGGAAGAAAGAAAATGAGATATATTATTCGTGAAAATGAAATTGGTTTTGTGATTAAGAATGGTAAATTTGAGAGATTAGTCCAAGCAGGAATTCATCATTTTTCAAGAATGTTAGGATATGAAGTTTACATAGAAGAAATGATGGGTGAGTTGGATTTTATGGAGATTCCATATCAGGTGCTGGTAAAGGATTCTCTTTTCCAGAAGTCTACAGTACGTTTTCAGATACCAGATAATTATCTTGGTCTGATTTATATTAATGATACCCTGCATACCTTTGCAAATCGCAGGGAATACATTTTTTGGAATGTATTTGAAAAGTATGAGATAAAGTTAATTTCTATGGAGGAGCCAGAGATTGGAAAGGAAGTTACCAGACAAATGCTGGCGGTGATTCCGGGAAAATATTATACCAATATAAAGGTGGCGGAAGGCCAGATTGGTCTTTTGTATTATGACAACGTATTACAGAAGACCCTGACTTCTGGTGACTATTTCTATTGGAATCATGGGATTCATGTATCTGCAAGAATTGTGGACATGAAGCAGCAGGAATTAACCATTGCTGGTCAGGAGATTTTAACCAAGGATAAGATTGGAATTCGTATGAATGTGGCTTGCACCTATCGTGTGAAGGATGCGGTTGCTTTAGTGGAAACTATCAGCAATTTCCAACAGCAGATTTATTCCTTTGTGCAGTTAGCCATCCGTGAGCTTGCAGGCAGCTACAAGCTGGACGAGATTTTAGAATGGAAGGAAACCCTTTCTGAAAAAATCTTTGAAAAGGTGAAGGAGAAGGAAGGTGGATTTTATGTAGAATTTCTTTCTGTAGGTATCAAGGACATTATCCTGCCGGGAGAAATTAAGGACATTATGAATTCTGTCCTTGTGGCAGAAAAGTCCGCTCAGGCTAATGTGATATCCAGAAGGGAGGAGGTTGCCTCTACCAGATCTTTGTTAAATACGGCAAAGCTCATGGATGAGAACAAGACTCTTTACCGCTTGAAGGAGCTGGAGTACTTGGAGAGAATCTGCGATAAGGTAGGTGAAATCTCTGTCAATGGTAACTCAGGTTTGGTAGAGCAGTTGGGATTATTGCTGGGAAATAAAGCGTAAAAATTTTCTCATAATATCAACTATGTATAGTGACGCAGAAAAAGTTCATATATATTTCCGTTTCGTGGACGCCTTGCGGCTCAAGATAAACTACGCAATGGTGCATAGGATGTTATCTTCATGCAAATGCATTTGATACCATCCAAGCACCAGCGAGTTTAAATGCCACTCAATCGGAAAATATATGAACTTTTTCTGCTGTGTACTGAATATCTGCATAATTAAATATTACTGAGAAAATTATCGCATTGCATTGTAGTTACAATATATAACTAATAATATCAAACTGTGCAAACAGTCAGTGGACAGACAAAAAATGTCATTGGTTTTCTTTCTGAGTGGCGTTTGAACTCGCCGGTGCTTGAAGGATAACAAGCGTATTATGCGAGGTTATCCTTTTCCAGATTGAGTAAGTAATCTGGGGTGGTATGAAGTAATTTCGCAAATATAGCTACTTCATAGTCTGGAATAAAGCGAATTCCCAGTTCTGCTTTGGTGATTGCATTGGCAGTAATAAAATCATACCCTGCGATTTGTGCGTCTGTTGCCAGTTTTTCTATGGTCATTTTCTGTCTTTTTCTACATTCTCGGATTCTTGTACCACATAGGTTTTTTCGGGTTTCATTATACCAAAATGCTTTCACTACATCACCTCACGCAATATTCTTAACAAGAAGATTTTTATTGATTATATCCCGATGGTGTGCTAATATTCTTCTTAACAAGAAGAATTTGCGAAAAAATAATATGAGAGGTTTATTGCATATTTGAAACGGTTAGGTAATGAAAGAAAGCAAATATTTTCTTAAAGAAGAAGGAGGATAATATGATGGGAAGAAAAGAACGGATTATAGCAATACTGATGACATTTGCAATGACAGTTAGCTGCTTAGCACTACCAAATTCTGCTTATGCGGCAAAAAAGAAAAAGTTGAAGGTGACTTCATCAAAGACTGTTCAGGTTGGAAAAAGTATTAAGATTAAGACTAATGTAAAAGCGGAATTTAAATCTTCAAATAAAAAGATTGCAACGGTAAACCAAAAGGGAATTGTGAAAGGAAAAAGGGAAGGAAAAGTAAAAATCACAGTTATTTCTAAAAAAGACAGGAAACAGAAAAAAATAGTAAAAATCACTGTGAAAAATCAGGCTGACCCGGGAAAGACAACCACAACTGCACCGTCAGCCACAAGTACTGTAGTATCAACTAAAACACCAAATGCTACAAACACACCGAGTATCTCCCAGACTCCGGCAAGGACAAATACACCGGTAGTGTCTCAAACCCCAGTAGTTACCAAGACACCAGAAGTGACACAAACACCAGTGATAACCCAAACACCGGAAGTGACAAACACACCAGAGGTGACACCGACACCAAAGGTAACAAATTCACCGGAAGTAACCCCGACACCAGACGCATCCCAGAATCCGTCGGATAAGGTAGAGGTAGGGATAGAAGCAGAACCGATTTATCCGGGGAGAACTATTGTGGATCTAGTGTCAAAATATTGTTTTATAGTGAATGTGAAATATAGCAATGGGACAAAGGAGGTTTTAAGTCCTGCTTATTATACTTGTGAATATACCGAAGAAAAATGCTTTTTTAAAATTCAGTATAAAGATTTCTCTACAACAGTATATTTGGATGCAACAATAACAATGGCGGAGGCTAAAAGTGTAGAACCTATGCCGTTAGAATTGTTTGTAAAATATGATGAAGATTTGTATGTGTCTGAATTAGGAGAGATACCGGATAAAAGCAATTTTATAGTACAGGTAAGATTTGAAGGTGAAGATGGATCATGGGAAGTGGTTGATTTGAATCCAGAAGATTATACGATATATTTGACAGACATTGAAGAAAATTTAGAAGATGGTAGAGAAGAATTGGTATTTGTATATACAAAATATTTTGTATATAATGAAAAAGAGTATTTCATTATTGACAGTTCGAGGAATAATTATTTTGATATAAAGTAAAGTTATTTTATAATTCCGTAGCCCCCCGCTCTTGGCGTTGCTCAGAACGAGAGTTTTTGAGTTTTTTTATTGGAAGAACACTTATTCTAGATACGGAATCATGCTACAATGAGCTTACGGGAACATCGAAGCGAGGCAGTTCACCCTCTTACTGGAGGGCATTGCCCTCCGGACAAAAGAAAGGAGGGCGATAGGATGGTTACATACTCGGATTTATTCCAGTTTACTATCTTGATTGTTTCTCTGTTAGGTCTGTGTTATCAGATTTACAGGGATAAAAACAATTAGCCGCCACATTCTGACCAATGTGACGGCTAAATCTTTTTAGCTATATCATCAGGGTGAACCGCTTCGGGTTCCCTTTTCTTATTTATACCACACTATTTCTTTCTTCGCAAGTCGCATTTTTCTTCCGATTGTTTCAATTTTATTATGTTTCCTTTGGGCATCCCAAACTATCCTAGTATTTGTGAAAAATACACAAAACTCTTGAACAAATAGACGTTTTTTAGTAAAATTTAGATAATGTTTAAGGGAGGTCGGAAAGACATAATTAAATAATTGGTTTAACTTGTAACTGTTCACATCATCTGATTTGTTTAGGAGGATTTGCCTATGAATATTTACACAACTGACAAGATTAGAAATGTAGTGTTACTTGGACATGGTGGTGCCGGAAAGACTAGTCTGGTGGAGTCAATGGCTTATGTGGCGGGACTTACTAACCGCATGGGAAAGATTGATGATGGCAATACCATTAGCGATTTTGGAAAGGAAGAGCAGCTTCGTAAGATTTCTATTAGCACCTCGGTGGTTTCTTTAGAATGGGAAGGAATCAAACTTAATATTCTGGATACTCCGGGATATTTTGACTTTATTGGTGAAGTGGAAGAGGCGATTAGCGCAGCAGATGCAGCGATAATTGTTGTTTCTGGAAAGACGGGAGTAGAAGCAGGCACAGAGAGGGCCTGGGAGCTTTGCGAGAAATATAAGATTCCAAGAATGATTTATGTTACGGGAATGGACGCAGATAATGCTTCTTTTAAGAGCGTTGTGGAAACACTGACAGAGATGTATGGCAAGAAGATTGCACCATTCCATTTTCCAATTCGTGAGAATGAAAAGTTTGTAGGATATGTGAATGTAGTTAGTGAAAATGCTGTCCGTTGGAAAGGACAGGAGGTAGAGGATTGCCAGATTCCTGAATATAGTCAGGAAAATTTATCGGTATATAAAGAATTTTTAATGGAGGCAGTGGCAGAAACCAGTGAAGAATTTATGGATCGTTATTTTAGTGGCGAAACATTTTCCGAAAATGAGATTCGTGCGGCGCTTCGTAAAAATGTAATGGAAGGTTCTCTGGTGCCGATTACTATGGGTTCCAATACCCTGTCACAAGGTACTTATGCATTAATGGATGATATTTTAAAATATCTGCCAAGTCCGGAGAATAAAGAGATTGCTGGATTTAATATGAAGACCAATGAAGTCTTTGAAGCAAATTATGATTTTGCAAAACCAAAGTCAGCTTATGTATTTAAAACAATGGTAAATCCATTTATTGGAAAATATTCCTTTATCAAGGTTTGCTCCGGTGTATTTAAGTCAGATGATTTAATTTATAATAAGGATAAAGATATTGAAGAAAAGGTAAATAAGCTTTATGTTATGCAGGGTGGTAAGCCAATTGAAGTGAAGGAGCTTCATGCCGGTGATATTGGTGCTATTGCCAAATTAACCGCAGCAAGAACCGGAAATACCTTATCTACCAAGGCAAATGTAATTGAGTATGGAAAATTTGAGATTTCTAAACCATACACAGCTATGCGTTACAAGGTGCCAAATAAGGGGGATATTGATAAGGTTGCGCAGGCATTACAAAAGCTTACCCATGAAGACCAGACCCTAAAGGTGGTAAATGATTCTGAAAATCATCAAACCTTACTTTATGGAATCGGTGAGCAGCAGTTGGAAATCATTCAGAGCCGTTTGCAGCATGAATACAAGTGTGAAATTTCCCTGAGTAAGCCAAAGATTGCTTTCCGGGAAACCATTAAGAAGAGTTCGGATGTGGAATATAAGTATAAAAAGCAGTCCGGAGGTCATGGTCAGTATGGTCATGTTAAGATGAAGTTTGAGCCATCCGGAGATATGGATACTCCGTATGTATTTGAACAGATCGTAGTGGGTGGTGCAGTTCCAAAGAACTTCTTCCCGGCGGTGGAAAAAGGCTTGCAGGAATCCGTAGCCAAGGGACCATTTGCCGCATATCCGGTAGTTGGTATTAAGGGAATCCTCTACGATGGTTCTTACCATACCGTAGATTCTTCAGAAATGGCATTTAAGAAAGCTACCATTCAGGCATTTAAAAAGGGAATTATGGAAGCCTCTCCAATTCTTTTAGAGCCGGTAATGACTTTAAGAGTAACCGTGCCAGAGGAATATATTGGTGATGTGATGGGTGATTTGAATAAACGTCGTGGTCGTGTGAATGGAATGAATCCAACCACCGATGGCAAGCAGCTTATCGAAGCAGATGTGCCGATGATGGAACTGACAGGCTACTGCACGAAGCTTCGCTCCATTACAGGCGGTCGTGGAGATTATGAATACGAATTTGCAAGATATGAGCAGACTCCGACAGAGATTCAGGAGGCAGAAGTGGCAGCAAGAGCCAATAAGGTAGCAGAGGATAATGAGGAATAAAATAGTTGATATTTTTTGAATTAATTTGATATGATTCAATTTGTCGCGTAGCCAAAAGGCGTAAGTCCAGATATTTGGACATACGCCTTTTTTCTGTGCATACAACCTTCTCGGATACAATATATACAAACTCCTGTAATGTCAATTATAGGAAGTTTTATAAAACGGTTGAATAAAGACGGATAATTTAATAAGATATAGCCATGTTAGTAAGCTATGATGAAAAGGGAAATATTATATAAAAATAAGAGAGTGCGTATAGGATTAACAGGAATAAAGATTAAAAAGATAGATAGGAGAGACAAAAATGGCACAGGTATATTTTACAAGACATGGACAAACTGTTTGGAATGTGGAGAATAAAATCTGCGGAGCCACAGATATTGAATTGACGGAATTTGGACACCAGCAGGCAACCCAGCTTGGAGAAGAAATTTTGCGGCAGGGGATTCAGATTGACGAGATATTATATTCACCGTTAATCCGAGCCGCAGAAACAGCAAGACATATTTCAGAAATTACAGGGATTCCTATGAGAGAGGAACCAAGACTCAAGGAGCAAAACTTTGGTAGATATGAATCCACTCCAAGAAACGGAGAAGAATTTGCTGAAATGAAAAAGCATTTTATTAACCATTATGAGGGCGGAGAAACTATGTTGCATCTGGCGCAGCGGATTTATAATCTGCTGGATGACATTAAGGCAGAGGCAGAAGAGAAAACCTATCTTTTGGTGGCTCATAATGGAATTTCCAGAGTGGTACATTCTTATTTTTATGATATGGAAAATGAAGAGTATGCTCGGTTTGGTATTGGAAATTGTGAGATTCGCAAGTACGAATTTTAGGCAATCACCAAGCGATGATTTCAGAATATAATACAGGGAGGAAGTGTCAGGAATGAGTGAGATTATGTTTGCATTTTTGCTTACTCTGTTCGCAGGGTTAAGTACAGGAATAGGCAGTGTGATTGCATTTTTTGCAAAGAAAACCAATAAGAAATTCTTATCCGTAAGCTTAGGATTTTCGGCAGGAGTTATGATTTATGTGTCCTTTGTTGAAATATTTCAGGAAGCAAATCATTCCTTAGGTCAGGTTTTAGGAGCAAAGCAAGGGGCTTGGAGTACGGTTCTTGCTTTCTTTGGCGGAATTTTATTGATTGCTTTGATTGATAAATTAATTCCAGAGAATGAAAATCCCCACGAAGCAAAAAAAGTACTGGCGGATAATAGGAATACACAGGAAATCCACAATAAACATGCAGTTAGTGAAAAATTCCAAGAAAGTGAAGAAAAACAGCAAGAAGTCCAGACCTCGAAAAAGCTATTGAGAACCGGAAGCTTTACCGCATTGGCTATCGCTGTTCATAATTTTCCCGAAGGATTGGCAACCTTTGTTTCAGCATTACAGGATCCGGAAGTGGCAATTCCTATTGTAATCGCCATTGCCATTCATAATATTCCCGAAGGAATTGCGGTGTCAGTGCCAATCTATCAGGCTACCGGTTCCCGGAAAAAAGCTTTTATGTATTCTTTTTTATCAGGACTGGCGGAGCCTGTTGGAGCATTAACGGGCTGGCTGGTATTGATGCCAATTATGAATGATGTTATGTTTGGTGTAATCTTTGCTGCTGTTGCAGGAATCATGGTGTTCATATCTGTAGACGAACTCCTGCCAGCCGCCAGAGAATACGGAGAACATCACCTGTCAATTTATGGAATGATAGCAGGCATGGCAATCATGTCGGTGAGCTTGTTACTATTTATGTGATGTGTTCAAACTTTAACATATAAAATATGATTAGCTTCCGTAAATATCCAATGACAGGATAGCCAGTACGCAGCAGAACAAGGTCATATTTTTTCTGATTGAGTGGCGTTTGAACTCGCCGGTGCTTGAAGGATAGTAAGCGTATTACGCGAAACTATCCTTCTATGCATCCGCTGCGTAGTTCATTTCGAGCCGCAAGGCGTCCACGAAATAGAAACAGATATGACCTTGTTCTGCGTCACTAATATAAAGTCTAAATGTTTCAATTTTGAAATTCATTTGCCATAACATAGTTAATAAAGGCTTCAAAAGGTTTGGAAATCCATTTGTTGCGATGATAAATCAACTGTTTCCAGATTTCAATTTCAAAATCAACTACATCCAAATAAGCCAGGGTTCCTTCTGCAACTTTCTTTTCTGTAACGAAATCTGGCAGGAAGGAAATACCTACACCATTTTCCAGAGAAGTGGTAATTAAGTCAGTTCGTCCAATTTCAAGGACTGGCTGGATTTCCAAAGACATTTTTGCAAGGGCTTCGTCAAATACACGGCGATAGCCTAATTTTTTTTCGGTAAGAATAAATGGTTCATGAACGATATTCTTAATAGATAAATCTTTCCTTCCCGCCAGAGGGGACTGTGCACTGGTAACAAAGTGGGTAGTAATCTGTTCTTCCTTGGCAATTACATAATCCTTCTGATAGACATGACTGTCCAGAGTGAAGATAACATCCGCTTCATTATGATCCAGAATTCGGAACATATCATCTGTATCGGCAGTAGAAAATTTCAAGTTGATATTTGGGTAATGCTGGTAAAAATCAGGATAATTGGTACTCATCATCATTTCGCAGATAGAATCCGGTGTAACAATATGAATATGGCCGGATAATTCCTGAGAGTTTTTCAGGTTTTGTTTAAATTCTTCTGTCAGATGGCTGATTTGCTGAGCATAGGTCAGAAGCTCCCGCCCTTTTTCTGTCAGACTAATGGTATGATTGATTCGCTCAAAAAGTAAGCAGTCCAATTCCTCTTCTAACTGTTTAATCTGAAAAGAAACGGTAGACTGGGAGTACCCCAGAACTTTAGCTGCTTTAGTAAAATTATTTAATTCTGCTACATGAACAAAGGTAATTAAGTTTCTGATTTCCATATCGTCACCTCTTTAATCGAAAATATTGATTGCTCCTATCTAAACCATCAATTTTATTAATTGTAGTTGATATTATATACTATTAAGCAGAAAATAACAATTTTTGGGGAGGACTATATAATGCCAGAGATAAAATTTTATAGTGGGAAGACAGTTCCTATGGAGATGCACAAGGTAAAAATCGTACAGAAACTGAATTTATTGCCAGCGAAAGAAAGATTGGAAAAAATGAAAGAGGCTGGTTTCAATACATTCATGTTGCATAATGGGGATATTTTCATGGATATGCTGACAGACTCCGGTGTAAACGCTATGAGTGATAACATGCAGTCTGCTATGCTTCGTGCCGATGATGCCTATGCAGGAAGTGAAACCTTCTATCGTATGAGAGATAAATTAGAAGAAATTTTTGGTATTCCAAATTTATTACCAGCTCATCAGGGACGTGCTTGTGAACATATTATTGCACAGCATTTTGTAAAACCGGGAAGCTGCGTTATTATGAATTATCACTTTACAACTTCCAAGGCACATGTAACCCGTCTGGGTGGTCGTGTGGAAGAGCTGGTTAAGGATGAAGGTCTGGTGACTAAGAGCACACTTCCATTTAAGGGAAATATTGATTTAGAGAAGGTAAAAGCCTGCATTGAAAAGGAAGGAGCGGAAAATATCGCTTACTTAAGACTGGAGGCAGGTACCAATCTCATTGGTGGACAGCCAATTTCCTATGAGAACATGAAAGAAGCTACTGATTTGGCAAAGAAGTATGGTATTATGACACTTTTAGATGCTTCATTACTTCAGGATAACTTATATTTTATTAAGACAAGAGAAGAATCCATGAAGGACAAGTCTATCCGTGAAATTACCAGAATGATTGCTGATTTGTTTGATATGATTTATTTCTCAGGACGTAAATTTGGATTTGGCCGTGGTGGCGGAATCTTGGTTCGTGATGAAAAATTGTTCCATGATATGGAAGACTATATCACCATGTTTGAAGGCTTTTTGACCTATGGTGGTATGTCTGTAAAAGAGATGGAAGCCATGATTATTGGCTTTGATGAAACTATGGATTTTGATGTAATTTCTCAGGCTCCACAGTTTATTAAGCATTGTGTAGATGAATTGGATGCTCATGGCATTCCAATGGTGACACCAGGGGGTGGCTTGGGTGCTCATATTGATGCAAGAGAAGTGGTTAGTCATATTCCGGCAGAGCAGTATCCAGCTGGTTCCTTAGTTGCTGCGTTATATCTTTGTGGTGGTATCCGTGGTATGGAAAGAGGTACTTTATCAGAGGAACGTAATGCAGATGGAAGTGAGCATATTGCTTCTGTTGAAATGGTTCGCCTTGCATTCCCTCGTCGTGTATTTACACTGTCTCAGACAGAGTATGTTATTGACAGAGTAAAATGGTTGTATGATCATAGAGAATTAATTGGGGGTCTTCGTTTCGTACATGAGCCAAAGACTCTTCGTTTCTTCACGGGTAGATTAGAGCCGGTATCTGATTGGCCGGAGAAATTATTAGAAGCATATATTGCGGAATTCGGTGAAGACCAGTAAGGTTTATAAAATGAATTGTTAAAGTGACGACAAAAATGTCATCGGTATTTCTTCTTCGTGGACGCCTTTCAGCTCGGGATGAACTACGCAGCGGTGCATAAAAGGATAGCCTCGCGTCATAACGCTTGCTATCCTTCAAGCACCGGCGAGTTCAAACGCCACTCAGGAAGAAAAACGATGACATTTTTTGTTTATGCATTGAAATAATATTTTTTGTAAATGTTGATTAGCAATCTCGACGAAAAGACGATTTCATTTCGATGTTCAGCGTTACTTATAACTGTTACTTCACAAATACAAATTTCTCTAAATCAAATAGATTTCTGTCCTGGAACATATCTACAAAACATCCGCTTACATCATATTCCACACAAAGGAAGAGAGCGTGTCTTCCAGTTACTCCTTGTACTACAGTAGAGACAATTTGTGTGTTTGTGTTTACTAAACAGATGCCGATTTCTGTACCGTTTTCAGGGTCATCTAGCCGAAGATGAATCCTTGCACGGCAGCCACATCCACGAATGTATGCAAAGAATTTCATAGTACGATTGGTATTGTTTTCACCGAAATCAAAATATTTATATCCTATGATGCATTCATGTTTTATATTTGTGACAATACGAGTAAATATATCTAATTCAGAGATAAAGCAGCCGCCAGTGAGATAGCAGGCAATTTCTGCTGGAGTAATCTCGTAAGGATTTAGAGAATCCTCAAAACCAAGAGAGGTCATTTCTACAGTAGGAATACTTCCATCTTCTAAAATGTTGATTTTTTCTACACAGGCTCGTCTGGACATTAAAGTACCATTGGTCATTTTGTGATAAAAAATATACCATTGACCATTGATTTCACAAAGGGAACCATGATTGTTTCCTGCAGGATAGTGGTCAGAATTGTCTATTATATATCCTCTATAGGTAAAGGGACCCGTTGGTTTGTCTGAGGTTGCATAGGCTAAGCGGCTTCCTAAGTTTGGAGAATAAATCAGATAATAAGTATCTCCAATTTTTCTAGGAGAGCAGGCTTCAAAAAAGCCAGCAGGTTCTTCCATGGGGAGAGTAGGAAGGATATGTTCCTGAAAGGTATTGTCTAGAATTTCGTACATATTTTTCTCGTTTATTTGTGCCATATAAGACCGAGTATACCCACAATAAATGTATACTTTTCCATCGTCATCCACTAGTACACCAGGGTCAATGAATTGTCCGTGGTCACAGACTTCTTCTGGTATATTGTACTGATAATGGGACAGGAACTGAAAAGGACCTTCTGGCTTGTCTGCTATAGCAACACATCCCTTTTTATTTAAAATATAGGCATAAAGATAATATTTTCCATCTTTTTCCACTACATCAGGTGCATAAAGTAAATTACCATTTTCTCCTAAATCCGATGGATAGTCTCTAGTGGCCTTTGTACGAAAAATATCCCCATGACATGTCCAATGGGATAAATTATAAATAGACGCACTCCATACCTTCAAACGGTAGTCACAGAAATGGTCAGAAGCTACTGTGTCATGAGAACCATAAATATAGATTCGCTCTCCGAAAAGATGGGGTTCTCCATCAGGAATATATTCCCAATTTGGCAAATAAGGGTTTGGCATGGTATTTCTCCTTTTAGTTATTTTTTTTCTCTTTTTTTCGATATTGCATTGGTGACATACCAAGCGTTCGCTTGAATAACCGGGTAAGCCCGCTATTGGTTTCCAGTCCTACGGCAGAAGTGATTTCTGCAATGGATAAATTGCTGTGAAGCAACAGCTCTTCTGCATATTGTATGCGAAGGTGATTGCAGTAATTGTTGTAGTTAAATCCAGTGGCTTTTTTAAATAACCGGCTGAAATGATAATAGCTTAGGTTTACCATTTTGGCAGCCTCATCCATAGTAGGCATATTTTCCGGATGAGATAATATTTGGTTAATGACAGTATCTAAAATAGCAATATCGGAATAACTACGCTCTTCTTTTTGAAAGGTTAAAAAATCCTTTTCCAATAAATAATTCACTAGTCGTAAAAGCTGTAGACTGGTATTTAGATTTTGTTGGATACGATAATTTAAAGAAGGACTACTTTTCTGCTGAAATTGTGTCACATCATTACAGAGAGAATAGAGTTCTTTTACTATTTCTTCTAAATAAGAATTTTTGGGAACCTGCACATAAGGTTTATCTTCAGCTTTCAAAGTTAAAATCGTATTGGGGCTTATGGCAGTAGCATTTGCCTGCAAATAGTCTGGTGAAAATTGCAATATCATATCGTTTACCTCTGTTTTATTGGTGAATCCATGTACGGTTAATGGAGTTAAAAAAAACAAAGAGCCTTCTCCAATTTCATAATATTTTCCATTGTAATATTCTTGTCTTGTTCCCTTTGTTATATAAGAAAGTTCATAATAGGAATGACAATGCAGGGGGAAATTTTGTTTGGCTTTATTTTCATATTTCCAACAACTGTAGTAGGAACCTGAGATAGATTCTTTCCATTGAAATGTATTTTGATATTCCATAGAGTAAGCACCTCCCGTTTCTAAATATAGTATGCAGAAAAAAGAGAAGAAACGCAATGATTTTTTGTGTAGCGAACAAAAATGGACAAAAAGCGAGCAAGGCGGGAAATTGTGTTTTTAAAGATGGGAAAATATAATGAAATTACATTGATTCTGAATTTGGAACAAAAATGGAATAGGAGGATAAAACATGAGAAAGGCATTACAAAAAAAAGCATTGGCAGGGGCACTTTCATTTGCAATGGTTCTGTCGAGTATAAGTGCACTTACTATGGATAGTGCAAAGGTATCTGCGGAGGAGGAAGCTGCAGTTATTACAGGAACATTAGCAGCAGAGGATATTGATTTACGTCTGAAGTGGAATGACACATCCAACATTGGAGAAGAGCGGACAGTAACTCTTTCTAATGGCGATACCATTACTGTGAAAGATAATGGTAGTATGCGTGGGGATATGACTGCACAAAAGCTGGCGGATGAAGAAATGGGAGCTGGTATCAACTTGGGAAATACCATGGAGGCGGTATATTTAGTAGATGGTAAAAATGAGGCCTCAGCAAAAGATTTTGAAGGGATTTGGGGACAGCCTGAGACTACCAGAGCATACATCGATAAGATACATAGCTATGGTATTAATACTCTTCGTATTCCAGTGGCTTGGTCCAATGGTGACAATGATGATGGAACTTACACCATTCGTGGAGAATTGTTAGATAGAGTAGAGGAAATTGCGAACTATGCTTTGGATAATGGTATGTATGTTATTATTAATGACCATTGGGATAATCAGTGGTGGGGACAGTTTGGTTCCTGCAAGAAGGACGAAAATGGTGATAAGGTAGCAAATGAGGAAATGCGTCAGGCTGCATGGAATCGCTATGAAAGCTACTGGACTCAGATTGCAGAACGCTTTAAAGGCTATTCTGATCACTTGATTTTTGAAGGTGCTAACGAAGAATTAGGTGACCGCTTAAATGATGGTATCGTTATTAATGATTGTCCGGCAAAGGGCTATTGTAAGCCAGACAATGCAAGCTATGATACAGAAGTAGTTAGTGGAAACTTAAGTACGGATGAGCTGTATGAAACAGTGAATGCAATTAATCAGAAATTTGTGAATGTAGTTCGTAGCACAGGTGGAAATAATGAGGGAAGATTTCTTTTGATTCCTGGTTATAACACTAATTTTCAGGACACTGCAGATGAAAGATTTGTTATGCCGGAAGACACCGAAGAAAATGGAACGAATAAATTGTTTCTTTCGGTTCATTATTACACACCAACTCATTTTTGCTTAGACAGACCCAATGGAGATTATACCACAGCAGATCAGGCTGCTACGGTAGAATATTTTAAGGATTTACAGCGGTTCAGTGATGCAGGATATGGTATTATTGTTGGTGAGTGTGGAGTTTGTGAACCATCTGCTGTATCTGGAGGAGTAACCCAGTGGTTCTTGGATGTTTTCAAGGAAGCAGTGAAGTATCATGCCGTTCCTGTTCTTTGGGATAATGGAGCTTATTTTGACCGCGTAACACCAGCAATTAATTATAAAGATATTGCGATTTTCTATAATACAATTAATGACGCGGATGGAACTATAGATACCGAGAGAGAAACCGGTGGTGCTTCTGGTGGTAGTGAAACAACAGATTTTGTATTTCCAGATTATTTAGATCAGAATGTATGGGATAATCAAGGCATCCATGCGTATCTTGCGTACCAGACAACTACCTGGGATTATAGAAATGCCTATACTCCAATCCGAGGTTTATCAAGCGGAAGTCATAGCTGGGAATATATTCATGCTTCTGGTGCAGAAGTTACAGCTGCAGATACTACAGTAACAGATGTTAAACTTACTGAAAATGGCGAATATACCGTTGCAATTGATGGAATTGATTTATCAGGTGCCAACTCCTTTAATATGCTTAGTATAGCTACCGATATTCCATTAAAGGATTATTCGGAGATTGTTGTATCTAATGCTGTAGTTAAATTTGATGGTGTAGAGTTAGAAGGAAGTCCATTTGAGTTGGTAGTAAAAACGGATGATAAGTATTATAACTTTATGCTGATTAATAAGTGGGATGGAGAAATACCTGTAGAGGATTATCCATTAGGTACCATTAATGCAAATGAAAATTTAGCAATGCCACAGCAGGGAATTGAAATTACATTTACAATTAGTGGTTTAGATACTGTTCTGAAAGAAATTGAAGAAGGTACCTATGTTAATCCGGAGATTGTACCAGAAACAACACCAACACCAGAAGTGACAGAGACGCCAGACACAACAGAGACTTCTGCACCAGTATCTACAAATCCAGCTACCGGTGGGGCAACAGTTGTACCGATACCTACTGATTCAACTGCAGTAACCAACACTACTGCTACTGTTGGTAAGTATAAATATTCCCTGACCAAAGAAGCAGGTAAGAATACAGCTACCATAACCAGTTTAACGAAGAAGGATAAGAAGGCGAAGAAGTTATCTGTGCCTGCAACAGTAAAAGATAGTGATGGTACGGTGTATACAGTAAATGCTATTGGCAAGAAAGCGTTTTCAGGTGCCCAGGCAAGAACGATTACTTTACCTAAGAATATCAAGGTGATTTCCAGTCAGGCATTTGCAAATTGCAAGAAGTTAAATACTCTGATATTAAAGGCAAAATTGGACAAGGTGGAGAAGAATGCGTTCAAGGGATGCAAGAAAGTAATTAAAGTAAAGGGTACTGCTAAGAAAGAAAATATAAAGAAATTAAAGAAATCAGGTTATAAGAAATTTAGGTCATAGGAAAAAACTATAATAAAAAATCTTGACATATCCAGAGGTCAGAGTATAATGAAAAACAATTTTAGCACATGTTGAAGATTTCGGCATATGTTGAAATACAACCTAATAAAATTTAAACCGTTGAAGTGGAGATAAAAATAAACGGGCCCATACAGAGAGCTGGGATTGCTGAGAACCGGCAGGATGCTATTTATTAAATGGACCACTGAGGGCGTAGTCAAAGGGAAGTGATTCCTGAGTATTCTACGACGTGCAGGCATACGTAAGTTGCCAGGAATATGTTGGTATTCTGATGAGAGTGTGGATTCCACAAATCAAGGTGGCACCGCGGTATATGGAAATATTGGAACAGTTGCCAGTAAGCAATTGTTAGTGTATATTTACCGTCCTTGACAATAGTTTTCTATTGTCAAGGGCGGTTTTTTGCTTTATAGACTAACGAGTCAAGTTGGTCCTATAAAGCGAAAAATGTTCCGCAGGATGCCTTGCAGAGCAACGCATGAATATTGCTCTTAATCTCTGATCAGAAAGAAAGGAGAAAACATGATTACATTGGAAGAAGCGAAAAAACTGGCAGATGGCTACAAGGTAGTTCCTATTAGTCAGGAAATTATGGCGGATGTAAAAACGCCCATGGAAGTAGTAAAAATTTTAAAGGGAGTCAGTTCCCACTGCTACATGCTGGAAAGCGTAGAGGAACAAAAGCGTTGGGGACGGTATACCTTTCTTGGATTTGAACCGGCTATGGAAATAACCTGCACGGATGGAAAATTGACAATTCAAAAAGGAGAAGGCTTGCAGGAAGAGATTCAGAAAAAAGTAAAACATCCGGGCTCTATCATTACTGAAATTATGAAGGATTATCGGAGTCCTAAAATTCGTACATTACCAAGCTTTACAGGAGGGCTGGTGGGGTATTTTGCCTACGATTATGCAAAGTATAGTGAACCGACCTTAGAGCTGGATGCCAAAGATGAAGAAGGTTTTAAGGATGTGGATTTAATGCTTTTTGATAAGGTGATTGCCTTTGATCATTTTCGACAGAAAATTATTATCATTGTTAATGCAAAGGTGGAAAATTTGGAACAGGAATATAAAAGAGCCTGTATGGAAGTAGAAAGGATTATAGAACTCATAAAAAAAGGGGAGCCGGTAAAGATAGCACCGGGAAAGTTAAAATCCCCATTGCGACAGCTATTTCAGAAGGAAGCTTATTGCAGCATGATTGAAAAGACAAAGAAGTATATTTTAGAAGGAGACATTTTTCAGGTAGTGTTATCCAACCGGCTGGATGCAGATTTTGAGGGAAGCTTGTTTAATGCCTATCGGGTACTGCGAACTATTAACCCATCTCCCTATATGTTTTATTTTAGCTCCAATAACATAGAGGTTGCTGGAGCCTCTCCGGAAACACTGGTGAAGCTGGAGGATGGAGAACTTCATACCTTTCCTTTAGCAGGCACCAGACCAAGAGGGGAAACACCAGAAGAAGACCTGCGGTTGGAACAGGAACTATTGCAGGATGAAAAGGAGCTGGCAGAGCACAACATGCTGGTGGATTTAGGAAGAAATGATTTGGGAAAGGTCAGTAAGTTTGGCAGTGTGGAAGTGGAAAAATATATGTCCATTGAGAGGTATTCCCATGTGATGCATATCGGTTCCACCGTCCGGGGAGCCATTCGGGAGGATAAAATGCCATTGGATGTCATTGATGCAGTACTGCCAGCAGGAACCTTATCCGGTGCTCCAAAAATCAGAGCCATGGAGATTATAAACCAGTTGGAAAATAATAAGCGGGGAATTTACGGAGGTGCTATTGGCTATATTGATTTTACTGGAAATCTGGATACCTGTATTGCCATTCGGATTGCCTATAAGAAAAATGGAAAGGTTTTTGTACGCTCTGGTGCCGGGATTGTGGCAGACAGTGTACCAGAAAAGGAATATGAGGAATGCATCAATAAAGCAAAGGCAGTAGTGAAAGCATTGGAAGCAGGGGAGGAGGAAATTTAAATGGTATTGTTGATTGATAATTATGATAGTTTTTCTTATAACCTATACCAGTTGGTTGGGGAAATCTGTTGGGATATTAAAGTAATACGGAATGATGAGTTATCGGTGGAAGAAATTCAAACCTTGGAGCCTACCCATATTATTTTGTCTCCGGGACCGGGAAGACCAGAAGATGCTGGAATCTGTGAAGAACTAGTAAGAAAACTTGGTGGAAAGATTCCGATACTGGGAGTTTGTCTCGGTCATCAGGCGATTTGTGAAGCATATGGTGCAAAGATAACCTATGCAAAACAATTAATGCATGGGAAGTCCTCAGAGATAAGTCTGGCAAAGGACAGCAGATTGTTTCAGGGCTTAGATGAAACAGTACAGGTAGCAAGGTATCATTCCCTTGCAACCGGTAGTGAAAGTATTCCTGAGGAATTGGTAGTAACAGCTGTAACAGCAGATGGGGAAGTTATGGCGGTGGAACATAGATGTTATCCAGTATATGGAGTGCAGTTTCATCCGGAATCTATTTTGACGCCAGAGGGAAAGCAAATATTAGAAAATTTTATGAGAATAGAAACAAAGCAAGAGTTTAGTGAAGGAAAGCAAAAGACCAGGGAAAGAACAGTGGGTCTAGCAGAAAAGAGGGGAAATATGATTAAAGAAGCTATTGCAAAGGTTGTAAATAAAGAAGATTTAAGTAATGAAATGATGACACAGGTTATGAATGAAATTATGGAAGGAGTGGCAACAGATGCTCAGAAGGCTTCCTTCCTAACTGCTATGAATATGAAGGGGGAAACCATCGAAGAAATCACTTCCGCAGCAAGAGTAATGCGTAATCATTGTGAACGGTTTTTAAATGATATGGACGTATTGGAAATTGTGGGAACAGGAGGAGATGGCTCCAATAGTATTAATATTTCTACCTTGGCATCTATCGTAGTTTCCTCTGTAGGAATTCCCGTGGCGAAGCATGGAAACAGAGCGGCCTCCAGCCAGTGTGGAACTGCGGATTGTCTGGAAGCTTTAGGGGTGAAAATCGATTTATCCCCAGAAGTAAGTGCCGGGATTTTGAAGGAGTTAAATATCTGCTTCTTATTTGCACAAAAGTATCATACTGCCATGAGGTTCGTTGGTGGAGTAAGAAAGGAAATGGGAGTTAGGACATTATTTAATTGTCTGGGACCTCTTGCGAATCCTGCCGGAGCCAGTATGCAGCTTTTAGGAGTGTATGGAAAGGATTTGGTGGAGCCTTTGGCAAGAGTGCTGGTGAATCTGGGAGTAAAAAGTGCCATGGTGGTATATGGGGAAGACAATATAGATGAAATTTCTTTAAGTGCACCTACCTTTGTGTGCGAAGCTATCAATGGAGAATTTCATACCTATGAAATGAAGCCGGAGGATTATGGATTTACCCGATGTAAAAAAGAAGATTTGGTGGGAGGAGCCCCACAGGAAAATGCAGCCATAGCCAGAAGAATTCTGGAAGGGGAGCAGGGACCAAAGACAGATGCCGTTATTTTAAATGCAGGAGCTGCTATCCATATTGCCAAAGGCTGTACCATTCAGAAAGGTATTGAAATTGCAAGAGAAGCTATTCAAAGTGGAAAGGCATTGGCGCAGCTGGAGAAGTTTATAGCTTGTAGCAATCGTTAATCTAAGAAAGGGTGAGTTCCATGAATATTTTAGAAGAAATTGCAGAGAAGAGAAAGATAGATATTGCTGCCAGAAAGGAAAGGATTCCTTTTGACCAGATGAAGACCAAGGCGGAAGCTATGGCAGCAAAGGAAAAAGCAGAGAATGGAAAATTTCTATTTCCCTTTCAAAAAAGTATTTCGGGTGTGGGAATCCATTTTATCTGCGAAGTAAAAAAGGCTTCTCCATCCAAAGGTATTATTGTAAAAGACTTTCCCTATCTGGAGATTGCCAGGGAATATGAACAGGCAGGGGCATCTGCTCTGTCAGTATTAACAGAACCAGAATATTTTCTGGGAAGAGATGCCTATTTACAAGAAATTGCAGAGGCGGTATCCTTGCCGGTTTTACGAAAGGATTTTACGGTGGATGCTTATCAGATTTATGAAGCAAAGCTTCTGGGAGCTTCAGCTGTTTTGCTGATTTGTAGTCTGCTAAAAGATAAGGAATTAAAGAAGTTTTTACAGATTGCAGGGAGTATTGGATTATCTGCTCTGGTAGAAACCCATGACCAGGAAGAAATTAAGCGGGCTTTGGAGGCAGGAGCGGAAATCATTGGAGTTAATAACCGGGATTTAAAGACCTTTCAGGTGGATGTGAACCATAGCATCAAGCTGCGAAAACTGGTGCCGGATAATATCTTATTTGTTTCGGAAAGTGGCATCAAAACTTCGGAAGACATAAAACAGCTTCGGGAAAACGGAACCAATGGAGTATTAATTGGAGAAACCTTAATGAGAAGTAGGGACAAAAGGGCGGTGCTGCAGGAATTATCAGGGAAGAAGGGCGAATGTGAAAACAATTTTGCAACTAAGGGAAAGGAAGTTGTAGGATGAAAAAAATCAAAATCTGTGGTTTGCAAAGAGAAGAGGATATTGTTTATGCTAATGAATGTAAGCCGGATTATATTGGATTTGTTTTTGCTGACAGCAAAAGAAAAGTAACAAAGACTCAGGCAAAGCATTTAAAAGAACTTCTTCATCCGGATATTGTGGCTGTAGGCGTATTTGTTAATGAAGAAGTGACAAAGGTAGCAGAGCTGGTAATGGAAGGGGTTATTCAAATGGTTCAGCTTCATGGAGAAGAGGATGATGCCTATATAGAAAATCTTCGGAAGCGGATAGGAGATATAAAAATCATTAAGGCAGTCCGGGTTGCATCAAAAGAGGATGTGACAGGGTGTCAGAAGAGCGGGGCAGACTATTTGCTTTTTGATTCCTATTCTACGAAGGCGTATGGAGGTACTGGTAAAACCTTTGATTGGAATTTAATCCAAGAGATGAATACCCCTTTCTTTCTGGCAGGAGGAATCCAGAAGGAGAATCTTCAGGAGGCAGCAGCTTTGAAATCTTTGTATGCCCTGGATATTAGCAGTGCTGTGGAAACAGAAGGAAATAAGGACAGAAAAAAGATGCTGGAAATTGTGCGAAAAGTAAGGGAGCTGTAGAAGATATTTTGAAATAGAGCAGAAAAGGTAATAGAAAGCATAGTACAATTTACAGAAGTAATTGTGCAGAAAGGAGCGTAATATGAGTAGAATAAAAGAAGCATTTGAAAATAAAAAAGCATTTGTTGGATTTTTAACTGCCGGAGATCCTTCGTTAGAAAAAACAGAGGAATTTATAATAGAAATGGAGCAGGCAGGGGCGGCTTTGATTGAAATAGGAATTCCATTTTCTGATCCTATTGCGGAAGGTCCTGTGATACAGGATGCTAATGTAAGAGCATTGTCTGCCCCGGGAGGCTGTACCACAGACATGGTATTTGATATGATTGAAAGAGTGAATAAAAAGATATCTGTGCCATTGGTGCTTCTAACCTATCTAAATCCGGTATTTAAATATGGATATGAAGCATTTTGTAAACGTTGCAGACAAGTGGGAGTCAGCGGAATAATTATTCCGGATATGCCTTTTGAAGAGAGGGGGGAACTGGCAGCTATTGCAGAAGGACAGGGCGTGGATTTAATCGCTCTAATTGCCCCTACCAGCCAGCAGCGGATTCAAATGATAGCCAGAGAGGCGAAGGGATATATTTATTTGGTTTCTTCTCTGGGAGTAACTGGCACCCGTAGTGAAATTACCACAGATATTGAGGGAATTGTAGACAGCATTCGTCAGGTGACAGACACACCGGTAGCAGTGGGATTTGGGATACACACACCGGAGCAGGCAGAAAAATATGGAAAAATGGCAGATGGTGTCATTGTAGGAAGTGCCATTGTAAAAATCATTGGGACCCATGGACATCAGGCAGCAAAGCCAGTCTACGAGTATGTTAAGTCTATGGTGGATGCCATAAAATAAAAAAACAGTAACAAGAACAAGGAGACACTTAGGTGTTTCCTTGTTTCTTTTGTAAAATAGACTTTTAGAACAAAAGATGATAAAATTAAATAATCTGTTAATTATTCTGCTAAATAGAGAAAAGGATGAATATATGAAGATTTTTATAATAAGCTTAATGATAATTGCTCTGGTTGTACTAGGGTACTATATTTATAAAACATGTAAGGAAAAGCATAAACTAACTCATACCGTTAGAGGGCTTTTGTCGGCAGGGTTTGTTATTATATTTTTTCATACCCTGTCACTGTTTACAACCTCTGAAGTAATTTGTCTTTTTGGCTATAGCGGTTATTTCGCAGCAGCAAACTGGCTGCTTTATTATTTGTTGCGTTTTTCTATTGAGTATATTGGAAATGAGTTTGAGAATCATGTGAAGAAAAAATACATGATTTTATTGTTGTGTCTGGATAATGTTTCCATTTTTTTGAATAATGTATTCCAGCATCTTTTTACTCTGGAGCCGGTGACCTTATTTAAAGGAGAGGAATTTTTTGCATTGCAAATTACGCCATTATTTTATACACATTATGCCATTATTCTCATGCTGGTGACATTCTGTCTGGTTAGTTTGTTTTATCGTTCGGTAAAGTCTCCTATGTTTTATCGGAAAAGGTATCTGGCGATTGCTATTGGTGTTGTAATTATTGTGATTATAAATGCATTTTCCATGAATTCTGCTATTGACATTTCCGTATTTAGTTATGCTATAGAAGGTGTCTGTATTTATTATTGTGTTTTTGTCTATACTCCCCAAAAGCTGTTACCAAAAACATTGTTCCAAGTGGCTCAGAATATGTCGGTAGGCTTATTTGTTCTGGATGTGGAGGGAAAGAAACTTTACAGCAATAAATGTGGAGAAAACTTCCTGAGTAAGGAAAGCCCACTAGTAAATAAAGATGGAACCACCTTAGAGGAGTGGTGCCGTGTACTTTATATGCAGTATGATAAGGATTTCAAAAAGGAACAAAGCTTTTTCCGTGGAGAAGAAGAATTAATCCTAAAAATTGAATTACAAAGAATGGTAGATGCGAAGAGCCAGCTCCAGGGCGGATATTTTGTAATTCAGGATAGAACAGAAGAAATTAATAACATGAAGCTGGAGCAGTATCTGGCTACCCATGATAGTCTGACCGGATTATATAATAAGGGATGTTTTGATGTAAAAGCAGCCCGGTATATTAAGCGCCATGCTCACGAGAAGCTTCTTATGATTTGTACGGATATTAAAGATTTTAAAATGATTAATGATTTTCTGGGAACTCAGACAGGAGATACGGTTTTGGTAAATTTTGCCCGTATAATTAAGGAACAGGCAGGGGAGAATAGCGTGTACGGACGCCTTGGTAATGATGTGTTTGCGATTCTTATGCATAAGGAGGATTATAAGGAGACGTTGTTTTCTGGTGATGAGCATGATTTTTTTGCAGGTGCTGAAAAAAATGTTTCTATCCCATTAGTTAATTATATGGGAGTGTATGAAATCACTCAAAAGGATGTTTCGGTAGCAGTTATGTGTGACCGTGCCAGAATGGCAATTGCTACTATTAAAGGGGATTACCATAAGAGAGTGGCGTATTATAATAATACAATCCGTGATAATATTATGCATGAGCAGGAACTGATTCATGGATTAACAGATGCAATCCAACAGGAGCAATTAAAAATGTATTTGCAGCCGCAGTTTTCTGCTGATGGAAAAATATTAGGTGCTGAAGCATTAGTTCGTTGGATTCATCCGGAAAAAGGAGCAATATTGCCCGGAGATTTCATACCGGTTTTTGAGAAGAATGGTTTGATTTCTGACGTAGACCAGTTTATTTGGGAAAAAGCTTGCAAGCAGCTCCGCCAGTGGAAGGAAGAAGGAAAAGAGGATTTATATATATCTGTCAATATATCTCCAAGAGATTTCTATTTCCTTAATATTTACCAGATTTTTGTGGATTTGGTAGAAAAATACCAGATTAATCCTAGTAAATTAAAATTAGAAATTACAGAAACTGCCATTGTTATGGATTTTAACCGGCAATTGGAATTAATTAAAAAACTTCGTCACAATGGTTTTGTGGTAGAAATGGATGATTTTGGAAGTGGTTACTCTTCTTTAAATATGTTAAAGGATATTCATGTTGATATATTAAAAATAGATATGGGATTTTTGAAGAAAGCAAATGACGAGGAGAGAAGTAAGAAAATTTTACAGATGATTATTAGTCTTTCTAAACATCTGGATATGCCAGTGATAACAGAAGGTGTGGAAACCGCAGAACAGGTACAGTTTTTAGCAGAAATGGGCTGCGAAATGTTTCAGGGATACTATTTTGCAAAACCTATGTCTGTGCAGGAATTTGAAGAATTTTATGCAGAGTCCTAAAGTAAATTAGATTACTATAAGGAGATAAAATTGTGAGCTGGAGTATTGTATTTTTTATTAACAGTGTATTATTAGGTGTGGGATTAGCAATGGATGCATTTTCTGTTTCCCTTGCAAATGGGCTGAATGAACCAAAGATGAAAGCGGGAAGGGTCTGTATTATTGCAGGTGTTTTTGCTGTATTTCAGGCATTAATGCCTATGACCGGATGGATTTGTGTACATACCATATTGCAATATTTTAAAGTTTTTGAGAAAATGATACCATGGATTGCATTAATTCTGTTAGCGTATATTGGCGGAAAGGTGCTTTGGGAAGGTATCAAAAAGGACGAGGAAGAGGAAGAAAAGGCTGCGGTAGGCTTTGTTGGACTGTTGGTACAGGGAGTGGCAACCTCTATTGATGCTTTGTCTGTGGGATTTACCATTGCAGAATACTCCTGGGTTATGGCTCTGGTCTGTTCGCTGATTATTGCAGCAGTGACCTTTGTAATCTGTGTAGGTGGATTACTGATTGGAAAAAAGTTTGGAACCAAGCTTTCTAATAAGGCATCTATCTTAGGTGGTGTTATATTGATTGCCATTGGATTAGAGATTTTTATTACAGGCGTTTTTTAGAAGGGAAGATGAAAGCGAAGGAAAGAAAAAAATAAAATATTGTGGCAGATGTTGTATAAGGACGTCGATATTTGATGCATGCTTTTTGTTGAAATGCCTTGGGAAGATTGTATACTTTTTCTAAGGCGTTTTTTATTAGACTTGGGTATCAGAAGGAAGTACCTTTGAAGCCCCTAATCTTTATAGAAAACGACAAAAATCAAGGGAAAGCAGGAGGGGCCATGGAGTCAACAAGAGTATTAATCGTAGACGACAACAAAAGAATTGTAAGTATACTAAAGGATGCCCTGGAAAGAGAACAGGATATGGAGGTAGCGGGAACTGCATCAGATGGAGAGGAGGCATTACGGCTTATTTCTGTTTTGCGGCCAGATGTGGTTTTGTTGGATTTGATTATGCCAAAGATAGATGGATTGGGAGTGATGGAGCGGTTAAAAAACAGAGAAATGGAACATAAGCCGGAGATTATCGTAGTTTCTGCGGTATGTCAGGAAAATGTAACAGAAAATGCTTTTGAATTAGGAGCTGCCTATTATATTTTGAAACCCTTTGATAATCGGGTGATTTTGTCTAGAATCCGGGCGTTACGACAACAGGTAAATGTTCAGAACGAAAAAAGAGAAAACAAGGTTATTAGTACGGTGTTTGAAAATCGAAACCGAAGACTGGCAGGTAGTTTGGAGGCTGATGTGACAGATATTATACATGAGATTGGGATTCCGGCTCATATTAAAGGGTATCAATATCTTCGGGATGCTATTATAATGTCCGTTGGTGACACCGAAATGTTAGGTTCTATAACAAAGGTATTGTATCCTACCATTGCCAAACGACATAAGACTACACCTAGCAGAGTGGAACGTGCTATTCGGCATGCTATTGAGGTGGCGTGGAGCAGAGGCAGAGTAGAAACCATAGAAGAATTATTTGGATATACTGTCAATTCAGGAAAGGGAAAACCTACTAATTCTGAATTTGTGGCTTTGATAGCAGATAAAATCCGTCTGGAATATAAAATGCGGGCATAGAAAAAAGGAAAGAAAACCCGATAAAATCATGGCAAAGTAGCAAAAAACACTTTTCACTTCTGGATAAATAAGGTATAATTAGAAAATAGGGATTTAAAAAGAATGGAGGGTGTTTATGAAAAATATTTTGTTTGTAGCTTCAGAGTGTGTTCCTTTTGTGAAAACAGGAGGATTAGCTGACGTTGTGGGTTCTCTTCCAAAGTACTTCAATAAGGAAGAATTCGATGTTCGTGTCATGGTACCGAAATATGCCTGTATTCCAGATGAGTGGAAACAGCAGATGCAGTACAAGACACATTTTTATATGGATTTAGCATGGAGAAGTCAGTATGTTGGAATTTTAGAAATGGAATATGAGGGAGTTCATTTCTATTTTATTGATAATGAGTTCTATTTTGCAGGTTATCATCCATATGGTAATATTCATGAAGATATTGAGAAGTTTGCATTCTTCTGTAAGGCAGCACTTTCTGCAATGCCTTCTTTGGATTTCAGACCTGACATTATTCACTGCCACGACTGGCAGACTGGTTTGATTCCTGTATACATCAAAGATACCTTTAATGCAAATCCATTTTATCATGGAATTAAGACGATTATGACAATTCATAACCTGAAATTCCAGGGGATTTGGGATAAACGCAAGGTGATTGATATTACTGGCCTGAATGAATATTATTTTGCACCAGACAAGCTGGAAGCATATGGTGATGCAAACTACTTAAAGGGTGGTATTGTATATGCAGATATGGTAACTACCGTTAGTGATTCTTATGCAGAAGAGATTAAGATGCCATTTTATGGAGAGCATCTGGATGGTTTGATGCGGGCTAGAAGTAATTCTCTCCTTGGTATCGTAAATGGCTTGGATTACAATGAGTACAATCCAGAGACAGACCCATTTATCTTTGCAAATTATACGGCTAAGAATTTCCGTAAGGAAAAGATTAAAAATAAACGTGGTCTTCAGAGAGAGCTTGGTTTGGAGGAGAACGATAAGAAGTTTATGATTGGTATCGTATCTCGTCTTACTGACCAGAAAGGCTTTGATCTCATTGATTATGTCATTGAGGAGATTTGTGCAGAGGATACCCAGCTGGTTGTATTAGGAACTGGTGAAGAGCGTTATGAAAACTTATTCCGTCATTTTGAGTGGAAGTATCATGGAAGAGTTTCTGCCAATATTTTCTACTCCAATGAGCGTTCTCATAAGATTTATGCAGGCTGTGATGCATTCCTGATGCCATCGCTGTTTGAGCCATGTGGCTTAAGCCAGTTAATGAGCTTGCGTTATGGTACTGTGCCAATCGTTCGTGAGACTGGTGGTCTGAAGGATACCGTAGAGCCTTATAATGAATATGAGAGTAAGGGAACGGGATTCTCCTTTAGTAACTACAATGCTCATGAAATGTTAGATACCATTCGTTATGCGAAAGATGTTTACTACAACCGTAAGAGAGAGTGGAATAAGATTATTGACCGCGGTATGGCACAGGATTTCTCTTGGAACAGCTCTGCCAGAAAGTATGAAGATATGTATCGTGGTATGTAATGAAAAAAGAAAGTGAATAAAGACAGATGCGACTAGATAAATATTTGTCACAGATGTCAGTAGGGACACGGTCTGAGGTGAAGAAACTCATCAAATCAGGCCGTGTTTTTGTAAATGACATTCCTGTGAAAAAACCAGAGCAAAAAGTAAATACAGAAGATATTGTTACTGTGGATGGAGAACAGGTTGAGTATGCCCGGTATGAATATTATATGCTGAATAAGCCGGCAGGCTATGTATCCGCTACGTCAGATAGGGAGTATCCAACAGTAGTGTCCTTGATTAAGGACAGTAAAAGGGATGATTTATTTCCTGTGGGACGCTTGGATAAAGACACAGAAGGTTTGCTTTTGATTACCAATGATGGAGAACTTGCTCATAATCTTCTTTCACCGAAAAAGCATGTATGGAAGACTTATTTGGTAAAGGCAGAGGGAAAGGTTACAGAAGAAGATGCAAAGGTTCTGGAAGAAGGAGTAGACATTGGAGAAGAAAAACTAACATTGCCTGCAAAGGTTTCAGAGGTAAAGTATGAAAGCCAATGGGATAAAGAATATACATGGCTGAATTTAGCTATTCGGGAAGGAAAGTTCCATCAGGTAAAACGAATGCTGGCAGCAGTGGGAAAACCGGTGGTGTATCTAAAGAGACTGTCTATGGGAGGGTTAGAATTAGATGGCGACTTAGAATTAGGAGCATATCGGAGACTGACACAGGAAGAAGTGGAAGGACTTCAATGAAAATGTACTTTTTATCTGATAGATACCTATGGATTTCTTGACATAGGCATGAAAAGAATATAATATAATGTATAGAAAGAGCAACCGCCCACAAGGTGGGTTGACGTATATTGATGATAGCAAAAAAGCCACCCATACAACTCGCCAAAGTTATTGAGGGTGGTTTTTGCTATGTATGAAACTACTTACAAATCGAACAAATGAATGTAAGTAACGCCAAAATGAAAAGACCGAACTGCATCAAATCTTTAAAATCAAACTGATTTTGCATAGCGTCACCCCCATTCTGTTAAAAATGGTGGTCAACGCACCCTGCAATACGATTGCTCCTTAATTTAGGATAACATAGTCTGTTATGTCGAGCGAGTGTTTTTTGGTTCAATAAGAATTTTTATTATTTCAGTTTACAACTGGGGATATTCTATAAAAAATGCACTCAAACAGGATTTTTAGGGTTAAGAAACGAAGTTGATAAAACTAGAAAAACCTCGGAAGCCCTATATTTCCGAGTTTTTCTAATAAGCTGAAAAAGGGACTTGAACCCTCGACCCCTTCATTACGAGTGAAGTGCTCTACCGACTGAGCTATTTCAGCACTGCAATTTATTCTATAGTATTTCTATGAGAAAATCAACCTTTTTTTCAGCAATGGAATCTATCATAATGATGTGATATAGTAAAGAATATGTGCAGAAGATACTAAGAATTGATAAAGCATAAATTAACAGATAGAATAAAAAGGCAAGTCGGAGGACGATGAAAAGATGGAATTTTATGGAACCATAGGGAAATCCTGTCAGGATGAATCAGTTATTGAAGAAATGTTTCGAGTGGGCATGACTGGTGTGAGAATCAATATGTCTCATCAGAGTCTGGAAGAAAGCAAGGAATGGTTCGTTTCTATTCAGAAAGCAGCAGAAAAATGTCATATAAAACCAGAAATACTAATTGATTTACAGGGACCGGAGCTGCGAATTGGCAAGCTGCAGGATGAGGTATTATTACAGGAAGGAGAAGTGTTTAATTTCAAAGAGAAAATTCCTTTTCCCTCAGAAATTGTTCCTTATTTGGAAGAAGGACAGGAAATTCTATTGGATGATGGAAGACTTTTGTTACAAGTGGAAGCTGTAAAAGAAGCAAGGGGAGAAGCGGAAGTGTTTTGTAAAGTTCTGCGGGGCGGAACATTGCTTTCAAGAAAGAGCATTGCACTACCGGGAGTGACAATTCCTATGCCTACATTAACAGAAGAGGATTTGAAAAATATAGAGGGAGCAAAAGAGGCAGGAGTTACGGGAGTTATGCTTCCGTTTGTGCGTGGAGCAAGTGATGTCCGTAGATTGAGACAGGCATTGAGGGAAGCAGAAGCTCCCCATATTCGTATATTTTCAAAGATTGAAAATATGGCAGGGGTAGATGCGTTGGAGGAAATTATACCGGAAAGTGATATGGTAATTATTGCCCGGGGAGATTTAGGCAATGGGCTGCCACTTTGGAAACTGCCGTCATTGCAGAAAGAAATTAGCAAAAAATGCAAAGACGCAAAGAAGCCATTTATGGTAGTAACTCAGTTGTTACATTCTATGGAACATGCTAGGATTCCTACCAGAGCAGAAGTGATGGATATTTATAATGCGGTGCTGGATGGAGCAGGAGCATTAATGCTTACAGGAGAGACTGCGGCAGGAGACTATCCTGTGGAGGCGATGGAATATTTAGTGAAAACGGGAAGAGAGGCGTTGAAAATATGGCAGGAACAGTAGAGCATTTAGCCATTGCATGGGAATTGTCCCAGAGATTAGACATAGAGAATATCGGATTATTTATTGCAGGAAATGTATGTCCTGATGGGATTATGGCAAGAGAAAATTATCAACGCCCTATGAAGATGCATACTCATTTCCGAGATGGGATTCCAGATTATGAATTTTCTAAACCAGAGCATTTGGAATTGTTTCATCAGCGTATCCGTGAGTTTGCAGAAAAATATTATAAATCTGCGGGTACAGAAAAGGATTTGTATCTAGGTTATCTTACCCATATTTTAGCGGATGAAATTTTTATGTTGACCATACGTCCAGAGTTTATGGAAAGGATGAAAGGTAAGGGGTTAACAGACCGGGATATGAAAACCTTTGAATATTTCACCTATGATGTAAATCAGATAGATTATCGTCTGGCGAAGGAATATTCAGGGATGAATCAAGTTTTGCAGATTTTAAAAAGTGTGGAGCCCTATGAGATAAGAGATATGATAACAAAGGAAGAACTTACCAGAAGCAGGGAATGGATTCTTAACTTCTTTTTCAATCATGCTCCGGAATGGAAAGCCCCTATTTACTACACCTATAGCAGAGCGTTGGATTTTATTTGTGAAGCAGTAGAAATCATAGAATACCGTGTGAAAGAATATATCTAAGAAGAGAAGGTTTTTGGTATAAAATGGAAAGGCTTGGTAAGAGTTGTGGCAGTAAAGAACAGGAGAAAACATAGAAAAAAAGGAAAAATATCCCCAAAAGTGATTATAATGGCAGTTTTTTTTCTAATGCTTTTATTTTGCTTTTTGTTGGAGGCTTTCAAAGAAGGAAATATTTTTCAAAAAAGCAATTTTTTTCGGGAAATTCATAAAGAAAAAGAAGAAAAAAGTATTCTTCAGCGAAAAAAAAGAGAAGAAGAAAAAATCCGGGTTCTCATTACAAATTCTAATATGAGTAGTATATTTCATGATGTGGTACAAATTACAGGAAGCGAAGAATTTTCGGTGAAAAGGAATGGTAAAAAGGAAGTGTATTCTCCAGGAGAGATAATAGAGTTTACCAAAGAAGAAATAGATAAAAATTCTGAAAAAGTTTTATTTGCCTGTCCGAAAGGAAAAATAAAAATTCTTTCTGTTTTGCGAAGACAAGAGATTCCTGCCTATAGAGGAATCATAGAGATAAAAAAAGAAAGTCAAGGTCTTCTTGTGATTAATGAATTAAAACTTAGAGAATATTTATACGGAGTAGTTCCGGGAGAAATGTCGGCATCTTATCCCATGGAAGCATTAAAGGCGCAGGCGGTTTGTGCCAGAAGCTTTGCATGGAATCAAAAGAAAGCAAATAGATATAAAGAGTATGATGCCCACGTGGATGATACTACAGCATTTCAGGTGTATAATATGGCAGGAGAAGACAAGAGAACTCAGAAAGCAGTTGATGACACAGCAGGGGAATTACTTTACCATGGAAAAAAAGTAATAACCACCTATTACTATTCTACTTCCTGGGGCAGTAGTGCCACTACAAAAGAGGTGTGGGGTGGCGATGCAAATGTGTGCTATCCTGCGAAGCTTCAGATTACTAAAAGCAGTCAGAAAAAAACGGGAATCAAAGGTTTAAATTTCAGTGAAGAAAAGATTTTTAGGGAGTTTATAACAAACGAGATATGCAATACCTACGATGAAGAAAGCAACTGGTATCGTTGGAGGACAGAATTGCCAGCGAAACAGTTAGGATTGAAATTAGGAATTGGCACAATTAAAAAAATACAGATTCTGGAACGGGGAAAAAGTGGATTGTTACAGAAAATCAGGATTACAGGTTCCAAAGGAAGTGAAGTGATAGAGGGGCAGCAAAGTATCCGTGAAAAATTGTTGTTATCCGATACAGTAATCGAAACGAAGGATGGAAACAGACAGAGCCTTTCTTTACTTCCTAGTGCTGCTTTTTTTGTGCAGGATAGTGTATCCAATGGGGAAGTGCAATTTCGACTGATTGGAGGGGGCTTTGGTCATGGTGTGGGTATGAGCCAGAATGGAGCAGCAGCTATGGCGAAAGAGGGATTTTCTTACCAGGATATTCTCTCTCATTATTATCAGGAATGTCAGATTAAATAATTATTTTTTATCCTCCATAGGAGAATATTCGCTTAAAAAGAAATTTAGCATTCCACCTAGAAAGAGAATATACATGCAGGCATAAAGCCAAACCATAAGCAGTGCAATGGTAGTCATAGTTCCATAAATGGCAATATAGTTACTGAAATGGTCAATGTAGTAGGAATACAAAAAAGAAAATCCCATCCAGCCACTGGTGGCAAGAAGTGCCCCTGGCATCTGTTTTGAGAATTTTAGCTTTTGGTTGGGAATATTTTTGTAGAGCAGAGTAAAGAAAAGTAACATAACAAGAAATCCTATCAAAGAACGAAGACTAATAATAGGAAGAAGACTTTGTTCTAAAAATGGAAAATGTTTTTTTAGATGGAAAAATAAAGAATTTCCAAATACAAGTATTGTTAGAGTAGATAATAAAAGAACAGCAAATAATATGGTATAAAGAATAGACCAGAAACGAAGAATAAAGTAGTTTCTGGTTTCTTTAATTTCATAGACAGAATTTAATCCTTGGATTAAGGCTAAAAATGCTTTGGAACCAAGCCATAATGCAGTAATGACTGTAATAGGAAGCAGTGAAAAAAACTGATTTTGGTAAAGGGTATTTATCAAGGAAATAATAAAATCACTTAACGAATTTGGTAAAAATAAGTGCATTGCTGTCAGTAAAGAAGCTTTGGAAATAGGGGTGTACTGCAAAAGGGACAATAAAAACAAAAAGAATGGGAAAAAGGACAAAATTAGCATGTAAGCAGTTTGGCCAGCATATGCGGAAATGGCAGATTCTTTTAAGTTTTGATGGAATTTCTTTGCAGGTGTATATAATGGAAAAGCTTTTAGTTTTAAAATTATTTTTTTCATAAATACCTCACAATGAAATATGCATTTTAAGTGAAACTATGGTTGAATTAATGTATAGTTACCAGACAAAATTAGCATGTAAGCAGTTTGGCCAGCATATGCGGAAATGGCAGATTCTTTTAAGTTTTGATGGAATTTCTTTGCAGGTGTATATAATGGAAAAGCTTTTAGTTTTAAAATTATTTTTTTCATAAATACCTCACAATGAAATATGCATTTTAAGTGAAACTATGGTTGAATTAATGTATAGTTACCAGATTTTAGTAAATCTCGAAGCTGTTCTGTTGTTTGAATTCTTTCTGTTGTAAGAATGCCGCCTTTGGCTAAATCTTCCTCTTCGTGAAAATCACTTCCGGAGGATGCCAGCAGTTTATTTGCCTTAGCCCATTCCGTGGCTTTTTCATTTTGGTTGTTATGGCGGGGGTTTCCATTATAATATTCTGTTCCATCTAAGAGTGCTGCATCTGATGGAGTACAATATGTGCGGTATGGATGCGCCTGAAAAAGAAGAATATTATTTTTATGGCAGAGAGAGGATAATTCTGCCAGACTTAATTCGTAAAGGGAAAGATGTCTTTGGAAAAAATCTTCGCTGGCACCATATAAAAGATAGTCGTTAGGACTTTCTAAAAGATTTATTTCTGCACCAAAAAGCACAGTGAAAGAAAGGTTCTTTGCCGCAGCCAGTGCAGCATGATAACCAGATAAAAAGTATTCTACATATTCTTCAGGAGTACTGGCACCACTTTGCTCCATTACCCATTTGCAATAATGATCTGTAATTACCACAGCGTCATATCCTGCAGCTTGATACATAGATACCATATTCGCTGCGGAAACATGGGCGCAGGGACTAGACTCACTGGTGTGGGTATGCATCTCGATTTTTATTGGTAAATCTTTCATGGAAAAGTCCTCATCTTTCTTATTTTTCTATGGTTACGGCTATCCTATCATTTTATGGAAAGGTTGTCAAAAATATGCAATAGGAATATAATAATTATAAAAAATTAAGACTTTCTGCGAAAGACAATGCAGAACAGAATGGAGGGCTTTTTATGCATAGTTTTCAGGACGTAACACCAGAGTTTATGGAGTGTAACCCTTTTGAGAAGATAGGAAAGGAATGGATGCTGGTAACAGCAGGAGATGAAGAAAAGGCAAACACTATGACCGCTTCCTGGGGTGGAATGGGAGTTATGTGGGGAAAGAATGTAGTGTACGTAGTAATTCGTCAGAGCCGTTACACAAAAGAGTTTATCGACAAGCAGGGAAGTTTTTCCTTGAGCTTTTTAGGAGAAAAGCATCGGAACATGTTGAAATACCTTGGAAGTGTGTCTGGAAGAACAGAGGATAAGCTGAAAGAGGCTGGGGTTGAATTGAATTTCAGAAATGGTGTACCTTTTGTAGATCAGGGAAATTTGGCATTGATTTGTAAAGTGATGTCAGCTACTCCGTTAAAGCCGGAGGGATTTTGGGATGAAGGAATCCATAAGCAGTGGTATAGCGATCAGGATTATCATACCTTATATATTGCGGAAGTTACGGATATTTTAGCCAGATAATTTCTATTATTGACATATTTCTGACTTGATTCTTTGGTAATATTTATCTATAAAAACTAGTATATTTGTGTTGGAAGAAAAAAAAGTCGTTAAATTCTTCCAGTTTTCAGAAGAAAAACGAGAATAAAGTTGACAGAATTGCACAAATGTGCTAGCATGTATCAATGAGGAGCGGTTTGCGCGGAGGCTTATTCGTACATAGCAAATTGCAAGCATTTTTTATTTTAAGGAGGAATTTAATTATGAGATTAGGTAAGGTAGTAAAGAGAGTAGTTTCTCTTGCAGTAGCTCTTGCAGTAGTAGCAACTTCAGCAGCTGTACCACAGAAGGCAGAGGCAGCAAGCTCTTATAAGGCATATATGTGTCTTGCAACTGGTCAGTGGACATTCCGTAACCAGCATGATGACGCTGCATTCTCCAGCAAGCTTCAGAACACAACAAACAAGTTGAGCTCTAAGGCTAAATCTGCTAAGTTTACAGATGTAACTATGAAGGCAAACAAAAAAGGTGCTACTTACACAGTTAAGTTAACAGGCTTGAAGGCTGGTGTTATCAGCAAGGATAAGACATTCAACTCTTTATATGTTGATACTACTATCCCTGGAAAGATGGTTAAGAAGGTTAAATTCACAAACGTTTCAGTTAAGTTTGATGGAAAGACTGTAAAGACTTTCAAGAAGGGTATTACTACTCCAGATCCAGGTTCAACAGATGGATGCGTTCAGCTTCAGATTATCAACACATGGAACTCTAGAGTACCTAAGTTCAAATACACAATGCCTAAGAAGAGCATTGAAATCACTTACACAGTTGCAATTAAATAATTTGTGTAAAATAAGAGTTTTCACTCCGGTATCGAAAGGTGCCGGAGTTTTTACTTTATAAGAAAGTTCATCCCATAAAGCAAAAATGCTCCCTAGGATGTTACAGGGAAGTGGAATGGTGAAAATGCATAAAAAACGAATTTATGATATGAGAAAGTTGACATAAATTCACAAAGGTGGTAAAATACTCCTTGTGAAAGAGTGTAATAATTGAATAGAAAAAAAGGATATATTCTTGTGATTTGTGCACTATTAACAATGAAGTGTTTTTGGAGGACGATTTGATGAGAAAAGCATTTAAAAGAGTAGTATCGTTGGTGCTTGCTACTGCAATTGTAGCTGGTGGAGTTATGACAGACACGAAAAAAGCAGATGCAGCAAAGACATATAACTGTTATTTGATGTGGATGAGTGATGACTTTAAGTGCAAGAATATGGAGTCTACTATAGCAAACACAAAGATAAAGAATAAAAAAGGTACTGCAAAGTATACGGTTACTTTAAAAATGTCACAGGCTCAGGGTGAATTCGAGGGGGATAAGCCAAAAGCATCCAAAGGAGCGAAGGTGTTCTGTATAGATATTCAGGATATATTGAAAGATTACAATGTAAAAAAAGTGAAAATTTCTAATGTTGTGATTAAGTGTGATGGAAAAGTTGTAAAGATTAATCAGAAGAAGTTAGTACAGGGAGCATTGGAGCCAGAAGGTGATCCGGATAAGTATCGTTTGGAAATCTTCAATGAATGGGGTGAAGGTGGAACGAAAAATAATCCTTGTGCAAAACCAAAAGCATTTAAGTGGAAAAAGAGCATTTCTGTCAGCTTCAACTTAAAGTTAAAATAATTGCTTACTCTTTTCTCTATTATAAAGGAGAGTCGCTGGATTTAAGAAGGCGGCTCTCCCTTTTTTGTGCAGTAGGAAATTGCTCGAAATTAGTGGGATGTCAACAAGAATTGCGGAGCAATTCTTAAAAGGCAACGCGTCGGCGTTGCCTTTTTGCTTGTTTGACAAATTTATGTTATAGTAAAAGTTAGTGAAAAAAGAAACTTATGGGGATAAGAATTTGAAAAAGAGAGGAGCCGGAAGGTATGGAGAAAAAGAAAACCTCAGGTACAGGTCGTACATCTGCAACAAAAAAAAGTGCAGGTACATCAGCGAAAGCAAATAAACAAAAAGAAATAAAAGCATTATTGAAAAATATAAAAGAACCTCTGGTGTTTGGTCTGGATATTGGAACCCGAAGCATTGTAGGAACCGTAGGATATAAGGAAAGTACCAATCGTTTTGTTGTAGTGGCACAGGTTTCAGTTGAACATGAAACAAGAGCTATGATGGATGGACAGATTCATGATATTCAAGCGGTAGCGGACACGATTATAGAGGTGAAAAAGAAACTGGAAAGTCAGGTTGGCAGACCGTTAAAGGATGTATGTATTGCTGCTGCTGGACGTGTGTTAAAGACAGTGGTTGCAAAAGCAAAGGTAGATTTTAATTATGAAACCGTTATTACCAGTGAACATATTTATTCGTTAGATATGCTAGGGGTAGAAAATGCATATGAAATTCTTCGGCAGGAAAAACAAAATGATAATATTAAGTTTTATTGTGTGGGATATTCGGTAATTCGATATTATCAGAATGACTATCCAATCTCAAATCTGGAGGGTCATAAGGCAAATTCTATTGAAACAGAATTAATTGCAACCTTTCTTCCAGATGAGGTAGTGGATGGGTTATATGCTGCGGTAGAAAAAGCGGGGCTTTTTGTTGCAAATCTGACATTGGAGCCAATTGCTGCAATTAACGTAGCCATTCCAGAGCGGTTCCGTTTGTTAAATATTGCATTGGTGGATGTAGGAGCGGGAACCTCGGATATTTCTATTACCAACGATGGCAGCATTTTAGCATATGGAATGATTCCGGCAGCTGGCGATGAGGTGACGGAATGTTTGGCTAGACGTTATCTTACAGAATTTACAGAAGCAGAAAAAATCAAATGCCAGAGCACTACGAAAAAGCAGGTTACGTTTAAAGATATTATGGGATTATCCCATAAAATACCATCTGAGGAAGTTGTAGAAATAGTGGATCAGACAGTGAGAGAAATTACTAGTCAGGTGGCAGAAAAAATTAAAGAATTAAATGGCGGTAAATCCGTTAGTGCAGTATTTGTTGTTGGTGGTGGCGGAAAGGTAAGAGGCTTTGTAGAAAGCTTAGCGCAGTATCTGGAACTGCCGGCAGACCGGGTTGCCCTTCGTGGTTCGGATGTTATGGGACATATTGAATTCCTGCAAAGTGATTTGAAGGTGGATTCCTTATTGGTTACTCCTGTGGGCATTTGTCTGAATTATTATGAACAGAAAAATAACTTTATTTTTGTAACGGTCAATGGAGAACGAATTAAGTTATATGATAATAGTAAATTAACGGTAGTGGATGCTGCCATGCAGGTGGGATTCCCAAATGAAGATTTGTTTCCGAAAAGAGGAAAGACCCTTAATTATACCGTTAATGGTGAAAAGCGCATGAAACGGGGAGATGCTGGGGAAGCAGCAGTGGTGAAAATTAATGGTCAGATAAGCGGACTGAGTCAAGCCATTGAACCAAACGATAAGATTGAGATTCTGGAGTCCACAGCGGGGGAAGATGCGGAGCTGACTATAGGAAAGATACCAGAATACCGTACAACCATGCAGTTTTATTTCAATGGAAAACAAATTATCTGTCCGCGTTTTGTAAAGGTGAATGGAGAGTTGGTTTCTGAATTTTACAGTATTCAGGAAAATGATGTGATTGAGATTGTAGAATATTATTCTTTACAGCAGGTATTGGAGTTTATGGATATTACCTATAAGGGAAAGGTATATGTCAATAATGCTCTTGCAGACATGGAAGAAAAGGTTTATGATAACTTCTCAGTAGCCTGTGAGATTCAGAAGGAGGAACCGAACTATCAGCAGTTAATGGATGAGTATGGTGAGGGGCAGGTTCCGGAGGCTGTAATTAAAGGAGAATCCTTAGAAAGTTTAGAGGATCTTGTATCAGAAAATCAGTCTGTCAGCCAAGAGACAAAAGAGGAAGAAAATGCGGATTCCCAAGAGGAAGAAAACATAATTTCTCAAGAGCCAGAAGTGGAAGAGGAAATTGCGGTACTTGTAAATGGAGAAAGTGTAGTATTAAAGAATAAGAAAGAATATATTTTAGTTGATGTATTAGATTTTTATGATTTTGATTTATCTGTTGCCAAGGGAGACAGGCTGTTAACGTTAATTAACGGAAAACAATCTGAATTTGTAGATCCGGTTAAGGCAGGAGATGAAATTCAGATCTATTGGGAATAGAGTTTCTAAGGAAAGCTATAGAAAAGAACTTTTTTTGAAAAGAAAAGATACCGAAGAAAGGATTGTAGACAGATGCAGGTATGTAGTATTGCCAGTGGAAGTAGTGGCAATTGTATCTATGTAGGGGATGGAGAGCATCATATTCTCATTGATGCGGGGGTTAGCCGAAAGCGTATTGTGGAAGGGTTGAAGGAAATTCATGTAAGACCAGAGGATTTGGATGGGATTTTTGTGACACATGAGCATTCGGATCATATACAAGGACTTCCTATGATGGTGAAAATGTTTCAGACACCGATTTATGCCACAGGAGGAACCTTGGATCAGATTCGCATGAAGGATAAGAAGGGTGTCATTGGGATGGAGCATTTATATCAGGTTCATGCAGATAGAGAGGTATCCATTGGTGGCATGAGGATTACACCGTTCCATATTTCCCACGATGCTGCAGAGCCGGTCTGCTATACAGTAGAATCCGGGGGGCAGAAAGCTAGTGTGGCTACAGACCTTGGGAAGTTTGATGATTATATTGTAGAGCATCTGGAGGGAAGTCAGATTCTTTTGCTGGAGGCAAATCATGATATTAGTATGTTGGAATCTGGCAGTTATCCCTATTCATTAAAATGCCGTATTCTTAGCGAATGGGGACATTTGTCTAATGAAGATTCCGGGCGGCTGTTATGCAGGCTTCTAGGAAAAAGACTGGAATATATTTTTTTGGCGCACTTATCCAAGGAAAATAATTATCCAGAGCTGGCATATGAAACAGTGAAGTGTCAGCTATGGGAGGAATTAGGAATGACCAATCTGCCATTCCATTTATCGGTGGCAGAGAGAGACAAACCTTCCATGCTGGTTAGCATATAAGTAAAAATAGAATAAAAAATGAGAATGAGGTAGTAAAATGAAAAAAACAGTAATTACAGTAGTAGGAAAAGATAGTGTAGGAATCATTGCAAAGGTATGTACATACTTAGCAGAAAATAAGGTAAATATTTTAGATATTTCCCAGACAATCGTAGATGGATTTTTCAATATGATGATGATTGTAGATACCGCTCAGTGTGAAAAAGACTTCGGTACCTTTGCCGGAGAGCTGGAGCAGATAGGAGAAGAAATGAGCTGTATCATTAAGGCACAGAGAGAAGATATTTTTGACAAAATGCATCGTATCTAAGAGGAAGGAATTTTATCTAGAAGAAAGGGAAAAATAATCATGATTAATATCTATGAGGTTCTAGAAACCAATAATATGATTGAGAAGGAAAATCTGGATGTACGTACCATTACCATTGGTATTAGTCTGTTAAACTGTATCGACAGTGATTTAGACCGGCTCAATGAAAAAATCTATAATCGTATTACTTCGGTAGCAAAGGATTTAGTAGCAACAGGACAGGAAATCGAGAGAGAATTTGGTATTCCAATTGTAAATAAACGTATTTCAGTGACACCAATTGCTTTAGTAGGTGGTGCTGCCTGTAAGACACCAGAGGACTATGTAACTATTGCAAAGACCTTAGACCGGGCAGCAAAGACCTTGGGCGTAAACTTTATCGGTGGTTATAGTGCATTGGTATCTAAGGGAATGACCAAAAGTGACGAACTGCTGATTCGTTCTATTCCACAGGCTCTGGCTTCTACAGAATATGTATGTAGTTCGGTAAATTTGGGTTCTACTAAAACAGGATTAAATATGGATGCAGTTAAGATGATGGGTGAAATTATTCTGGAAGCAGCAGAATACACCAAGGAAAGAGACAGCATTGGCTGTGCTAAGCTGGTGGTATTTTGTAATGCACCAGATGATAATCCATTTATGGCAGGAGCCTTTCATGGTGTAACCGAAGCGGATGAGATTATTAATGTAGGTGTCAGTGGTCCTGGTGTAATGCGTAAGGCATTGGAATCAGAACATGGAACCGACTTTGGTTCTCTGTGTGAGACTATTAAAAAGACCGCCTTTAAGATAACCCGTGTGGGACAACTGGTTGCTATGGAGGCTTCCAAGAGAATGAACATTCCTTTTGGAATTATTGATTTATCTCTTGCGCCAACACCAGCCATTGGTGACAGTATTGCAGATATTTTTGAAGAGATGGGCTTGCAGAGAGCAGGAGCACCGGGAACTACCGCTGCTTTGGCTATGTTAAATGATCAGGTGAAAAAGGGTGGCGTTATGGCATCCTCTTATGTAGGTGGTTTGAGTGGTGCATTTATTCCAGTTAGTGAAGATCAGGGAATGATTGATGCTGTTTTGGATGGCGCATTAACCTTAGAAAAATTAGAGGCTATGACCTGTGTATGTTCCGTTGGTCTGGATATGATTGCCATTCCGGGAGATACCAAAGCAACCACTATTTCTGGAATTATAGCGGATGAAATGGCAATTGGTATGATTAACCAAAAGACCACAGCGGTACGTTTAATTCCGGTAATAGGTAAAGAAGTAGGCGAAATGGTAGAATTTGGCGGTTTGCTTGGTTATGCGCCGATTATGCCGGTGAATCAGTTTGATTGCAGCGAGTTTATTAATCGTGGAGGACGGATTCCTGCGCCAATCCACAGCTTTAAGAATTAAGGGAGAGTGAACAGTAGATAAGTTATAGAAAGGAAATAATCTATGAGTGATTTGGAAGAAAAAGCATCCAAGAAGAAGCTGCCTTTATGGAGCAAGATAACTATTATTGTTTTATGTGTGCTGCTGGTGCTGGGTGGTGTTGGATATGGAGTATTTAATTACTACTATAATCAGATGAATATTGATGGTGGTGAAGATGTAGAAGCTCAGGAGGAATATTTTGATACGGACGAAGATATTGAGAACCTGAAAGAATTAGATCCAGATGCTATCCAGTTGGACAGTGCGGACAGTGTAAACCAAAGCAAGGAAGTTATCAATATTCTGATTTGTGGCGAGGAAGCCATTGGTGGTGGAAGAGGCCGTACCGATAGTATTATGATTGCTACTATTAACCAGCGGGATAATAATCTGCGGTTGACTTCCATTATGCGTGACACATATGTACAGATTCCAGGGTTCAGCGATAATAAAATTAATGCGGCATATCATAATGGCGGCATGAAAACCTTGAAGAAAACCATTAAACAGAATTTTGGTATTACAGTAGATGGTTATGTATTGGTGAATTTTGATTCCTTTCAGCAGGTTATCGATGCCCTTGGCGGCATAGAGATTGAATTATCGGAAGAAGAAGTTAGTTATTTGAATCGAACAAACTATATATCCGATTATTCCAATCACAACCTTCATGTAGGTGTGAATCATATGAATGGAAATCAGGCGCTTGGATATGCCAGAGTACGTTATGTCAGCAAGGATGGACAGGCTGGAGATTTTGCAAGAACTTTACGCCATCGTACCGTTATGACAGCGATTTATGATAAATTAATGGACAAATCTTCTCTGGAATTGATAGCGATGGTGCCAAAGCTGATGCCACTAGTTACTACAGATATAAAAAAGAAGGACTTGGTGAATTATTTGTATCAGGGCGTATCCGTCCGAAGTAAAAATCCAAAGCTGGAAACATTGAATGTTCCAGTAGAAGGAGCATACGACATTACAAGAGTTCGTTCTATGTCCGTGATTCTTCCAACTCCTTTGGATGAAAATGTGAAGGAAATGCAAAAGTTTATTTACGGAAGTTTATGGAAAAATGGAAAGAAAGAAGAGGAGGGTGCCAATATTACCATAGGACAGTAAGATATGAAGTGCAAAGTTGTATACAATTATACGTTGACGCAGGGGCGGAAAATGTGGTATAAATCATATTAGTGCCTTTGGTACAATATGGAAAGAAAAGGCAAAACAAAGGAAAACAATCAGGTCAAGAAAGGGGCTATTATTATGTCATTAGAATTATCGAAAAAAGCAGCAGCAGTAAAACCATCTTCTACATTGGCAATTACTGCAAAAGCAAAAGAGTTAAAAGCACAGGGGAAGGATGTTGTAGGGTTTGGTGCCGGTGAGCCGGATTTTAATACACCAGATAATATTTGTGATGCTGCAATTAAGGCAATTCACGATGGATTTACAAAATATACGCCAGCTTCCGGAACCAATGATTTAAAGGAAGCGATTTCTAAGAAATTCAAGGAGTTTAATGGTTTAGATTATGCACCAGACCAGATTGTTATCAGCAATGGTGGAAAGCATTCCTTAACAAATATATTTACAGCAATTATTAATCCGGGAGATGAAGTAATCATCCCAGCGCCATTTTGGCTTAGCTATCCTGAAATCGTAAAGCTGGCAGGTGGTGTGCCTGTGATTATTAATACTACAAAGGAGCAGAATTATAAGCTGACAGCAGAGGCGTTAAGAGCAGCAGTAACGGATAAAACAAAAGCGGTTGTGTTAAATACACCAAACAATCCAACTGGTATGTTATATACAGAAGAAGAGCTTCGTGCAATTGCAGATGTAGTTATAGAGAAGGATTTCTATGTAGTAGCAGATGAAATGTATGAGAACTTGGTTTATGGTGACCAGAAGCATGTAAGCATTGCTTCTTTCAGTAAAGAAATCTACGATAGAACTATTACCTGTAGCGGTCTGGCAAAGAGTTATGCCATGACTGGCTGGAGAATTGGATATACAGGTTCCTCTAAGGAAATTGCAAAGATGATGAGCAGTGTCCAGAGTCATCAGACCTCTAATCCAAACTCTATCGCTCAGAAGGCAGCGGTAGAAGCATTAAATGGTCCTCAGGATTCTGTTGCAGCTATGCATGCAGAATTTGATAAGCGCCGGAAATATATGTTTGAAAGAATTTCTAACATGCCAAATGTAAGTGCTATTGAGCCAATGGGCGCATTCTATGTGTTCGTAGATGTAAACGGTGTATTAGGAAAGAGCTATAAGGGACAGGAAGTTGCAGACACAGCTAAGATGGCTGAAATCTTAATCGAAGAGTACAATGTGGCAGTAGTGCCATGTGCAGATTTTGGTTTTGCAGATCATATCCGTTTGTCCTATGCCATTTCTATTGAACAGATTGAAAAAGGATTAGACCGCATCGAAGCATTCTTGAAGGAATTACAGTAAAGCTTTCTTGTGGTGGAATTTACGTAGTGGAAATAAATAACGGTCAGCAATACTTTTCTTTGGGATTGCTGACCGTTATTCTATTTACAAGCTGGCTGAATCTACAATGAAGCCACGAAGAATATTATAAGAAACTCACCTGGACTCTAATTTTTTAACGACCAAATCCGCGATTTCTCTTGCTAGAAACTCGCTATCGTGGGTTTGATATAGATTGGAATCCGTTAGCAAATTGTGATTTTCTGCAGAAGGAATATAATAAGTACCCTGCAAAATAGTATTTGGTGTTGTTTTTAAAGCAGCACATAGTGCTAAAAGACAATCAATAGAAATGTTAGTTAGTCCATTCTCCATATGGGAAACATGAATCGTGGATTTATCTATTGCTTCTGCTAATTGTGCCTGGGTTAATTGCTCTTTTTTTCGAAGTTTTCGAATATTGTTGCCGATAATTTTACTGTCCATAAGGATTGTCATACTCCGTTTTCAGAATTTTATAACTATATAAAAGGATAGTTATAGTATTTACTTATTAGGATATAAGCATTCAGAAAAAAAGAGAATAAACTCACAAGGAAAGTTGTTGTCGTGAAAAGGAAAGTTTTGGCGAGAATTTGAAAGCTCAAAATACATACTTTCGTGAAGTCGATAAAAATGCTGGATACTTAAAGTGTTTCCAGCATTTTTTGAATTCTATTTTGATAATTATGTTCCTGAAGTATACGTTTATAACCATTTCGGGCGATTTCAAGCCGTTCTTCTTCGTGAGATAAATAATAGCTTGCTTTTTGTTTTAAATCAGTTAAATTCTCATAAATCACCATATCCTGACCATTTATCAACAGTTTGTCATATTCGGGACGGTAATCCGTTAACAGGAATCCACCGGCACTTAGAATATCCCATGCACGCAACGGAATTCCACTTTCGATATTAGGTGCAGTCATATTTAAATTAATTTTACTTCGGGCAAAAACCTCTGACATTTCTGTATGGTAATCCACCGGAGGATGGACCTGTACCTGTCGCAACGGTGTGGTGCTGCTAGTAGTAAATAGATGTACCGGAAAATCCTTTGCGAGAATATTTAAGGTGCGGATACGTATCAGAGCAGCTGTTTTATGAGAAAGCACCCGGGTAGAAAACTGCATCTGCAAAAGTTCATCACCTTCGGTCTCAAAACAGGAATTAAAACTGTCATCTAAGTGCAAATAAGGTTTTAGCTCCTGAAAGATAGAATCCGTTAGAAGATAAGGGAAGATATTTCCACAAGGTATATTTAATTGTGCTTCCATGGCTGCATCAATATAACCACAGAGATAATCCGGTAGTATAGAGCAAAGAGCATCGTAATAATTTTTATCGTATAAATTTCCAAGAAAAGAAACAGGATAGCTCTCGTTAGATTTGCAAGTAGTGGTAGAAGAGCAGCGATGAGGATTTCCAGCCAAAGGCAGATGAAAAACCTGTTTCACACCTCTTTGACGAAGTTTAAGATATTCTGAACGGTCAAACACAAAAATACGATTTTCCGAATAAAACACCGTAGGAGTTAGAAGACTAATTAAAGGAGAATCCACAGTCCAGGACACATAGGTGATTTTAAGGTCATGACACACTCTGGCAATATTTGCAAAATAATTTACTGAGAAAACAAAATCATAATCCTTCTTTTTCAATTCCATTGTAAGTGCCAGCTCAAACTCCCTATCCTCCAGATGGTTTTTCGCAGAAAGAGCAGGGGCATCCACAGAATGTCCCTGCTCTTTAAATGTACCAATAATATCTTCATAGGGATAAATATCCCATGGATATATAAGAATTCTCATAAAATCCCCATTTCCTGCGTCTTATTTGCGTCCTTCTATTTCATATTTTTTACAGCTGTGGAAAGCATCAGCTTAATACGATTCAACTGGTTTACTTCGCTGGCACCAGGATCGTAGTCAACCGCTACGATATTGGAATCTGGATAACGGTGACGCAATTCCTTAATAACACCCTTTCCAACTACGTGGTTTGGCAGACAGCCAAAAGGCTGGGCACAAACAATATTTGGAACACCAGAATGAATCAGTTCAATCATTTCACCAGTCAGGAACCATCCTTCACCAGTCTGGTTACCGGTACTAACAATAGGTTCTGCATATTCTGCCAATGTACGGATGTGTACAGGAGGTTCAAAGCGTTTACTTGCTTTAAAGGCGTCCTTAGCAACCTTACGGTAATTCTCTAAGAATGCAATGGCAAAATTGTTAATTCGGGCAGAGGATTTTTTCTTTCCAAGATATTCTGCCTTGAAATTAGCGTTATATAAACTATACATAAAGAAGTCAATCAGGTCAGGGCAAACAGCCTCTGCTCCTTCTGCTTCCAAAAGCTCTACCAGATAGTTATTTGCCAAAGGAAGGAATTTTACAAGGATTTCACCTACAATACCTACTCTTGGTTTTTGAATATCCTTTAATGGTAATTCATCAAATTCCTTAATAATTTGACGGATGTTTTTCTTAAACTGGCTCTTTTTTGCTGTCTTTACAGAGTTCTGGGCAATCTTCAGCCATTTCTGATGAAGGGCATCTGCAGAGCCAGGTACCTTTTCGTATGGTCTGGTACGATAAAGTACACGCATAAATACGTCGCCATATATCAATGCCTGAATAGCATGGTTTGCCAGCTTTAGGTCAAAGGTAAAGCCAGGATTCTTTTCGATACCGGCACTTAAGGAGATAACCGGAATCTGCGCCATTCCAGCCTTTTCTAAAGCACGACGGATAAATCCAATATAGTTGGTTGCACGACAGCCACCACCGGTTTGAGTGATTAACAGTGCTACCTTATTTAAATCGTATCTGCCGGAAAGCAAAGCTTCCATAAACTGTCCTACTACAATCAAGGATGGATAGCAGGCATCATTATTAACATATTTCAAACCGAAATCAACGGCTTTTTCTGTAGTTGGCAGAATCTCCAGATTATATCCACAGGATCTAAGGGCAGGACCCAATACGTCAAAATGAATTGGAGACATTTGAGGTGCCAAAATCGTATATTCTTCTCTCATTTCCTTGGTGAAAACCACTCTCTGGTGGGAAGTATCCTTCACCACTGGCTGAATCTTTTTTGCTTCTCTTTCCTTTACAGCAGCAAGGAGAGAACGGATACGGATACGGGCAGCACCCAGATTGTTAACCTCATCAATCTTTAATACGGTATAAATTTTATTACACTTTGTAAGAATATCACTAACCTGATCAGTGGTAACGGCATCCAGACCACAACCGAAGGAATTTAACTGGATTAAATCCAGATTATCCTGTGTGCGGACATAAGAAGCTGCCTGATACAGACGGGAGTGGTACATCCACTGATCCATAACAATTGTAGGTCTGTCTACCTTGCCAAGGTGGGAAATACTATCCTCTGTCAGAACGGCTACTCCATAGGAAGTAATCAAATCAGGAATACCATGATTGATTTCAGGGTCTATGTGATATGGACGTCCTGCAAGAACAATTCCCCGGCGTCCGGTATCTTTCAAGTAACGTAAAACCTCTTCCCCCTTTAACTGCATTTCATCCCGAACAGCCTGCATTTCCTTCCATGCAGCAGCGGCGGCATGGCGAATCTGGGCAGCATCAATACCATTTTCCTTTGTGAAGTATTCTACCAGACGTTTCGTAGCAATCTCTTCATTTTCTAAAGAAAGGAATGGATTTTGATACTTGATTTTTCCATCCTGCAATTCTTCAATGTTATTCTTAATATTCTCGCCATAAGAAGTAACGATTGGGCAGTTGTAATGGTTATTGGCATCGGAAACCTCGGTACGCTCGTATGGAATACAAGGATAGAAGATGTAATCAATGCCCTGACGAATCAGCCAGGTTACATGTCCATGAGCGAGTTTTGCAGGATAACACTCTGACTCACTTGGGATAGAATCAATTCCTAACTCATA
>CAZEFX010000002.1:0-17981 GCA_964511525.1 uncultured Jutongia sp.
GGTAAGAGCTCACCGCAGCTCTGGTAACAGAGGTGGCTGTGTAAACCCCATCCGAAGCAAGACCGAACAGGGACCATACGGCGGCCCGTCGTGTTCCGGGTAGGTTGCTTGAGCCTGTTGGTAACAGCAGGTCTAGATAGATGATTGTTTTGATACAGAACTCGGCTTATAGTGTTGCTCACGATAATAAAAGAAAATCTATTTGAGAATATGATATTGTATACAAAATAGATTGATAAAATATATCAAAAAAAGAAATAAAATACAGAAAAGAAAGATTGAGAGGGAATGTACTATGCCACTCACACCAATGATGCAGAAGTATATGGAAACCAAGGAGGAATACAAGGATTGTATTCTTTTTTATCGTTTAGGGGATTTTTATGAAATGTTCTTTGAGGACGCTAAAATCTGTTCCAGAGAGTTAGAACTGACTTTGACAGGGAAGAGCTGCGGGCTGGAGGAAAGAGCGCCAATGTGTGGTGTTCCCTTTCATTCTGTAGATACCTATCTGAATAAATTAGTCAGCAGAGGCTATAAAGTAGCTATCTGCGAGCAGGTAGAAGACCCTAAGACAGCAAAAGGTCTGGTGAAACGTGAAGTAGTACGTATTGCTACTCCAGGAACCAATCTAAATATGCAGGCACTGGATGAAAGCCGGAATAACTATCTATTATGTGTGGTTTATACCACCAATGCCTATGGTGTTTCCTATGTGGATGTTACCACGGGAGACTATTATGTCACTGAGTTTGATTCAGAAAATAAATTATTGGATGAAATCGGAAAGACTATGCCATCAGAAATTATTTGCAATGATTCTTTTTTAGTTTCTGGTGTGGATTTGGAGGATTTACGAGGAAGATTAGGGATTGTTATTTCTGCTATTGACACCTGGCATTTTGATGAGGAACGTTGCCGTCAGAGTCTTTGCAGTCATTTTAAGGTAGGAACACTGGCTGGTTTAGGACTTTCTGACTATTCTATTGGTGTAACTGCTGCCGGTGCGGTGATGCAGTATTTGCAGGAAACCCAAAAGATTTCTCTGGATCATATTACATCTATTAAGCCTTACATACCAAATAGTTATATGCTCTTAGATCGTTCTACCAGACGAAATCTGGAGCTTTGTGAAACCATGCGGGAGAAGGCAAAACGTGGCTCTTTATTCTGGGTACTGGATAAGACGAAAACTGCCATGGGTGCCAGAATGCTGCGTAATTCCATTGAACAGCCATTATTGGATATGGAGAAAATTAATCAGCGTCTGGATACCATTGCTATGCTAAATGAAAATGCTATTTCCAGAGAGGAATTGCGGGAATATTTAACACCGATTTATGATTTAGAACGTCTTATCAGTAAAATCAGTTATCGTAGTGCCAATCCAAGAGATTTGATCGCATTTCGCCAGTCCCTTTCCATGCTGCCTCATATTAAGTATCTTTTAAATACATTTGCAGGCAAAACCTTATTGAAGGAGTTTGGCGAGCAGTTAGATGATATGGAGGATATTTGTTCTCTTATTGAAGCATCTATTGAGGAAGAAGCACCTTTGACGGTTCGTGAGGGTGGTATTATTAAAGATGGTTATCATGAAGAGGTTGACCGTCTCCGTCATGCTAAGACCGATGGAAAGCAGTGGCTTGCCGAGCTTTTGGAGGTAGAGAGAGAAAAAACGGGAATTAAGAATCTAAAGATAAAATTTAATAAAGTCTTTGGTTATTATTTGGAGGTAACTAATTCCTATAAGGATTTAGTACCAGAGGATTGGATGCGCAAACAGACCCTTGCCAATGCAGAGCGTTATACCACACCAAAGCTAAAGGAATTGGAGGATACTATTCTTGGGGCAGAGGACAAGCTGTATACCTTGGAATATAACATTTTCTGTGAAATCAGGGATTCTATTTATAATGAAATCTCCAGAATCCAGTCTGCTGCCAAAATCGTAGCCAAGGTAGATATGCTGTCTTCTATGGCTTTAGTGGCAGAGCAGAATAACTATGTTCGTCCTGAAATTAAGAAAAGAGGCGGCATTGAAATTAAGAACGGTCGTCATCCTGTGGTGGAAAAAATGATTCAGAATGATATGTTTGTTGCGAATGATACCTTCTTAGATAATGACAAGCATCGGATTAGTATTATTACCGGACCAAATATGGCAGGTAAGTCTACTTATATGCGTCAGACTGCTTTGATTGTATTAATGGCGCAGATCGGTTCCTTTGTACCGGCAGAAAGTGCCACCATTGGCATTGTGGACAGAATTTTTACCCGTGTAGGTGCCTCTGATGACCTTGCCAGTGGACAGAGTACCTTTATGGTAGAAATGACAGAGGTGGCAAATATTTTGAGAAATGCCACCAAGGATAGTTTAATTATTTTGGATGAAATTGGTCGTGGTACCAGTACCTTTGATGGTTTGGGCATTGCCTGGTCTGTTATTGAGCATATAGCCAATACCAGACTTCTTGGAGCAAAGACCTTATTTGCTACTCATTACCATGAGCTGACAGAGCTGGAGGGTAAGCTGGATAGCGTGGATAATTATTGTATCGCTGTAAAGGAGCAGGGAGATGACATTGTATTCCTGCGTAAGATTGTAAAGGGTGGAGCGGATAAGAGCTATGGTATTCAGGTGGCAAAGCTTGCTGGCGTACCGGAAAATGTCTTACAGCGTGCCAGAGAAATTGTAGAAGAATTAAGTAATAATGATATTGCAGAAAAAGCCAGAGATATCTTTGTAGAATATGAGATTCCAGATTATGAATATGGTATTGAACAACAGACGAAAAAGGCGAGAAAGGTTCGCCAAAAGACAGAGTCTGAGAAGGAATCCGAAGAGTTAGGACAGCTTTCCCTTTTTGATACCACGAATACCAATATTAAGACAGATGATATTATTGTAGAATTACATGATTTGGATTTGGCTATGACTACTCCAATTGATGCGATGAATATTTTATATAAGATGCAGACGAAGTTAAGAGAGAGGATGTAGGTTTTATGACAGGGAAGAAACATATTCCAATCAAACAGTCCCTTCTTTTACTGCTGGCTGCTGCGATCTGGGGAACTGCTTTTGTAGCCCAGAGTGTAGGGACAGAATATGTAGGAACCTTTACCTTTAACTGTGTCCGTAATTTGATTGGTTCTTTGGTTCTTCTTCCGGTGATTATTTTTCTTGGGAAAAGAAAGGAAGAGGTGCAGGAGGACGAGGCACTAAAGATGCCAGCAAGTCCACGGAAAATGCTATGGCTTGGTGGTGTCTGTTGCGGAGTTGTGTTATTTATGGCAAGCAATCTTCAGCAATATGCTATTGGGTTCACCTCCGTAGGAAAAGCTGGATTTATTACAGCTCTTTATATTGTGCTTGTGCCTATTTTAGGGATTTTTTTGAAAAAGCCTGCAGGAGGGAAGGTTTGGAGTAGTGTGATTCTTTCCGTTTTTGGGCTATATCTTTTATGCATGAAAGAAGCCTTTGCCATGGGAAGAGGAGAGTGGCTCTTACTATTAGGAGCAGTTTTGTTTGCAGTACATATTCTGGTAATTGATTATTTTGTGGCTTTTAATAATGGAGTACAGATGGCTTGCATTCAGTTTTTTACCTGTGGTGTGCTTTCTGGTATTTTTATGTTTATATTGGAAGCTCCTAATTGGTCAGGAATTTTTGCGGCAGCTTTGCCGATTCTTTATGCAGGCATCATGTCCTGTGGAGTTGCCTATACCCTTCAGATTGTGGGGCAAAAAGGCATGAATCCTACGGTGTGTTCCCTGCTGTTAAGTATGGAGTCTGTATTTTCAGTGCTGGCAGGATTTGTAATTCTGGGACAGGCACTTTCTGTTAGAGAATTAATTGGCTGTGTGATTATGTTTATGGCTATTTTACTAGCACAGTTTTAGTATGGAATAGTACGGTGGAAGCAAAGGTTATGCAAGAGAATTATGGAAAGGAGCAGGAATATGCCAAATATTCATGTATTAAGTCAGGATACCATTAATAAAATCGCAGCTGGCGAAGTGATTGAGCGGCCTATGGCAGTGGTGAAGGAATTGATGGAAAATGCCATTGATGCCGGTTCCAATGCCATTACTGTAGAAATAAAAGATGGTGGAAAGTCTCTGATTCGTATTACGGATAATGGAAGTGGTATTGGAAAGGAAGATGTACAACTGGCGTTTACCCCTCATGCCACCAGTAAGATTTATAGCTCTGAGGATTTACTTAGTGTATCTACATTAGGCTTTCGTGGTGAGGCATTAGCAAGTATTGCCTCTGTATCCCAGTTAGAAATGATAACCAAAACCAGAGAAGAACTGACAGGGATTCGTTATTTGATTGACGGTGGAGAAGAAAAGACCATGGAATCCATTGGATGCCCGGAGGGTACAACCTTTTTGGTGCGGAATTTGTTTTATAATACTCCTGCAAGATTAAAATTTTTAAAGACTCCGCCTACAGAGGCTGGATATATTAATTCCTTAATGGAGCGTCTGGCATTATCCCATCCGGATATTGCATTTCGCTTTATTAATCAAAACCAGCCGAAGCTGCATACTTCTGGCAATGGGAATCTAAAGGATGTAATTTATCATATTTATGGAAGAGAAATTACTTCGGAGCTGATTGAAGTAGATGCCAATGAGGTTCATTGTCAGGTGAAGGGGTTTTTAGGAAAACCGGTGATTTCCAGGGGAAACCGGAACTTTATGAATTATTTTATTAATGGACGCTATATTAAGAGTTCCGTGATTCATAAGGCTATTGAGGATGCCTACCAGCCTTATAATATGCAGCATAGATATCCCTTTACAGTGTTGCATTTTACCATAGATAGTAAGTTGATTGATATTAATGTCCATCCACAGAAAATGGAAATTCGTTTTACGGATTCCAAAGGAATATATCAGAGTGTATATCATGCAGTTAGTGAAGCATTAAAATATAAGGAATTTATTCCTGAGGTTACATTGGCATCGAAGCCTTCTGTTAGTGAAACGAAAAAAACGGAATCAGGAAAGAAAACAGCTTTTTCCAGTCCGGTTCGTGGACCAGAACCCTTTGAGAAAAAGAGAACCGCTTCTATGAAGGAAAAGAAAAGGAATCCTTTCCCTGAAAAGAGAACAGACTCTATTCAGGTTTTAGAGGAAATTAAGAGACTGGATAAGGAAGCAGAGGAGAAAGGGGAGAAGGTACCGGAGATAAGCCGTCCGTTATATCCTGAGCAGGTGCAGGAATCTTCTAGTTATGAAGAAAAAATAACAGAGCCGCAATCTTCGGATGATAAAGCTGGAATTTCTCAGCATCAGCAGGCAGTTTCTGTGGCAAAGGACTTACAGAAGCCTTCACAGGAGAATTTATTTGATCAGGGAATTTTGTCAGAAAAGGCACAAAAGAGTGTACAAATAATAGGACAGGTCTTTCAGACCTATTGGATATTACAATACGAGGATGCTATGTATCTGGTAGACCAGCATGCAGCTCATGAAAAGGTATTGTATGAGCGGTTTATGAAACAGTTACAGGAAAAAGAGCCTATGGTTCAGTTGTTACAGCCTCCGGTAATTCTTACACTTTCCATGCAGGAAGAGCAGGCGGTAAAAGAAGGGGAAGAGATTTTTGCCAGACTGGGTTATCAGATTGAGCCCTTTGGTGGACGAGAATATGCAGTAACAGGAGTACCAGCCCATCTTCCAACTATTGACAAGGAAGAATTGTTAAAAGAAGTGATTGACACATTGACGGAGGAAAATGCCAAGGCTGCTCCTGAGATTTTATTGGATAAAGTAGCATCTATGTCCTGTAAGGCAGCGGTGAAAGGAAATAATATCCTTCCTGTGGAACAGATGCATGAGCTATTAAAAGAACTTATGACCTTGGAGAATCCATATCATTGTCCACATGGAAGACCAACTATGATAAAAATGACAAAACACGAACTAGAAAAGAAGTTTAAGAGAATTCTGTGATATATGTTTTCATAATATCAATTATCGGTAAGTTGACGCTCTGTAAGGTCGTTACTATTTCTTTTTCGTGGACGCCTCGCGGCTCGGATGAACTACGTAGCGGTGCATAGAATGATAACTTCGTGTGAAATACTTGTTATCATTCAAACACCGACGAGTTCAAACGCCACTCAAACAGAAAACTAACGACCTTACAGTGCTGTATATTGACAAGATTTATAACTGTTATTATGAAAAATATAGAGCCAGTGCACAGCAGAATATAGTTTATGGTTATCTTTTAAAGCGGCGTTTGGTTCAGCTGGTGCTTGAACGGTATCAAGCATATTATGCGAAGATAGCGTTCTATGCATCCATTGCCAGAACCAATCCGAGCCGAGAGGCGTCCGCGTAAAAGATAACCATAAACTATATTCTGCGTCACTACTCATAATTGATATTATGAGCATTATCATATTATTTTGAAAGGAATTTTGAGAATGGATATGAAAGAAAAGCGACCGCTTATTATATTAACGGGACCTACGGCGGTGGGGAAGACGGCTCTGTCGATTGGTTTGGCGAAGGGAATTGGTGGAGAGATTATCTCTGCGGATTCTATGCAGGTGTACCGGAATATGGACATTGGAACTGCCAAGATTTCCAAGGAAGAAATGCAGGGGGTTCCTCATTATCTGATTGATGAATTTGATCCTCAGGATGAATTTAATGTAGTGGTATTTCAGGAAAAATGTAAAGCCTATATGGAAGAAATCTATGCAAAAAATAAGATTCCGATTATTGTAGGTGGAACAGGATTTTATATTCAGTCGGTTTTATATGATATTGATTTTACGGAAAATGAAATTGACAATACCTATCGCAAGCAGTTAGAAGAGTTTGCTAGGATTCATGGAAGTCAGGCACTTCATCAGGAACTGGAAAAGGTGGACCCGGAGTCTGCAAAGGCTATTCATGCCAATAATATAAAACGGGTAATCAGGGCATTGGAATATTACCAACAGACAGGAGAAAAGATTTCTCAACACAATGAAGAGCAGAAACAAAAAGAATCTCCATATAACTTTTTGTATTTAGTATTGAGTCTGCCAAGAGAGATTTTGTATGACCGTATCAATCAGCGAGTGGATATAATGCAGAAGGATGGTCTTGTAGAAGAAGTGCAAAAACTGCAAGAATCAGGCTGTAGGAAAGAAATGGTATCTATGCAAGGTCTTGGATATAAAGAAATATTAGAGGCATTGGAAGGCAATATTACCCTAGAGGAAGCCTTTGAAAAAATAAAACTTGAAACCAGACATTTTGCTAAACGGCAGTTTACCTGGTTCCGTCGGGAAAGGGATGTAACCTGGGTGGAGAAGGAGAAGTTTGTCGGAGATGAGGAAATGGTAGGCTATTGCATAAATCTAATGAAAGAAAAGGGGATTATATAGTTCTATAACAGAAAACAGGTGGATTGTGTAATGCAGTCTGCCTTTTTTGTAACTTAAGCAGTTGATACTGTAACTTAGACAAAGATATATTGCAAAAGAGCGTGGATATGATATTCTAGGCTCGAGGTGAAGAGAATGAAATGGATTAAAACACATGAGCCAAAGCTTCGTGAAAATTATTTGGAAATTCATTATGGTAATCTTAATAGAGAAACACAGGAGATTATTAGCTATTTGGAGTCCAAAAATGTTTTGATGGGAAAGAATGAAACAGAAAGTCGTTTGATTAAACCAGATGAAATCTATTATTGTGAGATTGTCGATCGAAAGTGCTATGCTTATCTAAAAAAGGAAGTGTGGAAGTTGGAGGAAGGCCTGACAGAATTTACAGAGCGCTATGAAATGCACGGTTTTGTAAGGATTAGCAAGTCGATGCTAGTGAATATTTATAAGGTAAAGCAAATTGAAGCAGATTTTAATATGCGTATGAATTTAGTTTTACTCAATGAAGAAACCATAGTTATGAGTCGAAGTTATCGGAATGATTTCTTTGGGAAAATAAAGAGCATTAGAATGGGGGAAAGCAAATGATAGACAGACATAATTTTTGGTCAATGTTAAGTGGTGTATTTACATGCTTGTTAATTGGTAAAATTATTTTGGAAGGTATAATGGGACATCGTGATATATACTATATTGAAAATATCTTAAGACTATTTGTAATAACGGTTGTTGCAACTTTTATTTTAAGTATGCATAAGTATTTACAGAATATTCCTGCTCTGTTGGTAATGCTTTTTCAGTATGTGGTATTGATTGGTTGTGTTATGGGGGAGTTATGGATAGAGAGTTTTTTTTGTGATGTTACCCCAGGTGGATACCGGGATATGTTTTGGTCGGTTACAATTCCGTATGTAGTATTGGCGGGAGTATATTATATTTCCTTTTTCAGGGAAGTAAAAAAAGCAAATGCGTTGCTGTTGGAAATAAATCAGGAAAAATAAGAATAAACTAGGAGGTTATAGAATGGAAGAAGTAATGAAGAGCGCCAACGAGAAGAAGGTGAAGGGGATGGATTATATGTGGCTGGCATTGACAGCGTTTGGAGGTCTGGGATTAGAAGGGGTGTATGCCTATTTGTTAGAGCCGATGATATATGGTTGTGAAATGCAGGACTGGAAAATTTGGCAGAATATTCTGCATTGGATATTTACCTGTATCACATGGGGAATTGTTGCATGGTATACAGTGAAATCTGCAAAGAAGGATTGTGGATTTAATCTGTTCAAAAAAAATGAGTCTATTAAGCTGTGGCAGTGGGGAGCTGTTATGGGATGTGTAGCGGTATGTTTGAGTACTACATATATTGACTGGGGCGGAAGTAAGTTGCTCATAGAGTTTGGACGCTTAGGAGCATTGAAGTTTACCTTTCAATATATATACTACCTGTTTGAGGTTGTTTTATTTATGTTGATTATTGTTTATGGGCAAAAAGCATTTGAGGTTTGGTTCAAGAAAACAAATGTTCCTTATGGCGGAATTGTAGTTGCTTTAACATGGGGGATGGCACACTGGTTTACCAAAGGTACATTAGCCACAGGTTTATACTCTGCCTTTGGTGGATTTTGTTTTGGGGTAGTATATTTGCTTATGAACCGAAACATAAAGTGGACATATGTGGCATTGTGCATTATGTTTATTTTATAAATAGGACGGGAGAACGAAATATCTAGAAAAATAGTGTATATGGAATGTATTGCTTTTTTTATGATAGAATGTCATTATAAAAATGAGTTGATCGCACATGATTACAATGTAGATTTTGAAGGGAAGAACAATATGTCAGATACAATATTTTTTTCGATGAAATTAAAAAGAAGTAAGAATCCAGCAGAGGTATATGAAAAATTAGAAAAAAAGATAAATAAGAAAAAGGGACCCACAAGTAAATGGGAGTGTAGATACAATTCTCAGGAAGAAAGTATCTGTATTGATTTTCATGATGAGAAAAGTGAAACATTTTATTTGAAACTTAATAAGAAACAAACTTATAGTAGTTTCTGTAAAGTGTATTTTGATTTAGGTGATGATGTTTTTGATAAGTCCAGTGAGTTTAAGGTTCTGCTAGATATATTTTACAGCATAAAAAGTTTTTTTAGTGTAATTGAATTTTCGGATGACTATGGATTGGTGGCAGGATATTGGGATAGTAAACGGTTCAAATTTGAGTATAGAGAGCTGACAGACGAGGAATATATACGAGTAGAAAAGTGGTTTGCGAAAGGGTACACGAAGCATGAGGAAGTGCTTCGTGCCATTATGGCTGAAGATATGAAAATGCCTTATGAGGAATTCGTAAACTATGAAAATCCGGACATTGCCAGAGGTGATAGTAAAGGCATGATAATCAATACATTAGTGACCTATTTGTATGAAACCTCTGAATTTCAAAAAGAAGGAAGAGTCTATGACCTTTTGGAGCATTTTGTAGGAGACCCAAACAAATATATATTTTCTATGTGGTCATTTATGGATGGAATTGAATGGATTTTCTTGGATGGCTCTGGATATGAGACGAAAATTACTTTAGAGAAGCATCGCTGCATGATACCGAAGCTTTCACAAATTGATTTGATATATCGAGAAAAATTTGCTCCTCTTTTTATCAAAGAAACAGATGCATTTCAACGATGTATATTGGCATATCGATATTTTTTGTCTGTCTATGAATATACAGGATTTAAATTTGCAGGACGCGTAAAAAATGCAGGTTTAGTCATTGATGAAGTAATAGAAGAATTTGGAGCGGAAAAGGGAGAAATGTATCTGACTTTTTTCGTAACATCAGAAAGGTATATTTTTCAATATACCAATGGGAAAGAGTATGGAAAAATACTTGTTGCAAATATTGTAGAGCAATATGGTGAAGATGCACTTATAAATTATGTGAAAGAATTTAAACGAAAATATGAAGGTAATATTAGATTTCGTCAGGAAACGAAGTATTATGCAGAAACGAAGCTGAAATATGTGGATGATTCCTTGGTGCAAAAATATTGACCAGTGATATTTCTAAAATGACCATCTATTGAGAATGTGTGGATAATAATCCTGATTAAGCTATACTACAAAGCTTCCTGCTAAGGGGAATATTGCCGGAGCGATTTTATCACGGCTTTGTATTAGGCTTAATGGTGGATTTACACGTAAAAGCATTATATAGAAATGTTATCAAAATCCAACAAATTTTACGCAAAATGTATCGAATTATGCGCAAAAGTGAAAAAAACGAAAATTTTGTGTTACAGTATATAAGATTGAGCATCGTGGTCGATGGTGCCACGGGCATACATATAAATGAAAGAAAAAGGTAATGGCAAACTTTGTTTTGACAAAGACCGTAAAAAGAGCAAAGGAGGACTTTGATGAAAAGGAAAGGAACGATTAAAAAGGGAATCGCATGGCTTATGACTGCGGTGATGATGTTCTCTATCACACCGGTTATGGCAGAGCAGGTACAGGCACAGGCAGAGGAATCACAAGCACAAGAAACCTCAACTACCACAAAAACCATCGCAGGACTTGGTACAGGTGTGATAGCTGACCCGACTGCACCGGTAAATGATACCGATGCATGGAAGGGAAGCTATGTGTATTATGGAAATTATGACGCAGATGGTGCCGGAACAGCAGAGCCTGTAAAATATCGTGTGCTGGATGCAAGTACCACAGATTACAGTGCAGATGGAACGACACAGACGATGTTCCTTGATTGTGACAGTATTCTGTACTATACGCCATTTGATGGGGAAGAACCATATAGCAATGTATGGAAAGATAGTCCGATTTATAAAAGTCTCAATGGAGATGGCTTTTTAAATAAAGAGGGAGTGTTTACCACTGCCGAAAAGAATGTCATTGCAGCAAGTACAGTGGAAGCCCATGCATTGACAACAGATAGTGAAAACGGAGTCAATGTGGCACAAGGGATAAAAGATATTTTTGTAAATTATGTGGCATTAGACGGAGAACAAATCTTTTTGCTGGATGTAGAAGATGCGTCCAACGGAGCATACGGATATAGTATGACGGATCTTCTTTGCGGAAACCGTAAGAAGACAGACCTCTCTGATGCCTGTTGGTGGCTTCGGTCTGCCGACTCTAGTGAAGTTATATACGCCGGCAGTGTCGATGATAAAGGCTTCTTCTGCGACTACGAAGTCTACGACGATTACTCTGGTGTGAGTCCCGCTTTGAATTTGAATCTGTCATCTGTACTCTTCTCATCTGTCATCTCGGGAACTGCCGGGGAGACAGGCGCAGAGTATAAGCTGACACTGTTAGATGGCGACATGACCATTGCGGCAAGTGGAGATGTAACAAGAAATGGTAAGACAGTAACCGTTCCATACAGTATCAGTGGAGCGAACAGTGCGAATGCTACACAGGTTTCCGTGCTGATTCTGGATAAGGAATACACCGCAGGCAATACCAATGGAGCAACTGTTTTAGATTATCAGAAATTAAATGTAGATAGTTTTTTGGCAAGCGGAACAGGAACCTATAGCCTTCCGGATTCCTTATATAGAAAGGGATGTGGAACGGATTATCATATGTATATCCTTGCAGAGGATGTAAACGGAGAAAAAGAAACAGATTATGCCAGTACACCGGTTGAAATCACTCCTACATGGAAAGCACCAACCGTAAAGCAGATGAACTTTGGTACAAAGGGTATTATCGACCCGGCAGTACCAAACAGTGCCAGTGATGCATGGAAGGGTTGTTATGTATATTATGGAAATTATGATGCAGACGGTGACGAAACAGCAGAGCCTGTAAAATACCGTGTACTGGATGCAAGTACAACAGATTACAGTGCAAATGGAACGACACAGACCATGTTCCTTGATTGTGACAGTATTTTGTACTATCAAAAATTTGATAACGATGGCACTGCCAATGAAGCGGGCAAAAAAGCAAACGACTGGTCAATTAGTGACGTAAAAAGCAGTTTGAATGGGGATGGCTTTTTGAATAAAGAGGGAGTGTTTACCACTGCCGAAAAGAATGCCATCGCTAAAAGCAATGTGGCTAGCCACGCATTGACAACAGATAGTGAAAACGGAATCAATGTGGCAAGCTGGACGAAAAGTGCTTTTGTAAATTATGTGGCATTAACCGGAGAACAAATCTTTTTGCTGGATGCAGAAGATGTGTCCAACGGAGTATACGGATATAGCATGACGGATATTGGTTGTGAAAATCGTAAGAAGACAGGCAGCTCTGCTGCCTATTGGTGGCTCCGGTCTGTCAACATTGATTTTGATAACTACGCCGGCTATGTCAAAGCCGTCGGCAGCGTCTACATCAACTATGTCAACTACGATAACCCCGGTGTGAGTCCCGCTTTGAATTTGAATCTGTCATCTGTCCTCTTCTCATCTGCGAACACAGTGAGCAAATCTTCTGCTCTTACAAGTGGCAGTGCTGAGATTGGTACGGAGGCGAATACCCACTGGAAGCTGACATTGAAAGACAATGAGAAATCAGTAAAACTTACAGAGGGCAGAAGCGTAACAAAAGCAAGTGATGGAACCATAACCGTGCCATATACATATAAAGACAAGGAAAATGCAACAGAAAAAGAAAAAGTAAACCAGATTTCTGTAATGATTACGGACAAAGCTTATGATGCAGAAAAAGCAGTAAATGCACAGCAGGCACAGATTCTGTATTACGGTGCATTGCAGGATATCAAAGATGCGGAAGGAAATGATAGTACGGTGGCAGAAACTTCCACCGGAACAGGAACCTTTGCACTTCCAAGTGGTTTGACAGGAACTTTGGGAACAGATTATCACATCTATCTCTTGGCAGAGCATGTAAATGATGATAATGCTACAGATTATGCAAGTGAACCAAAAGAAGTAACTGCTATTTTGGATGAGGTAGATACGGTCACCGTGCCAAGTATTGATACACCAATAGCAGAAGAGCCATTGAAGGAAGAAATAACCGTATCATCTACTGGTGTAGCAGAAAAAGCAACGATTACATGGAAAAAGAATGATACAGAAGCAACCGGCAATGCCCAGTGGAAAACCACTTATCAGGCATGGGTAACATTGACAGCAGCGGATGGTTACAGCTTTATGGATGCAACAGGTAACAGACCAAGTGTAACCTTGAATGAACAGTCTCTGGATACAGAAAATATTACATTGAATGCCGACGGAACTCTTACCGTGTATTGTGGGGAATATACGACAGCAACAAGAAAGACAGAAGGTGCAGCCGCACCGGAAGTACCAACACAATTTGCGAATTATTACACAGCAGACAACGTTCTTTCTTCCACAGAACTTGGTACAACTGCTAAGGTAACCTTGGAAGGTAAGACACAGCCAAATCTGGAAGAGATGGACGTGGAGTGGAGCATAGTGGATGCAAATGGTGCAAGTGCAGAATACGACGCTACACCAGAAGCAACAAATATCTTCAAATGGACAGTAAAAGAGTCTGAGTATGCAGACTATGATAAGAATGATGTTGTATTAGAAGGTACAGTAACCATTCAGAATAAGGATTATACTCCGGTTACGATAAAGGGTAACGATATAACAGTTGCCTTTGCGGAGGGTTCTACAATAAATGTTGCAGAGTATTTCGTTTTGGATGAAAATGCAGGAGAAGCAACCTATAAACTGGAAGAAACTTCTACCGGAAAAGGTTCTTTAGAAGGAACAACACTAACCATGACTACTGCCGGAACTTATGTGATTAAGGTAAGTACAACAGTAAATGGCGTGTATGACGCAGGGGAAAAGACTATTATTATTACCCGTCAGGCTTGTACACATACTTGGGACGCTGGTGTTGTAACCAAAGAAGCAACTGCTACCCAAAAGGGTGAAAAGACCTATACCTGTACGGTGTGTAAGGAAACTAAGATGGAAGAGATTCCGGTGAAAACGGATCATTCAGATCCGACACTGGGAGATGCGCAGGATGATAAGGCATCAAAGCAGGCTTTACCGGTTGGAACAAAGAAAACATCCGATGATAGAAAAGCAACGTATAAAGTAACCACATCAGACCTTACAAATGGAACCGTAACCTATGTTGTACCAACGGATGGGAAGGCAACCACAGTAACCGTTCCGGATACGGTAGTGATTGATGGTGTGACCTATAAGGTGACTGCGATTGAAAAGAATGCCTTTAAAAATAATAAGAAATTAAAATCTGTGACCATCGGAAAGAATATAACCAAGATTGGTAAGAAAGCCTTCTATGGTTGCAAGAAGTTAAAGAACCTTACCATCAAGTCAATGAAACTGACTGTAAAAAAGGTGGGAAGTAAAGCATTTGGTAAGACACCGGAGAAGATGACAGTGAAAGTACCTAAGAAGAAATTCAAGGCTTACAAGTCAATGCTTATCAAGCGTGGTGTAAATAAGAAAGCGAACTTTAAAAAGTAAAATAAGAAATAGCTTTGATACAGTGGAGTGATACTAAGGTTGCTCCGCTGTATTTTCTTAATTGTAATTCATATAAAAATCAGTTAAACTATGAATATCTATGAATTGAGCGAGGTGTAAAGCAATGGGAAGAACTGTTGGTATCGGAATACAGGATTTTGAAGAAATTATTAGAAATAATCGTTTTTATGTAGATAATGCAGGAAGCTTATGTGAATGGGTTTTGGGATGAATTAGTGGCATTTACCAGAAGTATGTTCAACGCTACGTTTAAGACGAATCCGTCATTGGCGAGAGGTATCATGACGGGAATCACCCGGGTGAGCAAAGAATCTATCTTTTCTGATTTGAATAATCTGGAGGTTGTTACTACGACCTCTGATAAATATGCGACTTCCTTTGGATTTACAGAGGAAGAAGTCTTTGCAGGACTAGATGAGTGCGGAATTAGTTCAGAAAAAGACAAGGTAAAAGAATGGTATGATGGATTTATCTTTGGAAGTCATGCAGATATCTATAATCCGTGGTCCATATTGAACTTCCTGGATAAAAGGAATTATACCACTTATTGGGCAAATACCAGCTCCAATAGTTTGGTTGGAAAGCTCCTTCGGGAAGGCAATGGGGAAATCAAAACACAATTTGAAGAATTGTTACAAGGAAAGATTTTGCGCGTTCCTGTGGATGAACAGATTGTATATAACCAACTGGATGATAATGAAAATGCTATTTGGAGTCTGTTGCTTGCAAGTGGCTATCTGAAGGTGTTGTCTTATGATGACATATCAGAATTGGAGATTGGTGAAAAAGCCTGTTACGATTTGACAGTAACAAACAGAGAAGTTTTCATGATGTTTCATGACATGGTTGATTCGTGGTTCCAAAAGACGAATGCAGACTATAATGCATTCATCAAAGCGATGCTTATGCAAGATGTGGATGCCATGAATCTGTATATGAATCGTGTTGCACTTACTATCTTTAGCTATTTCGACACTGGGAAGCGACCTGCCGGACAGGAACCAGAGCGATTCTATCATGGTTTTGTCTTAGGGTTAATGGTAGATTTGCAGCGTGATTATGTTGTTACTTCTAACAAAGAAAGTGGATTTGGCAGATATGACGTGGTGATTGAGCCAAAGAAACCGGAAAAGAATCCGGCAATCATCATCGAGTTTAAGGTGCTGAATGCCAGAAGAGAAGTTTCTTTGGAAGAAACTGCACAGGCAGCCCTAGCCCAGATAGAAGAAAAGCAATATGCAACCACACTTCTTGCAAAGGGGGTACCAGAAGATAAGATATATAAGTATGGCTTTGCCTTTGAGGGAAAGAATGTGCTGATTGAACAAGGATAAAGTGAGAGATATTTAAGGGATCAGTTTCAAAGCTGGTCTCTTTTCGTAACTTTATAGAAATTTCGTTGAAATTATTACTTAAAAATGCTGATGTGTTGATGATGAAAAATAAGTAGACAATTTTGGCTTTTTATCACATATTATATATAATAAAAAGACAGAAATGGCGTGATATTATGAAAATTCAAAAAAATTATCAAGAATATATTAAAGAATTAGGGCAAAAGATAAAGACGTATCGAATAATGAGTGAAATGTCACAGCAGGATTTAGAGGATAAATCCGGTGTTTCAAAAAGAAGCATATCCCGATTAGAACAAGGGGAATCTGTGCAACTTGACAATTTATTTAAAATTATTATTGCTTTAGGTCTCGGCGATAATATTGAATTACTTGTTCCGGATCAAACGAAAAGACCATCGTATTATTTGGAAAAAACAGAAAGTAAGCCTAAGCGAGTAAGAAAAAAGACGCAGAAGAATGAATTTAAATGGGGGGATGAAGAATGAATGATACAGCGGAAGTAATCCTTTGGGGAACGAGAATAGGTATTATTCATCAAGATATTTCAAAGGCATATGCTTCTTTTGAATATGATGTGGATTTTGTTAATAGCGGAATAGAATGGTGACCATGGACTTGAAGATAAACCAGAATATACTTTAATCGAATACGCGTATTATCTTATGGCACGTGCTTGTGGAATTACGATGAATGAGTGCCGGATATACGATTCTGAAGGGGATCATCATTTTATGACAAAGAGATTCGATCGTGAGAATGGAAAGAAGCTTCACATGCAGTCGCTTGGTGCGTTGGCGCATATTAGTTATCAAGAGCCGGGGATATGTGGATATGAACTGGCAGCCATGTACATGAGAGAAATCGGCCTCTCCTACAAAGAGATAGAGCAGTTTTATCGAAGAATGGTATTTAATTGCCTGGCAGTTAACCAGGATGACCATGTTAAAAATATATCTTTTATCATGGATAGAAGCGGAAAATGGATGCTTTCGCCTGCCTACGATATCACCTTTTCCTATAATCCTTCTAACAAATGGTTGCGTGCACATCAGATGACCATTAACGGAAAGACGATGGAAATCGAATTAAAGGATCTTCTCGAAGCTGGTGTCAAGATGGGGATAAAGGAAAGGCGTTGTAAGGATATTATAAATGAAATAGCAACGAAGGTGGGCAATTTTAAATCTTTTGCTGAACAGGCTGGAATTAAGGAGAACGCATATCATTATATTAATTCTGTTATAGAAGCAAATATGATAAAAATATAAAAATGTCTCCATACTTTGTCGAAGCTAAAATGATGCGGCTTTGTATTGGAGTTAATGGTGGAATTACAACGGGATTAAGTTTTTTATATAAGGGGTAGTTATGACTATAAAGATTAATCATCAATTACAAGAACAGATACCACATGATACCACAGGTTTTTCCATTACATTTTATTGTGATGAGCTTGCCGCTTTGCCAAATTATGCGGGACCTTTGCACTGGCATCCTTACTTTGAGATTGCCACGGCAAAAAGCGGTGTTCTTGACTACCAAGTCGGACAAAATCATATTACTCTGGAAGCAGGAGACAGTATATTCGTTAATTCAAATATGCTTCACGGAATCAGACAGGTGTCCGGTGATACACCCGATCCAATGCCGAACATTGTTTTTTCGGGTACTGTAGTTGCACCTGAGACCAGCACAATTTATCAGAAATATAT
>CAZEFX010000002.1:18081-38924 GCA_964511525.1 uncultured Jutongia sp.
TTTTTTCGGGTACTGTAGTTGCACCTGAGACCAGCACAATTTATCAGAAATATATTCATCCAATCATTGGGTGTGACTTACTGCCTTTCATTGTATTCAGACACGATAATAGTCAGTGCGATGAAGTTAATCAAATTATAAATGATATTTATTGTGCGATGGGTGAACAGGCTGATGGTTATGAGCTGATTGTTCAGCGTAACATTAGCTGTATATTAGAATATATCTTTCGTAATTTTGATACCCTTCCAAAATCCGAAGCATCACGCGTACAACTCAACGCTCAGATACGCGTCCAGAAAATGCTATCGTATATCTACGAGCATTATGCTGAAGTGGTCACTCTTGAAGATATTGCTAAAGCCGCTAATATAAGTCGAAGTGAAGCGGGACGATGCTTCAATACATATATGGGGTGTTCACCTATGGATGCATTGATACAATATCGTCTTCAAACTGCACATCGCCTTCTGAATGAAACAACGCTTACTCTGCGGGAAATCAGTTACCACTGTGGCTTTCATTCTGTTAATTATTTTAGTCGTCAATTTCGGAAGCTGTATGGATATGCGCCCAGCAAAAATCGGAATATGGGTAAATAGTGCTTTGGTTTGAGGTTATTGTGTCTTCTCATTGAAGAGTTTCAGTAATATAATACGTTTAAATACTAAAATGGAGGAAAAGCTAATATGGAATTTAAGTGGTTAAATGAAAGCACAATAAAAAAGACAGCTGATAGAATTGAAATCAATGCACCCGGACAGACAGATTTTTTCTGCGGAAGTATTGATGAATGTGAGGAGGGAATTCTCCCGGAATCACTTTGTAATGCACCGTATTATTATACAGAAGTGGAAGGAGATTTTGTGCTTAAGGTCAAAGTTTCACATGATTTTAAGGATACTTATGATTCTGCATCAGTAATGGTAATGAAGGATAATACCTGTTGGGCAAAGTGCTGCTTTGAATTGACGGATTTCGACACACATGCTGCTGTAAGCGTGGTAACAAAAGGAGATTCGGATGATGCCAATGGGTGTAATTTAGAAGGTAATACAGCGTGGCTGCAAGTTTCCAGAGTAGGAAATGATTTTGCATTCCATTACTCTGTGAATGGGGATGATTTTTATATGATGAGGTATTTCCATCTTCCTGTAGACCCTATTGTGAAAGTTGGTCTTCTGGCGCAAGCTCCTGTTGGTAATGGTGGAATCAGAGTTTATGAAAATTTGAGTATACAAAAAATAACGGTAAAAAATATAAGAGCCGGAAAATAATATTTATAGCATTCTGAAAGGAACCGTATCATGACGGTACAACCAAATTATAAAAAAACACTGTTTGCCTGCTATCTTGGATTTATCACACAGGCAATTTCCGCAAACTTTGCACCGCTTTTGTTTCTGACATTCAAAAGCACCTATGGAATCTCTCTTGAAAAGATTGCTCTGATTCCCTTTGTATTCTATCTGACCCAATTATTGATTGACTTTGCCGCTACAAAATTTGTAGACAAGCTTGGATACCGAACCTGTGTAACAGCTTCTCAGGTGTTGTCAGCATTTGGACTTGCATTGATGGCATTTTTACCGGATGTCCTTCCTGTCCCCTTCATGGGAATTTTGATTTCCGTTGTATTTTATGCTATGGGAAGCGGTCTGATCGAAGTTTTGGTTAGTCCGATTGTGGAAGCATGTCCTTTTAAAAACAAGGATGGCATGATGAGCTTACTGCACTCTTTCTACTGCTGGGGTGCGGTTGGTGTGATTTTGGGTTCAACGCTTTTTTTTGCAGTATTTGGTGTAAAGAACTGGAGAGTACTCACTTTGATCTGGGCACTGGTTCCGTTGCTGAATACGTTCAATTTTATGACCTGCCCCATCCAACGTTTACTTGAAGAGGGTGAGAGTTTGCCCATTCGTAAGCTGCTCAGTATACCGCTTTTTTGGCTGATGATCCTGCTTATGATATGCTCCGGTGCGTCTGAGGCATCAATGGCACAATGGGCATCCGCATTTACAGAGTCGGCTCTCGGTGTTTCAAAAACTGTCGGTGATCTGGCAGGGCCTTGCCTGTTTGCTGTATTTATGGGTATTACCCGTGTAATCTACGGCAAAATGAGTCAAAAGCTGGATTTGACAAAGGCTATGCTGCTGTGCGGTACAATGTGTGCAGTATGTTATCTGCTGGCTTCATTGTCTCCTATACCAATATTGGGTCTGGCAGGCTGTGCGCTTTGCGGTATGGCTGTCGGCATCATGTGGCCGGGGACACTCAGCATTGCTTCGCAGAAATGTCCCAGAGGCGGTACTGCGTTGTTTGCGTTTTTAGCTTTGGCTGGTGATTTAGGTGCCACTGTAAGTCCTGCGTTGGTTGGGAGGATATCAGAATTGGCCGGTAGCAATTTGAAAATAGGTTTACTTGTGGCTGCTGTTTTTCCTTTGGTGTTGGTTGTTGGTTTGATGATTTTGAAGAAATGGTACAGAAATAGCTAAATATCAGTATTCATTTTCGTCAGCCAGGAATCCACAACATAGCTATATTTTCCGAAATTATATTGTTCTTTGTCCTGTGTAATGGTTCCATATTCAATTGCCTGTGTGGGACAATTGCCAATACAAGCCATGCAGTGGGTACAGCTATCCTTCCAAACCGGCTTTCCTTCTTTTAATTCAATATTATTCAGCGGGCATAGTTTGACACATTTACCACATCCGATACATTTTTCTGTAGTATAAAAGTCTTTTGAAAGTAGCTTAAATTTACACCAGACCGGATTGAAGGGAAGAGTAATGATAGTTTCAAAAAGGAAAATATGTCTCGCCTTCAATTTATTTCCGTTTTTGATGTCCGCAGCTACAGCATTAATTTTTTCATAGGATTGTAAAATTCTATCTTTGATTTCTTCTGTACTTAACATAGGATAAGAATCGTTTGCAACATAGTTTCTGGGCATTTTAAATTCTGCATGCCCACGATAATTCATTTTCTTCTTGCGGAAAATAGATTTGGCAAGCTGTCCTGAAATACCGCAATATCCTCCGCTGGTAAAAATAAAATATACATCTTTATTTCCGGTAAAAGTCTGTTTTTTCAAATATTTACTCAAAAATCTTGGCATTTCACATACATAAACCGGTGCACAGATAATGAAAGGTTTATCAGAGTGAAGAACGCTATAATCCTGTTCTTTTACTCTGTCAAGTAAATTGATACATGTATCCTTTAGTTCGCTGGCAAGTTCTTTTGCGATAAACTCTGTGTTGCCTGTTGCTGAAAAATATAAAACCATATGTGATACCTCCATAATAAACAATATGAATATTCTATGCATATATGACAGACAATGTCAACATGTGTGTGGGATGCTGCATGTTTGCAAAAGTCATACATAAAAATGTTGAAAAAAAAGAGGAAATAGTTATAATAGTTATGTTTAGATTCTAAAATGATACAGACATTTCGGGACAAATTAATCGAATAAAAAAGCCTGAAATTCCTTTGATTGCTTAACCAATATTCCTTTATATCAGGTTGTTAAGTTGAAAAATACATTTCAGAGAAATAAAAGGAGAAAAGAACCATGTTAGATTTAAAACAACAGTATATGACTGCCGGACTGGATGAAAAGGTATATGAATTCTGTGCAGGCATTGAAAAAAGCTTAAAAGAACGATTTGAAGCCATTGATGCAGTGGCAGAATATAATCAGATGAAGGTTTTAAAGGCGATGCAGAAGCACAGAGTAAGCGCAGAGTGCTTTCAGGCATCTACCGGCTATGGATATGATGACTTTGGAAGAGATACCTTAGAGGAAGTCTATGCCAGCGTATTTGAGGCAGAATCTGCCTTGGTTCGTCCACAGCTAACCTGTGGAACCCATGCGCTGACAGTGGCATTGTCTGCCAATCTTCGTCCGGGAGATGAGCTTCTTTCCCCAGTAGGAAAGCCTTATGATACCTTAGAAGGTGTGATAGGTATCAAAGAAAATAATGTGCCGGGTTCCTTAAAGGAATATGGCATTTCCTACCGTCAGGTGGATTTATTACCAGATGGAGGGTTTGATTTTGAGGGGATTAAAAATGCAATTAACGAAAAAACTAAGCTTGTTACGATTCAGCGTTCTAAGGGTTACGCTACCAGACCAACTTTGTCAGTAGACCGCATTGGAGAAGTCATTGCCTTTATCAAATCCATTAAGCCAGAAGTGATTTGTATGGTAGATAATTGCTATGGTGAGTTTGTAGAAACTAAAGAGCCTACTCAGGTAGGTGCGGATTTATGCGTTGGTTCTCTGATTAAAAATCCAGGGGGCGGACTGGCTCCAATTGGTGGATATATCGTAGGAAAAAGAGAATACATTGACCAGTGCGCTTATCGACTGACTGCACCGGGACTAGGAAAGGAAGTTGGTGCTACACTCGGACTGAATCAGTCCTTTTTCCAAGGCTTTTTCTTATCTCCAACAGTAACCGCAGGAGCATTAAAAGGCGCTATCTTTGCAGCAAATATTTATGAAAAATTAGGTTTTGATGTTGTTCCAAATAGTACCGAATCCAGACATGATATTATTCAGGCAGTAACCCTTGGCTCTGCAGAAGGTGTTATTGCTTTCTGTCAGGGAATACAGGCGGCAGCTCCAGTAGACAGCCATGTAGCCCCAGAACCATATGCCATGCCGGGATACCATAGTGATGTTATCATGGCGGCAGGTGCCTTCGTACAAGGCTCCTCCATTGAATTAAGTGCAGATGGTCCTATTGAACCTCCTTATGCAGTGTATTTCCAAGGGGGATTGACCTGGTATCATGCCAAATTTGGAATTATGATGTCCTTACAATACATGGACAAAGCAGGACTTCTGCCAGAAAACTGGAACCAGTAATCCCTAAAACCATCTGTTTTTTGTCGAAGTAAGGCAGATTGCCTAGTTTTTTTACGAAATTTACATGATTTCTTAACAATTTGGGTTCTATACAAAAAATCCCTTTTGTGATACCATTATCAGTAATGCGTTTTGGGATTGGGGAAGCTTCCAAGGATTGGAGGCTATATGAAAACACAGGAAAAACAAAAGAATTCATGGGAAGAAGCAGACAGCAGTATGAAAGAACTGCCATTAAGTGAGCAGCCATATGAGAAATGTATGATGTATGGCGCATCCAGCTTGTCAGATGCAGAGCTTTTGTCCGTAATTATTCGGACAGGCAGTCCTGGAGAACGGGCTGTGGATTTGTCCAGACGGGTACTTCGCTTTTTACCTGGTAAGAATCTGGGAGGATTGTTTCAGGTGTCGCTGGAGCAGCTTCAGGAGATTCATGGCATTGGAAAGGTGAAGGCGATTCAGTTAAAATGTATGGCGGAATTTTCCCGTCGTATGGTACAGTCTAGTATGTATTCGGATAATCTGCACTGCAATCAGCCGGAAGAGGTGGCAGCCCATTATATGCAGCAGATGCGTATGCTGGAAACGGAACAGGTGCGCTTATTGGTTTTAAATGGGAAAAATATTTTGGTAAGAGATGTGGTTATATCCAATGGCTCTTTTAATGCTTCTTTTGCATCACCCAGAGAAATTTTTTACTATGCATTAAAGCATAAAGCAGTAAATATTATTTTGCTGCACAATCATCCCTCGGGAGATCCTAGTCCTAGTAAGGAAGATTTATTGCTGACCAAGCGCTTGCTGGATGCAGGAGAAATCATAGGGATTCCTTTGTTGGATCATATTATTATTGGTGACAACCGGTTTGTCAGTTTGAAACAAAATGGATATATGTAAATATGTCTTACTACATATGGAAGGGGAGTTTTCCACATGGCACATAAAAGCCTAGGTATTGATTTTGGAACTGGTACCATTAAAGTATATAAAAAAAATGATGGAATTGTTTTAAATGAGCGTAATGTTGTGGCAACAATTGGCAAGAATAAAGAGAAACGCCCGATTGCAATTGGTGATAAGGCATATGAAATGTTTGAAAAAGTGCCGCCAAGTATCCAGGTGTCTTTTCCAATGCATAATGGAGTTATTGCTCAGATGCAGGATATGGTTGCACTATGGAATTTTATGATTGATAAAGTATCCGGTAACCGGAAGCTGAAGGGAGCAGATTTTTATATTGCAGTGCCTTCTGATATTCGAGAGGTAGATAAAAAAGCCTTTGTTAAGGTGATTTCAGAAGGAGAATGTAAGCCACGGAAGGTTGCCTTGATTGATAAACCCATTGTAGATGCTCTTGGTTTAAATCTGGATGTTGACCAGGCAAGAGGAATTATGATTGTAAATATTGGAGCAGATACTACAGAAATTTCAGTATTATCTTTAGGTGGTATTGTAGTTTCTAAGCTGCTGCCCTATGGAGGCAATTACTTTGACCAGCAGATTATTAATTATGTTCGTAAAGAATACAACTATGTTATTGGAAGAAAAAGTGCAGAGCAGATTAAGAAAGATTTGGTTTCTGCAGTTCCTGTGGATGCCACAGCATCTGTAGTTGGACGTAATGTAGTCAAAGGACTGCCGGGAGAGGTGACAGTATCTGCAGAAGAGATTTTTCCATTGGCAAAGGGAGTGTTTTATTCCATTTCCACTGCCATTAAATCTATGCTGGAAAGAACACCCCCAGAAATTGCATCAGAAATTAAGGAGCGGGGGATTTATCTTACCGGAGGCTCTTCCTGGTTAAAGGGAATGGATCAGCTGGTAGCCAATGAAACCCGTTATAAAGTCAACACAACAAAACATGCCCAGAGAACAGTAATTACTGGACTGGGGTATCTTGCAGAAAATCCAAAGACTGCTTCAAAATATTCATATTCTTTGGAAGGCTAATATGGAAGGATAGAAGGAAATGCGTAAACGAACAAAAATATCCATAGACCCTAAATATATATTAATGGCAATTGCAATTATTTGCGTAGGGCTTATTCTGATTTCCTTTAAGTTTCAGGATAAGATGACACCAGTGCGTTCTGCGGTTGGAAGTATTATTACACCAATGCAGAATGGAATTAATAAAATTGGTTTAATCGTGGCGGATAAAATGGATTATGCTGCCTCCGTGGATAAGCTGGTAAAGGAAAACAATTCCTTGAAAGAGGAAGTAAAGACATTGTCTTCCCAGAACCGTCTTTTACAGCAGGAGAAGTATGAACTGGAGAATCTACGGGAATTATATGATTTAGATGAACAGTATTCTAATTACGATAAGGTTGCGGCAGAGGTGATTAGTAGTGATGGAAACTGGTATAATACCTTTGTTATCAATAAAGGCTCGGATGATGGTCTTGCTGTAAATATGAATGTTATGGCTGGTGATGGTCTGGTGGGAATTATTACAGAGGTAAATAAATCCTATGCAAGAGTTCGCTCGATTATTGATGATGAAAGTAATGTGTATGGTACCTTTTTAAAAACTTCCGATGACTGTGTAGTAACAGGAAACCTGAAATTAATGGACAAGGGAATTATTGAAGTAACAGGAATCCCGGGAGATGCCGAGATAGAAGATGGTTATGAGATCGTTACTTCCCAGATTAGTAATAAGTATTTACCGGGTATTCTCATTGGCTATGCGAGAGATTTAAAAACAGATTCTTCCAATATGACCCAGTCCGGTTATTTAACACCGGCTGCTGATTTTTCGGGTCTGGATATGGTACTGGTAATAACGGAAGTGAAGGATTCCGGAGATTTGGAGGACATTCTTAAGTGAAACGATATATAAGTATTTTTCTGTTAAATCTTATCTGCTTTGTGTTGCAAAGTACAATTTTCCAGCAATGGCAGATTGCAGGTATTACACCGAATCTGACGATTATCATTACGGCTGCTTCTGGTTTAATGTATGGAAGAACTGTAGGAATGTTTTCCGGAGTTATTGGTGGATTGTTTATGGACACCATGTTTAGTGAGATTATTGGAATTGATATTTTAATTTATGCCTTTATTGGTTATATCAATGGAATGGCGACAAAATTATATTTCAAGGAAGATTTTTTGATTCCAATCATTTCTATTGCAGCCAGTGATTTTGCTTATGGATTATTATATTATATCTGTCGCTTTCTACTGCGGGGTAGATTGGATTTTCCATTTTATTTAGGAAAGATTATTATTCCAGAAGTAATTTATACGGTTATTTTAGGAATTGTCATATATCGGTTTATGCGATGGCTGGAAGAAAAACTGAATCCAGAACAAGAGATTCCTCTTAGAGAGAGGGAAGATAAGTAGCAAAGAAAAAAAGAAAGGAGAGAAGTAACTATGTGGGATACGCTGAAGGAATATGTGCAGACATTTTTTAATTCCCGTTTGATGCCTGTAACGGTTGTGTTTGTTCTTCTCTTTTCTGTTTTAGTAAATCGTATGTTTGATTTACAGATTGTAAATGATGATTCAATTAAGGAAAAAGGTGCCAGTAATACCACAAAGGAAAGATATATTAAGGCTACCCGTGGTAATATTTATGATTGTAACGGAAAGCTTTTAGCCTACAATAAGCTGGCATATAATATTATATTTTCCGATACGGTAACTTATTCCAAAATGGAAAATGAGCAGAAAAATACCATGATTTACAATTTGATACAAATAATTGAGAAAAATGGCAATGAGATTTCTGTAGAGTTTTATATGGAATATGACAAAAAAGGAGAGCTGCAGTATACCATAGAAGGAAATAATTTATATCGTTTTATTGCAGAGGTATATTCAACTACTATTAACGAACTAACTCAGGAGCAGAAAGACACCACTGCACAGGAATTATATGATTTTTTACAGGACGATACACTTTCCAATAGTCCGGGATTTGCAGTAAGTACGGAATATAAAAAGAAAATGGCATTAAAGATTACTGCTATTCGATATGCTATGTTTATTAACCGCTATACGAAATTTCAGGACTTGGTTTTAGCAAAGGATATTAATAAGGTGACATTAGCTGCAATCAAAGAAAATAGCAGCGTATTGCCAGGAGTGGATATTCAGCAGGATACTATCCGGGTGTACAAAAAGAGTAAGTATTTTGCTCATATGCTTGGATATACAGGCTCTGTTTCTGCTGAAAAATTAGAACAGATAGAAACGGAGGACCCGGAAACAACCTATACCACAGATGATCAGATTGGTATTTCTGGTTTAGAAAGCACCTATGAAGAGTATCTGCGGGGAACAAAGGGAACCCAGACCTTAACCATTGACGGTGCTACCAGCCGTATTGTAAATATAACAACAAATAAGGAGCCTACTGCTGGCAATGACCTATATCTTACCATTGATGCCCAGCTTCAAGAGGAGTGTTATCATTTGCTGGAGGAGCATATTGCCGGAATCTTGATTTCAAATATCAATAATAGTATGTATGCAGGCACCCGTGGGCATTCTACGAAGGATATTAAGGTTCCAATCTATGATGTTTACAATGCATTGCTTCAAAATAATGTGGTAAATGTCAGCCGTTTTACGGATGACGATGCCTCTTCTTTGGAAAAGAAAACCCATAGAAAGTATAAAAAGCGTAAGAAAATCATTCTTCGTCGTATGAAGAAGCTGTTAGGTACAGAAAGTAAAGCTACACCAAAAACACTTTCGGACGATATGGAAGAGTTTTTAGATTATTTTTATACGGTTCTAAAGGAACAGGAAATTGTTATAGTGGATGCCGTTGATACAGAGGATTCTGTATATCAGAGCTATGTCAATGGAAATATTAGTTTAAGCAGGTATCTCCAGTATGGAATTTCGGAACAATGGATTGATTTAGAAGCGTTAAATATCGGAAATGATTTTTATAGTACACAGGAAATTTACGAAAAACTAGTTGACTATGGCTTAGATTTATTAGAAAATGATAATACATTTGCAAAAATGATCTATAGCTACATGATTTATAATTATGAATTATCAGGAAGAGATTGTTGTCTGCTTCTGTTTGACCAGGGAAGTATTAAGTATAATGAATCAGAATATAACCAATTAGCTCAGGGAGTGTTATCTCCATATGGTTTTATTATTCGGAAGATTAAAAATCTGCAAATCACTCCGGGAGAGTTGGGGTTAGATCCTTGTTCTGGTTCCATTGTAGTAACGGATGTCAACACAGGAGAAGTAAGGGCTATGGTTACGTACCCTAGCTATGACAATAATAAGATGGCGAATAAAGTGGATTCGGAGTATTTTTATACCTATCTAACAGATAATACAGCATCTCCACTGTTAAATCGTCCGACACAGCAGGAGATTGCACCGGGTTCCACCTTCAAAATGCTTTCTTCCATTGCAGGCTTGGAAGAGGGGATTATTTCTCCAGGAACCACCATTCATGATAAGGTGGTCTTTACAAAGGTATATCCTTCACCAAAGTGCTGGAGCTCTTCTTCTCATGGAAATTTAAATGTTTCCACAGCTTTAGAGCATTCCTGTAACTATTTCTTTTACAATGTTGGCTATATGCTGGGAGATGGTTCTGGAGAAAATGTAAACCACAGCAAAGCCTTGTCGCGTTTGGAAAAGTATGCAGATATGTTTGGTTTGACAGATACCTCTGGTGTGGAAGTGTCAGAACTGGCACCACATTTTTCTACTACAGATGCGGTTCGTTCTGCCATTGGCCAGGGTGATCATGCCTATGCGCCAGTACAGCTGGCAAGGTATATGACTACCATTGCTAATGAGGGAACCTGCTATGACTTGACATTAGTTGATAAAATAAAAAATGTAAAAGGAAAAACCATAAAGAATAATTCAGCTAAGGTTCGGAATAAGGTATCAATTTCCCAGTCAACCTGGGATGCAGTGCATAGAGGTGTGTATTTGGTGGTAAATGGTGGAAGCAGCAGTATTAAGCATATGTTTAAGGGGATTAAAACCACTGTTGCCGGAAAGACTGGTACAGCCCAGCAGAATACCCTTCATCCAAACCATGCGTATTTTGTTTCCTATGCACCATATGAAGAACCTGAAATTTCTGTAACCTGTGTTATTCCTAATGGATATACATCTGCCCATGCAGCAGAAACAGCCAGTGATGTATATCGTTACTATTTTGGTGATAAAAAGAAGGTGTCAGGAGGAAAGGCTACTTCTGCAAATCATTATGCTGCCATGGATTAATGGATAGAGATAGAAACGAGGTGACCTATGAAAGATACAGTAATGATTAAAGGTACAAAATCTGGTATTATTTTAGTACTGGACGAAAAGAAGGACTGGGAATCATTAAAAAAAGATATTGCAGAGAAATTTAAGATTTCTTCAGATTTTCTGGGGGATGCCCAGAAGGCAATTGCTTTTCAGGGCAGGGAGCTTTCTCTGGAAGAACAGGAAGAGATTTTAGATATTATACATGAAAACTGTAAGCTGCAGATTATGTGTATTCTGGATGAGAATCCAGACACAGAGGCAGGCTTTGCAAAAGCCATTGAGAGAAAGCTGCCATCACCAGAGCAGTTAATGAGTCAGGAAAATAGTACAGGATTTTTCTTTAAAGGAAATCTTCGTTCTGGTCAGGTTCTGGATGTGGAAACCAGTATTATTATCTTAGGAGATGTAAATGCTGGTGCAAAGGTGATTTCTAAAGGGAATGTTATTATTTTAGGTTCTCTGAAAGGAAATGTGTATGCTGGCTCTGGTGGAAATGTAGATGCTTTTGTCATTGCTTTAGAAATGAATCCTGTGCAGATTCGGATAGCTGACAGTATTGCCCGCTCTCCGGATGAAGTACCAAAGAAGGGGCATCAGAAAAAGGTAAAACCAGAAAAGAAAGAAACAAAAATTGCATTCTGGGATGGTGGAAATATTTATATTGAGCCATTGGACAAGGATGTAATGGGAGACATTCGTCTCAGCTAAATAAGGCGATAGGAAGTAAAAGCTTCTTAGAGTATAGATTAATCATTTGAATTTAGGAGGACTCAAACCATGGGAGAAGTTATCGTAATCACATCCGGAAAGGGTGGAGTAGGTAAGACCACTACAACAGCTAATGTTGGTACCGGACTAGCAATGATGGGAAAGAAAGTTGTATTAATTGATACAGATATAGGACTTCGTAATCTTGATGTTATTATGGGATTGGAAAACCGCATTGTCTACAATCTGGTAGATGTAGTAGAAAATAACTGCCGCATTAAGCAGGCTTTAATTAAGGATAAGCGTTATCCAAATCTTTATTTGCTGCCATCTGCTCAGACAAAGGATAAAACTGCAGTTACACCAGAGCAGATGAAGAAGCTGGCAGATGAATTAAGAGAAGAGTTTGATTACATATTAATGGATTGTCCTGCTGGAATTGAACAGGGATTTAAAAATGCCATTGCAGGTGCGGATCGCGCCTTAGTTGTAACAACGCCTGAGGTTTCCGCAGTAAGAGATGCAGACCGTATTATTGGTTTGTTAGAGGCAAATGAAATTGAGAAGACCCATTTGATTGTTAACAGACTTCGCATTGATATGGTAAAGAGTGGAGACATGATGTCTAGTGAGGACGTTGTAGAAATTCTTGCTGTTGACTTGATTGGTGTTGTTCCAGATGATGAGCATATCGTTATTTCTGCAAACAATGGTGAGCCATTAGTAGGTTCTGATTGTATGGCAGGAACTGCTTACATGAATATTTGTAAGCGTGTTGTAGGAGAAGATGTTGATTTTATGGATTTTGAAGCAAATAAGGGTATTTTCCAGAAAATTGCATCTATTTTCAAGAAATAAGAGAATGTACGTTTTTAATTTAGATAATAAGATGGAGGTCAGGTATGAGTTTCTTTTCAAACTTTTTTAAAAGCAGCGAAAGTAGCAGTCAGAATGCAAAAAATCGCTTAAAAGTTGCTATTACCTCGGATAGAGCCGTTTGCTCTCCGGAGATAATGGAACAAATGAAAAATGAAATCATTCAGGTGATTTCAAAATATGTAGAGATTGACGTAGAAGGATTGGATATTAAGGTAACCCAAACAGAGGATGATAAGAATCCAGTCAATGTGGTTTATGCCAATATTCCGATTAAGGACTCTAGAAATTTTAGAAGATCCTCCCTGCAGTAGCAGAGTGGATTGTAAAAAGGAAGTAGTTTCATGTTAAATCGATTAAAACAGTATGATTGGAGAAATTTTAATTATTCTTTAGTTATTGTGGTAATGATCTTATGTTTCCTCAGTGCTTTTGTGATGAAACTGGCAGGAGGCGAAGAAAGTGGAGCTGATTATATGCGTAGTCAGCTTATTGGTCTGGCTTTAGGATTATGTATTGTGGTAGTGCTGACAGTATTAGATTATCATTTTATCTGTCGCTTTGTTGGTGTGTTTTATGTATTTGGCGTTGCACTGACCTTAAGTACCCATACTCCTTTAGGTACAGATTTTGATACCGGGGCTTATCGATGGATTAGTCTGGGGGGCTTTTCTCTACAGCCTACTGAGCTGATGAAGATTATATTTATTCTTACCATGGCTGTTTTTTTTGTAAAAATGCAAAAGCAGTTAGACCGTTTTAGTACCTTGGTATTAGCGGCTGTATTAACCGTGTTTCCAGCAGGTGCTATTATGTCTCAGCCAGATTTGTCGTCTAGTCTGGTTGTGGCTTTTGTTATGGTAATTATGGTTTTTGTGGCTGGAGTTTCTTATCGGATACTGGCACCTGTAATTGCGGTAGGACTGCCCATTGGACTTGTGGTTTTTTGGTACGTACAGCAGCCGGGGAATTTTTTATTACATGGATATCAGTATGACCGAATTAATGCATGGAAACATCCAGATTCTACAGATATTACCTTAGTAGATTTAAACCGACAGCAGAATTCTTCCATAGCGGCCATCGCAGAAGGTGGATTATATGGAAAATTTCTAAAGGACGGTGCAAAGGCTGGAAGTTCCAGAGCATATAATAGTGTTGCAATTAGAGAAAGTGATTTTGTATGGAGTATCATCGGTGAGGAATTTGGCTTCCTTGGTTGTTGTTTGGTGCTATTTCTTTTTGGAATTGTAATTTTCAAGTGTTTTATGGTTGCTAGAAAGGCACAGGACTTTTTAGGTATGATGATAGCAGTTGGGGTGTCTGCTATGTTTATGTTTCAGGTTTTTAGTAATATCTGTGTAGCAACCTTTTTGTTTCCAAACACAGGACTACCTTTACCATTTTTAAGTAAGGGACTGAGTTCTATGATGTCTGCTATGATAGGAATTGGTCTGGTTCTCAATATAGGTATCCAGCCGGCGAAGTCAAAAAAAGGTGGATTTACCATGCGTACAGCTTATTCCGAAGCAGATAAGGATATCGACATAGACTTTAGTTTATAAGGGATTTTTTGAAGGAACAAAGGGGAGTGCTTGGGTTATGGTTTGCGTTCCGATGAAAATTCGTATATAATAAACAAAATATATTAAGGGGTGAACAAAATGAATATAGGGTTAATCGCACATGACGCAAAAAAGATCTTAATGCAGAATTTTACCATTGCGTATCGCGGTATTTTAAGTAAACATGAAATTTATGCTACCGGAACCACTGGTAGATTAATAGAAGAGGTTACGAATCTTACAGTACACAAATATCTTGCAGGTCATTTGGGAGGAGAGCAGCAATTAGCTTCCCAGATTGAACATAATCAGGTGGATATGGTGATTTTTTTAAGAGATCCACTGTCTCCAAAGTCCCACGAACCGGATGTATACAATGTAATACATCTTTGTGACTCGTATAATATTCCGGTTGCTACTAACTTAGCTACAGCGGAATTATTAATCAAAGCTTTGGATCATGGTGATTTAGAGTGGCGTGAGATTCTGAAAAAAGATGAGGAATAATATGTGGAAAAAAAATAAATCCATAAAACGTGTGTGTTCTTTGTTCTTGTGCTTAAGCATACTGCTGACTGGCTGTGGAGTTAAGTCAAATGCATTACTGGATACCCAGCTTTCGATGCCTGCTGATATATCTGGTGGACAGGACACACAGGTGTATCAGCAGGAATATTTATCTCAGGATGTCTGTGTGATACCGAAGAATTTTAACTCAGCAACAGATGCAGCCTTAACCGCTCCATCCATTCTTCTGGTAAATGATACCACTCAGGAGATGCTGTTTGCACAGAATGTACATGATAAAAGATTTCCAGCGAGTATTACTAAAATAGTTACCGCTTTATTAGTTTTAAAACAAGGAAATTTAGATGATATTGTTACCATCAGCTATGAAGCATCTCATATTACAGAATACGGAGCAAAGCTATGTGGATTTCAAGAAGGAGATCAGATTTCCTTAAGAGATTTATTGCATTGTTTGTTAATTTATTCTGGAAATGATGCAGGAATTGCTATTGCAGAACATATGGCTGGCTCTGTCAGTGCTTTTGCAGAAATGATGAATCAGGAGATGAAAGAGCTTGGTGCCAGTGGCACAAATTTTGTGAATCCCCATGGTTTACATGATGATAAGCAGTATACTACTGCCTATGATTTATACCTGATTTTTCATGAATTATTAAAATATGAGCTGTTCAGTGAGATTATTCAGTTACCGGAATATACTGCATCCTGGACGGATGCTCAGGGAGAGATTCATGAACTTTCCTTTGATACCACTGACCGCTATCTGACGGATTTAGTAGAAACACCGGAGGGTCTGACGGTTATCGGTGGAAAGACAGGAACTACAATGAAAGCAGGCTCTTGTTTGATTTTATATTCTCAGGATGACCAGTATAATCATTATATTTCTGTGGTATTAAAGGCAGATTCATCTACTTCCCTATATTCTCAGATGAATCATTTATTAGGTTATGTAAAGAGAGGTTAATGCCTCTCTTTTTTCATATAGGAAAGCTTGCCCTATATAGCAAAAAATGCTATGCCTGGTATGTCTTTTATATGGTAGAGCGAATCCGTCCAAAATAACTGATTGCATATAAACCACCAAGACCTACTAAAGCATATACGATTCTGGAAATCATACTCATATCACCAAAAAGCACTCTTACCAGATCGAACTGAAGAAAACCAATTAATCCCCAGTTTACCGCTCCCACAATTACCAGTATGAGAACAATATAGTCAAATGTCTTCATTGTAATTCCTCCTTATCTCTTTTTGTGTACACCTTCATTATTTCCTGTTGTACATTTTCTATGCATTTTTTTATGAAAAACAGAAAAGGAAACCATAGGGGAATCCCTTGCAAAAATCAAGAAAAATGAATATAATAATAAGGTTAGAGAGTGTTTAGAGGAGGAACAGGATGGCAGCCAAGAGTACGAAACGAAAAGTAGTCAAAATGAAACGAAAAAAACCAGTGATGACTGGTATTATTTTGCTGCTGTTTTCTTTTTATGTAATTTTTCTTTTAGTACAATCCCTTACAAAAGAACACTTGTCTATTTATGAAGTAACAGAAAAGAAAATTGCCGATGATAATACGGTTCGTGGAATCATTCTCAGGGATGAAAAGCTGATTACCAGTACCCAGTCCGGTTATGTTAATTATTATGTGGGAGAAGGTGCAAAGATTGGTGTGAAGACACCGGTTTATTCTGTGGATGCCAGTGGTCAGATTGCAAACCAGCTTACCGCTTCTCTGGAAGAAGAGGTTGAGCTTACTGCTCAGAATACGGAAGATATTCGTAGTGATATATCTGCTTTTCAGGATGCCTATAGCTCTTCACACTTTGAAGAAACATATAATTTTAAATATAATATGGAAAATACCATATCAGAATTAGCAAATGCTAACCTGATGAATAGTCTTACTCAGATTTTGGAAGAAACTGGAAAAAGCGAAGATTTTAAGCTGGTAAGGTCTAAGGAAAGTGGAATCATTTCCTATACCTCTGACGGTATGGAGGATCTGGATTTGAATAGTATTACCAAAGAAAGCTTTGAAAATACCACAGACAATTTGATCCAGCTTCGCCAAAGGGAGTCGGTAGAAGAAGGAACACCGGTGTACAAGCTGGTTTCCAGTGAAAATTGGTCAATTATTGCACCGTTAAATAAAGAGCAGTTTAAAAATATCCAGCAGGAAGATAAAGTAGTGGTATCTTTAAAGAAAATTCATACAAAAATCTCTCCACAGATTACAACCTTTACCATGGATGGTGGATATTATGCAAAGCTGGATTTAAACAGATACATGATTCAATATCTAAACAACCGTTATCTGGATATTGAGATAGAAATGAATGATAATGCAGGGCTTAAGATTCCTCTTTCTTCTATACTAAAAAAAGAATTTTATCCAATTCCTAAGGATTATGTAGGTGTAAATCAAGAAGGAGAAGAATGTGTGGTTCTCATGACAACGGATAAAGATGGACAGGTTGTTTACCAGCAGAAGGCAGTAAATGTCATTCATGGGGATGAAATGTATTCCGAAGAAGGAAACAATACAGATGTTTGCTATATATCTGCTTCACAATTTCCGAAAGGAACAGCGATTGCAAAGAATAATGCCGGAAGCGAAGTGATTAACCTTACGGAAACAATAGAATTGGAAGGGGTATATTGTTGCAATAAAGGCTATTGTGAGTTTAAATGCATTGAACGGACTTACAAAAATTCAGAATATTGCATTATTAGAAAGGATACGCCAAATGGGTTATCTGCATATGATCATATTATTCTAAATCCAGAATTGATTGGTGAAAATGATATTATTTATTAATAGTTAAAGAAGAGCATGGAGGCTATATATGGTTAAGGAAAATTTAGCAATAGTAGAGGAAAAGGTTCGTCAGGCATGTCAACGGTCTGGCAGAAGAGAGGAAGATGTGACCTTGATTGCTGTCAGTAAGACGAAGCCTGTGGAGCTTATTGAGGAAGCAATTGCTTATGGAAAACGGGAATTTGGTGAAAACAAAGCACAGGAATTGAAAGAAAAGTATGAGATTTTGCCAAAGGATCTTTCCTGGCATTTTATTGGACATCTTCAAACGAACAAAATAAAATATATTTTAGGACGAACCTGTTTGATTCATTCTGTAGATTCTCTTCATTTGGCAGAAGCTATTGAGAAAGAATGTGTGAAGAGGGATTTGGAAACGGATATTCTGATTGAGGTTAATGTAGCTCAGGAAGCATCTAAATTTGGATTAAAGGTAGAAGATACCATGGAATTAGTTCAAAATATTTCAAAATTGTCCCATCTTCATATCAAAGGATTGATGACAATTGCCCCTTATGTGGAAAATTCAGAAGAAAATCGGCATATTTTTCGTCAATTGAAGCAATTGTCAGTTGACATTATGGACAAAAACATTGATAATGTTGATATGAGTGTTCTTTCTATGGGAATGACTGGTGACTATGAGGTTGCTATCGAAGAGGGGGCGACCCATGTCCGTGTTGGTACTGGTATTTTTGGAGAAAGAAACTACGTGAAATAAGATTGATGTATAGAACATCAGGGAGGTAATTTAATGGCAAACTTTATTGGAAAAATGTTAGACGCATTAAAATTAAATGAGGAGTTTGATGACGATGATTATGAAGGATTTGATGAAGAGGAAGAATTAGATCCTATAGAAGTGGAGCGTCTCGAACAGAGAGAGAAGAAGCGTCATGCCAAGGAGGAGAGAAAGGCTGCCAGACAGCATTCTTATCAGCGAGAAGAGGAAGATGATTACCGCGAACCTGAGGTTGCACCTATGCCAAAGAGAACATCTTTCCGTACTGCTTCTAACAAGGTAGTTCCTATTCATACAACATCCCGTGGTTCAGAGATTTGTGTTATCCGTCCGAATAATTTCGGAGATTCTCAGGATGCCTGTGAGATGTTAATGCAGGGACATGCTGTAGTAGTGATTCTAGAAGGTATTGATATTATGGAAGCACAGAGAATTATGGATTTTATTTCAGGATGTGTTTTCTCTATTTCTGGAAAGATGCACCAGATTTCTCGTTATATTTTCATTTTCTCACCGGAAAATGTAGATGTGTCCGGAGATTATCTGGAACTTTCACAGGCAGACGAATTTAATATACCAGCTCTGAATAAGGAGTTTTAAGTATGTTGGAATCAATGATATATTGCATGCAGTTATTCTTTATGGTTCTAGACATTATTGTGTTATTATATCTGTTTCGTTCCATTTTGATAATGTTACCATTTGGTAAATATTTAATAGAGTTTATTGTAACTTTGATGTTACCCATTTGGGTTCCGATGCAATATATATTACGACATTCCATTCTACATACTTTGAAATTTGATTTAAGTCCTTATATTCTATTGTTGGTTTTAACGTATTTACAGACAATTTGTTCTATTCTTTTAGGATAATAAAATGCGAGGGAGGAAAAAATATGCTTACACCGATTGACATTCAAAATCATGGCTTAAAGTCCACTATGGGTGGCTACAACAAAAAAGAGACGGACGATTTTATTGAAAAAGTTCAGGTTGATTATGAGAAGATGTATAAAGAGAATCGTGATTTGAAAGAGAAAATCACGGCGTTAAGTGAAGGTCTTCAGTATTATAAACAGATGGAGGGGACTCTTCAGAAGACGTTGGTACTGGCTGAAAAGACCGCTTCAGAGACGTTAGAGGCTTCAAGAAATCAGGCTGCTCTTGTAGAAAAGGAGACAAAAGAAAAAGCGGATGCGATTCTTTCTGATGCGCAGCAAAAGGCAGATTCTCTTTTGTCAGAGTCTCAGCAGAAATCAGATGAAATGGTTAGTACCGCAGAAAAAAGATCTGAAAATATTCTGAAGGATGCTCAGGAACGTGCAGCAGCTACATTAGAAGATTCCAAGGCTTTTGCTCATTCTTTATTGATTGAGACAAAGACCGTAACAGATGAGTTGTTAAAGGAGACCAATAGTCAGTTAAGTGATGTTTCTGATGCCATTCAGAAGCTTGTAAATAGCTATGAGGATTATAAAAAACAGTTTAAGGCTCTAGTAACTAGTCAGTTAGAGGCATTGAATGGTTCAGAATTTGAGATTAGTGTATCAGATGAAAGTCTTGAATTGCAGAAAGAGGTAGTTTCAGAGAAGAAATCTGCTATTCTGGAACGTGTAAATGAGATGATTGCTTCTACTGAGACCATAGATGTTACTGTTAGTGATGGTATTGTCGAGGAAGAAGAAATTGTAGAAGAGGTTTCAGAGAGTTTGGAAGCTGTAGCAGAAGAAGTAGCAGAACAGATGCCAGCAGCTACAGAAGCTGAAAGTGCTCCAGTTGCGCAGAGCGAGGCTGTAGCACAGGATGTTCCTACAACAATGGAGATTCCAGAGGATGAGCCAAGTTTTCAGGCTGTGATTCCACCAGTGATGAAAACTCCAGTTGTTGAAGTGCCGGTAGCAGAAGCAGCACCAGTAGAGGAAATGCCAAACTTCCAGGCTGTGATTCCTCCTGTTGTGGAAAGTACACCGGTTCCAGTAGTAGAGGAAGAGCCAAGTTTTCAGGCTGTGATTCCTCCTGTGGCAGAGACTCCGGTTTTTGAAACTCCAGATTTCTCGGCAGAACCAGCGATGGCAGAAGAAACAGTGGCTGTACAGCCAGAGCCAGCGTCTGTTGTAGAAATGCCAGTATTCTCGGCAGAACCAGAAGTAGCACCAGTAGAGGAAACACCATCAACAATAGAATTTCCGACTGCAATGGCAGCATACAAGCTAGCAGCAGATACTCCTCCAGCTGAAATGCAGGCAGCTCCTATCGCTGCGGAAGAAGCTGTGGCAGCAACAGAGATGCCAAATAGCATGGCTGCATATCAGTTAGCAGCAGATACTCCTCCAGTTGAAATGGAGCAAGTACCGGTAGCAATGGAAGAAGCTGTGGCAGCAACAGAGGTGCCAAATAGCATGGCTGCATATCAGTTAGCAGCAGATACTCCTCCAGTTGAAAT
>CAZEFX010000002.1:39024-61869 GCA_964511525.1 uncultured Jutongia sp.
GGAGCAAGTACCGGTAACAACGGAAGAAGCTGTGGCAGCAACAGAGATGCCAAATAGCATGGCTGCATATCAGCTAGCAGCAGATACTCCACCAGCTGAGGTAGAGACAGCACCTGTAGTAACAGAGATACCAAATAATATGGCAGCATATCAGTTAGCGGCAGATACTCCTCCAGTTGTTGAGCCAGTAGCAGAAGAGCCAGTATTTGCACCGATGACAGAAGCACCTACATTTGAAGCAGAGCCTGCATCAACAATGGAGATGCCAGTATTTCAAAGTGTAACAGAACCAGTTGTGGAAGCTCCTGTAGAGGAACCAGCATTTACACCGATGACAGAAGCACCTACATTTGATTCCTATTCTGCACCAGCCACAGAAAGTGTTAATTTTGAAAGTGCAGCAACAGCAGACTTTTCCTTTGGAATAACAGGTGATACAGGAGTAGAGGAAACTCCAGAAGAACCATCTGCTGCTTCTTTGTTCTCAGCAGATGCTTCCTTTGGAACAGCAGGAGCTGGAACAGGAGAGGGAGATGGATTTGGTATTGGTGAAACACCAGCACAGTCATCTGAAAGTAATGATACTCCATTTACCTTTTTTGATGCGAACTAATAAATAAATTACGAAGGAAATGTACATTTGATTCTTTCGATGTTCAATAAAAATTGCCAAGTCAAACGGTTTTCTGTTTGGTTTGGCAATTTTTGTGAAATGGATAGTTGTATATTAAAAATAAACTATTCAATGAAAAAAAGTAAATTGAAATGATTCTTTTAGAATGGAGCAGAGATTATGAAAAACAAAAAGAAATATATTCTCGGTGTGATAGCCTTTCTGGTTCTTTTAGGACTTGATCAATGGACAAAATGGCTTGCAATAACAAGCTTAAAGCCCCATGGAGAATTTCCTCTTTGGGAAGGTGTCTTTGTTTTGCAGTATTTAGAAAACCGAGGCGCTGCATTTGGAATGTTACAGAACCAGAGAGTGTTTTTATTAATATTGACAAGTATTATTTTAATCGGATTAATTTTGTTATTTATAAAATTGCCAGAAGGAAAGAAGTTTGGTTATCTGCGAATTTTATGTGTGGTTTTGGCTGCCGGTGCAGTAGGAAATATGATAGATCGTTTCTTCCGGGGCTTTGTAGTAGATTTTCTTTATTTTAAATTAATTGACTTTCCGATTTTTAATGTTGCAGATTGTTATGTGGTAATAGCTGCTATTGTTGCTGCTTTATTAATTGGATGTTATTATTCAGAAGAGGATTTAACATTTTTTAGATTGCGAGGCAAAGAAGATGGAAGAGGAAGTTTATGAATATCAGGCTGGGGAACAGGAGGAAGGGATTCGCTTAGATAAATTTTTGTCTGAAAAACATCCAGACCTGTCCAGAGCATTTATACAAAAAAATATTAAAGATGGGAGGGTATTAGTAAATCAGAAAAAAACAAAATCAGGATATAAGTTAATATCAGGAGATAGTGTTTTATTATCCATTGCCCCTCCAAAAGAACTGGAAATTCTTCCGGAAAATATTCCATTAGATATTTTATATGAGGATAATGACATTATTGTTATTAACAAACCAAAACAGATGGTAGTTCATCCGGCTCCTGGACATTATTCTGGAACAATTGTAAATGCATTATTGTATCATTGCAAGGATTCTCTTTCTGGAATCAATGGAGTGCTTCGACCAGGAATTGTACATCGGATAGACCAGGATACTACAGGAGCAATTGTAGTGTGTAAAAATGATATGGCACATCAGTTTATTGCAGCACAATTGAAAGAGCATTCCATTACAAGAACCTATCATGCCATCGTATTACATCACTTAAAAGAAATAGATGGAACCATAGAAGGCAGTATTGGCCGTCATCCTGTTGACCGAAAGAAAATGGCTATGAATGTGAAAAATGGAAAAGAAGCAGTTACCCATTATCATGTAATAGATTCCTTAAATAATAAATATACCTATGTATCCTGTAATTTAGAAACGGGACGTACACATCAAATACGTGTACATATGTCCAGTATCGGACACCCTATTTTAGGGGATTCCATATATGGCCCAGAAAAATCCCCGTTTCGCTTGACAGGACAGACACTGCATGCTAAAACCTTGGGATTTATCCATCCTACTACAAAGCAATATATGGAATTCGATGCGCCATTGCCAGAATATTTTGTAAATTTATTAAATATTCTAAAATAACAAAAAAAGTAAGTTCTACACCGTAAGACGTTATCAAACTACAAATGTAGATTGTGTTGGTAACGTCTTATTTGTGTGCGAAAAATAGAATCTACGTTCGTAGAATTTGCTGGCAGATTAATAAAATGAAAAACTTTGTGCAAAATGAATCAAAAAACGAGAAAACTTTTCATAAAATGCACATTGACGCAATGTTTCTAGGGGAGTAGAATGAAAATGTTCGAGATGCTATTTGTAACTGACTATTGTAGAAAAGAATATGAAATAAGCAAAAACAAAAGATGAAATTGTATTACTGCAATAGAATGTATTGTTTGATGTGAAAATTGGAGGGAAAATGAAAGAGATACGTTTACATGAAGGCGAATTAAATGTAATGGAGCTTCTTTGGTCTAATAAAGCTCTGGCTGCAAAAGATATTTCTAAAATCATTAAAGAATATATTGGCTGGGAAAAAAATACGACATATACGGTAATTAAACGTTTGATTGACAAAGGTGCAATAACCAGAGAAGATCCTGGTTTTATTTGTCGTGCAAATATTACAAAACGTAAAGTACAGGAAATTGAAACAAAGGCATTATTAGATCAAATGTATAATGGCTCTTTGGGGAATTTCTTTAGTTCGTATCTTGCAAATCAGAAATTAACAGGTACGGAATTGATGGAATTAGAAAGAATTATTTCTATGCATGGCAGATAGAGTAGTTATCTGTCTGTTTTAACTCTCTTGGATAAACTCCAGTTTTTCAAAGAGAGTATGTAGATTTAAAAGGACAAATGAGGTTTTTGCTGCGTTTATAGCATCATTTGTCCTTTTTGACACATTATTTCCCAAGAGAATTCCAATATTCCTTGGTGTATGTAGTTTTACTGTATTCCCAGTCTGTTAGTTCCTGACGATTAGAACCATCCAGTGCAAAAGAAAGAATTTTATATTTGGAATAATTTGAATAATATTCACCATATTGTTGTTTAAGCATTTCTTCTTCTTGCCAGGTGGTTTCCCCTTCAATAATACAGCAGATTCTTCCGTTAATTTTTTGTGTTGAAAATCTGGTGACATTTTTTGAGATTTGTTTATGCTTCTGTGTTTTTAAATCATATACAAATAGATGGATTTTTCCATCACTAGCTGGTTTTTTATAATATATATAAGAATTACATTTTTTGATTAAATACATATTACAACCAGCAATTAATTTCCGTTTCTTTTTGGTATGGATATTCATTTCATATAAATTGTTGCCAGAATCCCCCGTATCGGAATCATACCAGTCAATTTTTGTATAATATAAGTAGTTTCCATCTGTAATATAGCTTTTATCCGTTTTATTAGCTAAAATATCTGTTTTTCCATTCTTTTTCATGGTTATACTATGATAAGGATAACTCGCTTTTTGGGCTTGAAAAATGGAACCATTGATTTTATGTGTTTTCCTGTCGTTGATAGATATGCACCTTTTTTCATAAATCCATTTTTTATGTTTTATTGAATAATAACATAATTCATTATATGGTAATTCAGAGTATGTTAATATTTCATGCCAATCATAATACCACCAGACATGGTTTTTCTTGCTAAATTTTTCTGTATTATTATCTGACAAATTATAGACTTTCGCTCTTACTTTATTTTTGGAAGCTTCGTAGAAAAATAATACTTTTCCATTTTCAATTTCATAACAGCTTGCAGCATTGATTCTATGAGTCAGTTTTGTTCTTGATTTACCATCGTTAAACCGTTTATCACTTAAGGAACGATAGGCTTTCCATTTTGCAGAGCGATAAACTCCACAACTTAACATGTATTCTGTCAGGTCTTTTTCGTAGTGAAGTTCTTTATCTTCAATTCCAATACTTAGTATGGCTTGTTGTGATTGATATATTTTTCGACGAATGGTACCGATTTGACATTGGATATAAACTCTTCCGTTATCTACCCAAAAAATATCTGTAGTACATAAATCCTTTTCATTTTTACGGATTAATTTTTCTTTTAATAGTTTTTGAATGATTTTTTTGCCAGAAAGCAAAAGTTGACAGTTGGATTCACCTTCTGTAATTTTGTAAAATTTATGCATATCTTCTTTTACAACAGTGTTATCAGTCATAGCTATAATTGCAGTTGAATTATCTGTATGTATACTTCTCTCGAAGTCATAGTTCCAAAAGGATTTTTTTAGTAATTTTGTCCACTTCATGGTAGATAACTCTTGTTGATATAGTGTGTTTTTTGTGTGTTTTTCAACAAGTGTAAAAAGTGTATTTCCCACCCCACCGATTATTGTGATATTCTTAATCCCTTTGGTGTCTATTTTTCCTAATGGGAAATCTGTATATTTTTCTCCTGTCTGACGGTTATACCGGATATATCTTCCATTACCGTCGAAGCAAATAATGAAATTTTCATTTACAAATGGTTGTTGGTCGTCATCATCATAATAAGGTTTCGTAGCAGCACAAGAAAAAAGTAATTTCTTTTGAGTAATATCAATTTTTTCATCTCCCTGTTCTGTTTTTGTTAAGGGAAGATAATAAAATTCACACTTTTTTTCGAGTATTTCATTTTTCAGAATGAGGCCATCCTCCTCCACATAGAGGAGATGCCAGATACAATTTCCGTTTTTATCAGTGAATCGGCTAAGTTCTTTACCCTCAAGAGTATATTGAATGATTCCGGCACTCTCGCCATTTTCATAATCTTCAAATTCCCGATAGCTATTAGTAGAGTTATCTAGTGCATTTTTGGAAAAATTATTACGAGCTACTGGGGATTCTATTGTAGAAGTTTTTGTGAATTCTAGCTGAGTTGTAATTTGGTTGTCTTTGTAAAGAATGCTATTGCTTTGACATTTGATACCAAATACAAGGCATCCTGCTAAAAGGCTTATTAAAGAAATGCTTGTGATTTTTTTGTTATATATCCGAGTCTTTTTTATCTTCATGGTTCTTTGTCTCCCTATTTTATAAAACAATATGCAAGCATTATACCATATTACTGTGTAAGATACTATTTTATTTCTTTTTCTCTGTATTTTATTCTCTATATTTGTTTGAATTTTACTATTCACATCCTATTTGTTTTCAAACTCTAGAAATGTTATACTATAATCTGTTATGACATCTTTGACATGTATTCGCATTTGTTTTTTTGATATGTGTTTGAGAATTATTTTCAGATTATAATTAACATATAAATTATTTAGAAAGGCTGTGTAATTATGGGAACTTCCAATATACAAACCTATCATCAGACCGCGACCAATCAAAATACAATAAAGCTTCGGGAATTATTAACCACTATGCCTGGCTTTTGCCGGGATTATTTTCGTGGAATTGAGCCGACGACCACCGCAAAGACAAGAATTGGCTATGGATATGATATTCGTACCTTTTTTCGTTTTTTAATCACTCAAAATCCTTGTTATAAGAATATGGATATTAAAGAAATTAAATTGCAGGATTTGGATCAGTTAGAACCGGTTGACATTGAAGAATATCTGGAATATTTGAAGTTTTATACCTACGAAGGTCAGGAATATACCAATGATGAGCGTGGCATTCACCGAAAATTTGCATCTTTGCGTAGTTTTTATGCCTATTATCAAAAAAGACGCCTTTTAAAGAATAATCCTACGGTTGTTGTGGATATGCCGAAATTACATAGCAGGGAAATTATTCGTTTAGATGCAGACGAAGTCAATGAACTTCTTGATTTGGTGGAAAATGGTGGAGAAAAGCTTACCGGAATGAAAAAGGTTTACTATGAAAAAAATAAACTACGGAATATTGCGATTTTTACTTTATTTTTAGGAACAGGCATCCGTGTTTCGGAATGTGTTGGTCTGGATGTGGAGGATGTTGATTTCCGTAATGACCGGATACGTATTATTCGAAAAGGTGGTAAGGAAGAATATATTTATTTTGGTCAGGAGGTAGCGGATGCACTTTTGAATTATATTGAAGAGGCGCGAAGCCAGATTATTCCTGCACAAGGACATGAGCATGCACTCTTCTACTCAATTCAACGCCGCAGAATTAGTGTTCAGGCTGTAGAAAATCTGGTAAAGGATTTCACCTCTCAGATTACCACTTTTAAGCATATTACGCCTCATAAGCTTCGGAGTACCTATGGAACTTCACTTTATAAAGAAACCGGTGATATTTACCTTGTGGCTGAGGTTTTAGGTCACAATGACGTAAATACCACCAGAAAGCACTATGCAGCAATGGATGATGATAAAAAACGCAGCGCTGCCAGTGCAGTAACATTACATCGTAAAGGATAGAACTACTACTTTTCACATAATTTTTTATTACATAAAAGAAAAGACGCTCCAAGGAAGAGTAACCGAACTGATATTTGAAAGTCAAATTTTTAGAGACAGTTCCTATCTTCTCTCTGGAGCGTTTTTTATATTCTTGTAAAACATGACAAGTTGACGTTGTCTGTGTATTGTTTAACTTGCCCGATCCGTTGGATATTGTTTAAAAACTTCAGAAATACACTTATAAATAGACTCTGCAGCTTGATTCTGATAGCTTTCTGATGTGAGTTTTGAATAATCTGAGCTTCCGGATAAAAATCCAAGCTCAATTAAAATGGCAGGTACGGTATTGCGGTAAGTAACATAAAACCTTGCGGTTTTCACACCTCTTGTTTTTGATTCCTTCAAATCCTTTTTTAGGGTTTTTAACATTTTCTTTGCCAGCTTTTTACTTGTTAATCCGCTGTTGGTTGATTTATTATTTTCTTTGGAATAATAAATTTCCATTCCGTTTGCGGAAGAACTAAAAGCACTATTCATATGCAGACTAACAAATAAATCAGCACCTACCTTAGAGGCAAATTTTGCACGATCAGACAAAGTAATGAAGGTATCAGTAGTTCTTGTCCAATATGCTTTTACGTTAGATTCTCGGCTATTAAAATATTTTTTTGCCTTCTTATAAATAATTTTGTAATTTAGGTCCTTTTCTTTGGTTCCTTTATTGGATGCACCATCATCATGACCACCATGTCCGGCATCTAAAACCACAATATTTTCGTAGATTTTTCTAGGATCATCAATTTGAACTGTGAAATATCCATTTTTTTCTGTTAATTTGTAGCCCTGAAGCTTTTTGGTTTTCACAACGATTCTAGTATTTCCGGCAGCACTAAGCTTTGTTTCTAAAGAGGTAATCATCTTATGGGTAGCGAGAACCGGATTGTTTTCGTAATATTCTGTCCAATCACCAGGAACTTCAAAATAAAATTTCTTTTTATGATATTGATCCACATCTTTTATCTGATCAAAGGTGATGCCTTCTGGTATACCTATTCTCATGGAATAGGTTGCAGAGGAAAAGGTTGCTATTACGCCTTCCTCTTCTAATAAAGACATATAACTATATTGATTATTGTATTTAACTGTAACTATGGTATTATTTGCTTCTGAGGCTACGGTTACTTCTTTAACAAAGGAGGTAGAAAAATCCTTCTGATGAAAATAACCTATGGCATTATACGTATTAAGTAAAATATAGGAAATCATACCATTCTGTTCATCTTCTGTTACTACGATGTTTTCCTTTGAGAGAATATTCGTAGTAATCAATTGGAATTCCTCCCGTTTGGTAGAAATGTTCTGACTTAATACTACTGTGGTTAATACATTGGAATAAATAGAGGTATCGTACTTTGGTACAATAACATCTTTATCAAAGAAAACCACCGTTTTTATTACAAGCTCATTGGAAGCTTTTTTATAAGAACAGTCATATCCGATTATTTCAGCTAATTCAGAAGCTGGAACAAGAATTCCAAGGAGATTTTCTTGTGTATCTTTAGCTTCTAATACAGGGTTAGATAATGTATAGATTTCTTCTTCATCATCTGTAATGGCTTCTGTGCTTCCAAGAGCTAGTTTTATAACATCACCTGTATTTGGATTTGTAAGGATGATTTTTCCCGTTTTTGCGTTATAGGAATAGGTACAGCCTAATCCATTTACAAAAACTTCTTCTAAGGAAACCATCCAGATTTTATTTATTTTTACAGAGGGTAGGCTTTTTGGTGAAATTGTGTTACCATCGATAGAGACCTTAGGTCCTTGAGTAGAAAACTCTTCCACGACTCCGTCTATGGTTACCTGAAAAGTGACTTTTTGAGCCATGGCTTTTTGTGGAACTAGTATGGTACATAAAAATAGAGTCGTTATACAAATAAATGTAAATAAAGAATGACGACGATTTTGTTTCATTGGTTGCTTCATTTATCCCTTCTCCTATCTGTATTGTCTATACGAATAAAATGTTGTAGGTTTACTACTATTATAGAATACTACAAGATAAATGTTGCAAAATCAAGGCAAAATTATAAAGAAAAGTAAAAAAATATGTGCAAAAAATCAGCGCAGAAAGAAAGGTAATAAATATGAAGCTTCAACAGATTCTTAGTCTAACGAGAAAAGCAGTAGATGATTATGAGCTGATAAAATCTGGTGACCGAATTGCAATAGGAATTTCTGGTGGAAAAGATAGTTTGACCTTGCTATATGCTTTGGCAAATTTACGTCGATTTTATCCCGAAAAGTTTGAATTAGAAGGGATTTTTGTGAATCTAGGTCTGGAACCAGCCATTAATCCAAAGGAAATCCAAGCGCTATGTGAAAGTTTGAAGGTTCCATTTCATATGGTTGAGACAGAGATTGGTAAAATTATCTTTGAAGAACGAAAAGAAAAAAATCCTTGTTCCCTTTGTGCTAAGCTAAGAAAAGGAGCCTTCAATAAAAAGGCAAAAGAGCTTGATTGTAATAAAACCGCATTAGGTCATCATAAAGATGATTTCATTGAAACTGCTCTTCTATCCCTTTTATTTGAAGGTCATTTCTATGTATTTCCACCAAAAACTTATTTGGATAAAATGGATTTGACAGTGATTCGTCCGCTGCTTTATCTGGACGAAAAGGATGTCATTGGCTTTCGCAATAAATATGCGTTACCAGTGCAGAAAAATCCATGCCCTGCGGACGGCTACACGAAAAGAGAATATGCAAAAAATCTTTTACAGTCTATTAATCGTGAGCATCCTGGTGCAAAGGACAGAATTTTTCATGCTATTATTAATGGGGGAATCCCTGGTTGGAATAAAGTATTATAATTCAGCCTGAAGTAGCTTCGCTTCTTCTTCTGATACCCAGACTGGAATAATAATGGGATATCCTGCGTAAATGGTATTGCTTTTTAAAGAGTTGCAGGATTTGATTTCGGAAACATACTCTTTCATAGAGCCACATTCTTCTGTGTAGTATTCCTGAGCAATAGTCCAGATAGTATCATTCTCTTCTACCATAACAGATACTACCCGCTTTTCACGAATATTTGCAGCCTGTGTCTGTGGTGCAGAAAATACTTTCCCGCCAACTCCCATAATGCAGACTCCTAATAAAAATGCAATAATCGTACACTTTATTGTAAAATAACGATTTTTCATAATAGAACCTCCAATCGAAAACTAACAAACATCTGTTCTGTAAATAAGATAGCACACGAACAGATGTTTGTCAACAGGTTTCCGAACAAAAGTTCTAAAATTTAAATTAGAAAAGATCTGTATCCTTTTCGATAGATGCATTCTCTAAATTAGGACGGATAAATGCTTCTTTTGCATAATTCCAAATTTCCTGAGAACCTTCGGCAGTTTGTTCATTCCGTTTTAATATCTGAGATAACCGAACATGGTGTTCCTTCCATGCTTTTGCCCCAGAAGCGTCATTTAACATCATAGGCTGAATATTATCTAAGGTATGAGCAAATTGGGCTTCTATTGTTTGGCGTTCTTCAAATTCATCCCATATATTGCGAAAATAAACCGCCTGATCTTCTGGGAGCAGGTGAAATATCCGTTCTGCTGCGGCAAGCTCTCTCTCCCGCTTACTGGCGTTTCCTGCTTCATCATAGGCATAGGTATCTCCAGCATCTAATTCAACTACATCGTGAAATAATACCATTGTTATCACACGAAGTACATCAATTTCTTTGTTTGCATATTCCTGAAGAATTAAAGCCATCATAGCAAGGTGCCAGGAGTGTTCTGCATCATTTTCCTTTCTGGAAGCATCTTTTAAATAGGTTTGGCGGCCTATTTTCTTTAATCCGTCTATTTCTTTGATAAAGCTCATTTGCTGTTCTAAACGTATATTTTTTTCTTTCATATATATTTCTTCCTTTCTGAGTTCCTAGCTTTATTCTATAAAAAAGGGCAAAACCAGCGTTTTGCCCTTGCAAGAATTGCTTCGCAATTCTTGTTGGTTCACCACTATGTTTTGAGCATTTTTCTATTCCATAAAAAAACTTTCAGAGACTTTCTATTCAATACAAGAATATTAAAGCTCTGAAAGTTAGTTTTTAGTGATACCTACGATATAATCCGGCTACTTTGCCTAGGATTTCTACATGGTCTACGATAATTGGATCCATGGAGTCATTTTCTGGCTGAAGACGGAAATGACCATCTTCCTTATAGAAGGTCTTAACTGTTGCGGAATCTTCTACTAATGCCACTACTAAATCGCCATTATTGGCAGTCTCCTGCTTGCGTACAATAATTTGATCTCCATCATAAATACCAACATTAATCATACTTTCGCCACGAACCTTTAGCATAAAAGCTTCTCCACCGCTTGGCAGGTCTTCCGGTAAAATAGGAAAATAGCCTTCAATATTCTGCTCCGCAAAAATTGGCTCACCAGCGGCAACATTACCAATCAATGGAACATTAATAATCTCCCGACGTGTTAAATTGAACTCGTCGTCTACGATTTCAATGGCTCTTGGTTTGGTTGGATCTCTGCGGATGTATCCGTTTTTCTCTAAAGTTTCTAAATGAGAATGTACAGAAGAAGTGGATTTCAAATGCACTGCCTCACATATCTCCCGAACTGCTGGTGGATACCCCTTTTCAATAATCTGAGATTTGATATATTCCAGTATCTCTAACTGCTTTGCGGAAATCTTTCCTTTTGACATATCTATCGACTCCTTCTAAATGTAACTAACAAACTTGTGTTCTTTCTTAGGATAGCATATCCTCTTTTTTTTGTCAAACGGATGTTCTGTTTATTTTAGTTCATCGATAGACACGGTTTTACCATCAGACCAGATTCTTTCTAAATCGTAGAAAAGACGATCCTCTCTGTCAAAAATGTGAACAACTAAATCGCCATAATCCATTAAAATCCAGCTGCTATCTCTGTTTCCTTCCAAACGTTTCATGGCACAGCCCAGTTTATGCAGCTTTTCATCTACATTGTCTACCAGTGCCTGAATCTGAGAAGAGTTACTTCCGCTAGCAATAATAAAATAATCAGCCAAAACAGAAATTCCACTAATCTCCAGAATTTTAATATCTTCTCCTTTTTTCTCATCTAATGCTTCATAGGCTGCCTGTGCCATTTTCTTTGAATCTGTCATAGTAATTTACCATTCCTTTCTTAATCTTCTACTTTTGCTTTATAATACTCATACGCCTGAAGGGTATGTTCATCAATCTCTTTCTTTTTATCCTTCTTTTGCTCTCCCTCTTTTAGATAATTGAGAGTAGAATTTAAAATCATATAAACTGCTTTGTCTAAATCAATAAATGCCATTTTACGAATAGCTGGAAGCTGTTTCAGCATTTTGCGGTGGGGTTCAATATAATCCGCTGTAAAAACGATTTTTTCCAGCAATGACATCTCTGCCCGGCCTGTAGTATGATAACGAATGGCAGATAATACTTCCGCATCCTGAATACCATATTTTTCTTTAGCATAGCATGCACCTAATTTTGCATGAAGAAGATATGGTAGTTTTTTCTCTGTTTCTGTACAGTTTACCTTGTATTTTTTACATTCCTTTATCATTTTATTATCGTCCAAGCATTTGGCACAATCATGTAATAGCCCTGCCAGTGCCGCCTTTTGCAAATCGGCTTCATACCGCATAGCTAGCATTACTGCAGTATACTGGACTCCACGGGTATGAAGATAGCGTTTTTCTGTGATATGCTTTTTTAATTTCTTTTGAATTTCTTGTAATTCTTCCTGCTGTAACATATCGTACCTCGCTTCCATTTTTATGATATAGGATGTTGATATAATTGATGATTTTGAATATATTCTAACACTTTTTTAGGAACATAGCTGGTATCGTTTCCCTTCTGGATTTCCTGACGGATTTTCGTAGAACTAATATCCATTGTTTCCATTTTTATAATTTGAATGTTTCCCTGATATTTCTCATTTAAATATTCCTTGTGGTGCTGCATTTGTTCTGTTGTCGCGCCATCTCTGGAAATAGCAAGTATTTTGCAATTAGATATAATTTCCTCCGGGTGATACCATTCCTCCAGATGAAAAAAAGAATCCCCTCCCATAATAAAATGAAATATATATTGAGGATAGTCTTTTTTCAGCTTTTTTAAGGTTTCTGCTGTATAAGTTATTCCATCTCTTTGCAATTCATAATCAGAAAAAATGAAATATGGATTGGAACCAATTGCAAGTTGAATCATTTTGCTTCGATGTTCCTGTGCCACAATCTCGCCATTGGATTTGTGAGGTGGATTTTTTGATGGCATAAACCAGATTTCGTCTAATTCCGCCTGTTTTAACGCCGACTCTGCCATAGCAAGATGTGCATTATGAATGGGATTAAAGGTACCGCCTAAAATACCAATTGCTTTCCCCATGTCTATTTCCTTCCCTTATTTACTGCTTTTTTTCCGTCTTTTACAGGAGACTTAGCAGCCTTTGCCTGTTTCTCTTTTTGCTGTCTTTTCTTCTCTTTCTCCGGATTTAATTTGTATAATACAATTTTCTTACCAATTACTTGAACCACCTGTGCTCCCGTTCTTTCTGCAATGATTTCAGCCAGCTCCTTTGGATCATCTGCACAGTTTTTTAATACAGAAATTTTAATCAATTCTCTTGCTGCCAGTGCATCCTTTATTGCCTGAGTAAATTGTGGTGTTAAACTGGATTTTCCGATTTGAAAAATACTATCTAATTTCATTGCCTGGGATTTTAATTCCGCTCTTTCTTTACTTGTCATTTCCTGTAATACACTCCTTTTCTTTATGTGAAAACGAAAGACTTCTTGTGTTTTCTTTTATTTTTTCCGCTAACAATTCATTAGTATACACAAAAAATGAGTTAATGTCTATTTTTCCCATTAAATTCGGCAGGTTTTGTAGGAAAAGGAAGAATTATTCTGAATTTTTTGTTATTTTTCAAAAAAAATCGCATATATACTAATAATCCCTTAAGAATTTGAGGTCGTATTATGAAATCAAAATTTCTGTCAGTGTTTCTTTGCTGCGTTTTACTATGCCTTGTAGCTTTAGGAAATACATATTCAGTTACGGCAAAAGGAAATAGAATAATTCTTCATTTTGAAAATGAAGCTACTGCTGAAGAAACAAAAGAACAGGCGGTTAACTCTTTGGATATTACGGCTAAAGCAGCGGTTCTAATTGAAAATACCAGTGGTCAGATTCTATATGAAAAAGAAAAGGATACCGAGCTGATTCCTGCCAGCATTACCAAAATAATGACGCTTTTGTTAATTTTTGATGCCATAGAGGAAGGGAAACTTCAATTAACGGATCAGGTATCTGTTAGTGAATATGCGTCTTCTATGGGTGGCTCCCAGGTGTTTTTAGAACCGGGAGAAACCCAGACCGTAGATACCATGATTAAATGTATCAGTATTGCCAGTGCCAATGATGCTGCGGTTGCCATGGCAGAAAAAATTGCAGGTTCAGAATCGGCTTTTGTTGAAATGATGAATCAGAAGGCAAAAGAGCTTGGTATGAAGCATACAAAGTTTAAAAATTGTAATGGTCTGGATGATGATATTGAAAGTGGACATTATAGCAGCGCTTATGATGTTGCCCTTATGTCAGCCACTTTATTAAACAGCTATCCTGAAATCAGTAATTATTCTACGGTATGGATGGATGAAATAACCCATATCACGAAAAAAGGAGAATCTCAGTTTGGACTAACCAATACCAATAAATTAATTCGTACCTATGATGGTATCACAGGATTAAAAACTGGTTCCACATCGAAAGCAAAATACTGTCTGTCTGCTACTGCTACCCGAAATGGTGTCAGTTTGACTGCGGTGGTTATGGCAGCACCGGATCATAAAATCCGGTTTACTCAGGCAGCGGCTCTTTTAGATTATGGTTTTGCCAATTGTACTGCCTATTCCGAAAAAACAAGCGAATTAGAATTAGAGGAGATAGCTGTAAAAGGCGGCAAAAAGAATACAATTACACCAAGAATTCATAAGAACTTTTCTTATACACTTTGCAAAGGACAGTCTTCGGAGGAAATTCAGCGCACCATTGAATATAAAAAAGATTTAAAAGCACCACTGAAAGAAGGGGATCAAATCGGCAGGGTAACTTACAAAATGAAAGATCAGACATTATCAGAAATTCCTATTCTTGCAGCAGAATCCATAGAAAAAGCAAAATATAGTGATTGTCTGCAAAAACTCTTTCAACACTGGCTTTTAGGTTAAAAAATAGCCATTGCACAAAATGTGCAATGGCATTGTGTTTTTTTAGGTTATTTTTTAGTTTGCTGTAATTTCTAATTGCTGTGATTAGTCATACAAGGACATATTGTATTTGCATTTACGATAGATTTTGTAGCCAATCATAGCAATCATAGAAACTACAATATACAAGCTGGATACTAAGCCCAGCAGACAACCAATTACAATTACAATCCACATTAATATATTCATTTTACATTCCTCCAAAGTTAAATTATTTTTCTATTTCCTATTTATTTTCGGTGTCCTGTGTCTGTTCGTCATCCTTACCGCCATTCTCAAAATACCAGCTCCATGCACAAAGACCTAAAGCTAAAACACCTACTATAATTAAAATAATTGTTGTTGTTGACATAAATAATCCCTCCATAAATAAACATCTGTCAAAAGATGTCTACTAAATTTTGTAATTTGTTCTGTGAATTCATAAATTGATGTACCAAAAGAAACCCTGTCAAGCAAGGCGGTTTTATACATAACAGTTATGAATCCAGGCTTATGTATGGATTATTTTCAACCTTTGGAAGCTCCTTGATTATAAATATAACAAATAATCACAGATAATGTCTGTGATATAGTTTGGTTATATCCGTCGTAAGATTTTAGAAAATGTTGTGAAATTTCTAGCGGAACAGCCAGAATAGAAACTATTATAGTATGTACCCGATTTTCCTTCTTCTCTGAACGGGAAGCATTTCGGGTAACCTTACTACTATCACTTTGGATTCCAATTACCTCATTAGTACACATGTCCTGACTGGTGAGTGTACTAACGCTAGTAATATATATAGAAGAATTCTGAAAATCTTCACATGAAAAAGAAGAATATGTCTGTTTTTCAATCAGACATATTCCTGATAGCATCAATATTACAATTAAAGACATGCAAACATATCGCTTGCAACGCATTGTAAATTTCATATACTATCCTCTGCTTTCCATATGCTATATTCAGTAATTATTCTGTGGTAGTGGCTGGTGCGTAACCGGCTGGAATGTACTCAAATTCTTCACTCTTTCCATTATAATCAAATATAAACTGATTTAAAGCAGCCGCTTGATGTTCTGTTTCAATGGTAAGGCAGGAGCCGATTCCTGGTACGCTTCCACCATGGAAATAACCATCTACAGGGATTTGTAACTGGTGAATCTCTGTAGCACCCATGGTTACTACATCTTTAATATAATTGATAATTGCTTTATTTGATAAGTCTGTTTTCACAGAACCCTTTAATACTTTTTTAGAAATATCCAACCATTTCGACATAGGTAACGTCTTAACCTTATCAAAAATCTTAGAAATGGTATTCCGTTGACGCCAGGTACGTCCATAATCATCTGTCAGACCCGTTGGTGTGAATACAGTCTTACGGATACGGCAATAACCTAATGCCTGAGCTCCATTTAATTTATTTTTTCCGACCTTTAAGGTACGATATTTTTTCGGTTTAATATAGTTGGTACTATTTAGGTATTCTACTTCGGATTCTGTTAATTCTACTTCGATTCCGCCAACCTCATCTACTACCTTTACAAAAGCATCAAAGCTGACTTCTACATAACCATCTAGCTGAATATTAAAGTTTTGGGCAAGAGTCTGGTATAAAAGCTCAATTCCACCTTTAGAATAGGCAGAATTTAACTTAGAACTACTATACCCTGGAATTTCCACTAACATATCACGCATTAACGAAGTTAATTTCAAGGTTTTATGCTTCATATCCAAAGTAGCAATCATCATAGTGTCTGTTAAACCGCCTACATCGTAGCCTTCACTCTCCACACGATAATCATTACCGACTAAAAGAATATTGACAATATCATTATCAGAATTTACTTTAATTCCCTTTAAATCAACCTGAGAAAGAGCGGTATCATAATCTCTTTCAATGTAACCTAAAGTATCTGTTAATGCTACCTGTCCCTTTGCTGCCAAAAAGCCCAAAATACCACTTGCTATTAAAGCTGCGGCAAATACTACTTTTTTCCACCACATAGTATATTCCTCACTATTTTCTATTGTAATTTTATAGTTTATTTTTTCTCAAATACAAAAAATATTTTACATGATATTAAGGTTTAATGCAACCGTTTTATCTACAAACAAAACCTATAGAATATAGCAATTATTGTAGTCTTATTGAACAGGGGCTGTTGTAGCTGTAACTCCTCCGGGAGCATAAACAAATTCTTTGTTTTTAGAGCCCTTATATTCAAAAAGGAATTGGTATAATGCTTCTTTATTGGATTCAATATCTGGAACCAATACATCTCCTAAAGCTCCATAAGATGGGTTATTTGTATAATACCCTTCCATAGGAATCTGAAGCTGATAAATCTCCGTACTTCCCATCATAACCACATCTGTAGCGTAGCCTGCAATATCAGCGGAAGAAAGGTCTGTTTTCACATATTTTCCAAGCATTTCCTGTGTTATATCCAGTAACTCATTTAAACTCATTCCTTTTACTTGATTAAATACTGCATTTACTACATTCCTTTGACGCCAGGTACGTCCATAGTCATCTGTCAGACCGGTTGGAGTATAGACGGTTTTGCGAATACGGCTATAACCCAATGCCTGCGCACCATTGAGAGTGTTCATACCAGGCTTCACATTACGGTATTTCTTAGGCCTGATGTAATTGGTGGAATTCAAATAATTTGCCTCAGATTCGGTTAATTCTACTTGAATCCCCCCAACCTTATCAATGGTTTCCCTAACAGCATCAAAACCAAGTTCTACGTAGCCATCCAGTTTAATATTATAATTTGCTGCAATAGTTTGATATAAAACATCAATACCAGCTTCTGAACAGCTATAGGTGTAGTTTAACCGATTCTCACCATGCTCTGGTATTTGTACTACCTGATCACGGAGCAGAGAGGTCAATTTTAAGGTTTTATGTTTCTTATCTAATGTAGCAATCATCATAACATCCGGAAGACCGGCAGCCGTATAGTTGGTTTCTTTACGGTAGTCATTTCCTACGATTAGTATATTTACAATCTTTTTATCACTTTTGTAGTCGCCTTTTGGAAGTTCCATTTCCTTTAAAACATTGTCAGTATCCTGATTAATGGAACTGAAGACAATCTGTGTTCTGGCAATCCAGAAGCCGGCAAAGATACTTAATGCCAGACTCATTCCCCATAATACCTTTGGCCAGACTTTCTTTTTTCTTCTTTTTTTACTCACATTAACACCCTTTCTGAGGCGAGATTTCCATATTGCTTTATGAAAGAAATGCCTCATAAATATTTTGACTTATGAAATCATACACCAAAAAACAGACAGATACAAGCTTTCAATCAGGGTTTTTAAGAAATCTTAAAAACTTGACGAACATATGTACTTCCGATATAATAAAACAAGATTATTTTTGAGCATTTTTTTGCTTATTCGACAAAGGAGGCGTACATATATGGCACGAGGTGCTGGAAAGAATAGCTGGGCATTATTTTTATTGGTGCTGGCAGGTATTGTGATTGGTAGTTTTATCGCTCAGGCTACCGCAGGAGTGGATTTCCTATCTTGGATGAGTTATGGGCAGAAGTTTGGCTTAACCAAGCCTTTAACCTTAGATTTAGGGATTCTAGTTCTTACCTTTGGGCTGTCTATTAAGATTACTTTGGGAAGTATTTTAGGTATTGTGGTAGCTGCGATTATTTATCATTTTATTTAAAAGCAATAGGAAAAAGAGGGCATGATACTTTTTTGAAGTATATTCCCTCTTTTCTATTTTCTTTCGTTTCCAGTTGACATAGAAAGTATTATGTTATTTTGAATTCCAAACATTCCATACTTCTTTTTCTGACATTTCAAACTGAACTGCACAATCAGCAATTGCATTATGAATATCCTGACCACAATTTAAGAGTAGTAAAATGCTATTAATAATACCTTTGGTTATACCCATGTCAATTCCTTGACTAATTCCCAATTGTCTGCTATCTTCCTTTAATAATTCTAACGACTTGCACATATTTTGTACCTCCTGACCATTTTCAGCCTGCTTAATGATATCCTTTGAATTTACCATGACTCCTATGACGCGAAGTAATTCAGAGGAAATATCCACATCAACATACTTCTGTTTTACTTTTTGGAATTCTCCGCCCTGTATTTCTCTGGAAATCTCAAAAACTGTTTGTACATCTTTATTAGCAAACTGATACCTTCCGCTGTTGCGTATCTGTAAAAGATTCATGGTATAATCTGCAAAAACTTCACGAAATTCCTCTGTTACCTCTTCTACCATGTCCGCTAAAGAGAGCGGTCCATCCCATTCCTCTTCTCCGTAATAAATCACAATTGAAATGATGGGATGGAGTTTATCTCCCTTTTTCAGTTTGGATAGAAATTCCTCCGATGATTTCAATTGTTTAGGATGGTTCTTGTACTGGTTTGATAACTGTTGATATTCTTTTAAGTAGCCTAATGCATCATAAATCATAACTCTTAACGGCATTGCATAATGGATTTTATCTTGTGCTTCTATACCCAAAATCACAAATTCAATTCCATATGCCATTTTTTTTATAACATCACGGACTCTGCTTAGGCTTTCTTCATAATCCTTATCCCATATCACTCCTGATACATCAGAATCCATCTCCCTTAGATTCTCTGCTTTTATAATCTCCCTCCCATCAAATAGGAAACCATTGAATAACGAAGCAAACCGGGAATTATCTCTCCAAAACTCCTTCAACACCACATCTTTCTTTAGTTTTTTCATTGTGCTCCTTCCTTTTTGGCAAGCAGCTTCCCCATGTATAATCATAGTAACACCTTCGTTCGCTGAGGACAATGGAAAGAATCAACGAAAAAAAGAAAGGAATTTTCGGATATTTTCTTACAAAATATAGAAATGTACTTTTTTAGTATTTCGTAATTTTGTGCAAAGTAGTGATTTAGGAAAAGCAATTATGTGAAGTATGCACAAGAATAGAAAACACATTGATTTATGCATTACTTAATCTGCTTTACCTTCAATCCTTTGTTTTTCAACAACCTTTGATAAATTCTCTTCTTTTTCTTTGGAACCTTTACTACTGCCTTTTTATGAATTCCTTTAAATGCTTTAGCTCCAACAGAATTTTGGGTCAATAATGCCGTCTTAATGGTGATTTTCTTGAGTTTCTTACAACCATAAAATGCATTTTTTCCAATGCTTTCCACGTTCTTTCCAATACGAACAGTTTGTAGTTTTTTATTGTCTAAAAATGCCTTGGATTCAATTGCAGTTACAAGATAATCATAGTCTCTTTGTTCCTCGCTATTTTCCCCTACAGTTACCCAGTGATCGAAAGCAGATATCTTATTTGGACAATTTACCCTTTTCTTTGTTTTAGATACTGCTCCTATTAGACTTACCGTTCCCGGGGTGTCATCTGTAGCAGTTTTTTTTATCTTATAGAGTAAACCACTGTCTTTGATGGTATTATCTAAAACATTATCGTTATCCGTATTTTTATCTTCCGTATTTACGGTAACATCTTCTGGATGAAAGATATTTTTGGAAGTTAATAACTCGGTGCTATATTCTGTTTCTGAAATCTTAGGTTCATTAATAAAAAATGGATCTGTTGGGCAGGTGTTGCGGGAACCTGCAAATGTCATTCCATTTGCTTTTGTAGTTGCTCCTGCTAAAAGCCATTTATGGTGTTCTGCATTTGATTTGCTAGAAATTGGATCATTCCAAGTAACATCTACGCCATACCAAATACTATTTAGCTTTACCATATTCCACATATGACCTTCGCCCTTTGCCCATCCTGATGAAAGAATACAATCTATTCCGGCTTGATTGCAAAGTACCTTGAATGCCTTTGCATACCCTTCGCAGACAGGACCGGTTTCGCCAGAACTTCCCATTAAGGCTGAAATACACTCATGGCACACTTCGGAAACTGTAGAACTTTTGGAAATATCTGCGCCTACGATACTATTATAAGAATTGTGATAGGTCAGCCAGTCGTTAAAATATGTTATTTTTTCTACTTCTGTGGTGTAGGAAGCAGCTCCAGCCATTATTTCGTTAATACATTTATCACGTTTTTCTATCTCGGCTTTGATAATAGAAGTGTCTCTATAATTTTCTTTTCTTATATCAACATTCTTATTTTCATCATACAAAACCAAACAATAACTTCTTTTACTAAGTGCATCAGTTTCTCCTGTATATTCAAATAATGCACTTGTATAACCACTATTTAACCAATAACATTCTGGATGCTCCATTTTAAATGCATGAAATATATTTAAAATCATTTCTTGAATCTGCCCGTTTATCTTTGCTTTGTCCACATCATCGTTTTTAAAATATTCCGTCTCTGCTACTTTGATTCCATAAAAGGTTTTATGTGTCAGAGGATTTGTCAGTAAATATTTATCCTGAATGGGATTGACCAAAAAGCCATCACCAGTAGCATTTTGTTCTAATAATTCATAGAATTTAATGGCATAGTCCGGCAAATTCATTCTATCAAGCCATCTTCCACTACCATTTGGATTCCATGTTAGCTCGGCACATGCTTCTTCTACTGTCAATACAGGTGCAGTGTATGTACTTTCAGCCGTTTGAACTGTTTCTACATTTTCTGCGGATATTGTACATGGCGAAAATAATCCAATCATAAGTACAAAAGTTAAAATGATACATAAAGCTTTCCTTTTTTTGGATATCCTTGCATTTTGTTCATAGAATTCATCCTTTCTTGGTATAAATTAAAAATATAATAGAATTATAACACAAAAATATCATATAAGTTTTCCGTTTTTTTATAGTTTACATTCTAATACTTTCATAGTGTCAAAAACTAAAAAAACAGAAGAGATTTCATTATGATAAAATCTCTTCTGTTTCAAAATGCTATTTTATATCTTATACTGGATAAGCTTTGTTCTCTTTATCTGCTGCTGCAGCGTCAACCTTCTGCTGCTGCGCTTCACGATACTTGAAGAAATCCATTGCAACCTGTGGGAACAATGCATAAGAAAGCACGTCCTCATCCTGCTGCTTGTACTGAGCCATTTCCTTTTCTAAGGCTTCTAACTGAGGCTTAATCTTATCTGCTGGACGGCAGGTGATTGGCTTCACATCACCAATACACTTCTTCTGAACTTCCTTGTCGAAAGGCTTAACAGTCTGTCCGAACTCACCAGATAACAGCTTCTTAGACTCTTTTGTAACCATCTTATATCTTTCACCAGATACTACGTTAAGTACAGCCTGTGTACCAACAATCTGGGAAGAAGGAGTAACCAAAGGTGGTTCACCAAAGTCTTTACGTACTCTAGGTACTTCTTCCAATACTTCCTGATACTTATCTTCCTGTCCCATTTCCTTTAACTGGGAAACAAGGTTACTTAACATTCCACCTGGAACCTGATACATTAAGGTCTTAATGTTAACACCAAGTACCTTTGTATTCATTAAGCCGCTTTCCAGAGCTTCCTCACGCATTGGACGGAAGTACTCAGCGATTTCAGCAAGCTTTGTCTGGTCAAGACCAGTGTCATAAGGAGTGTCCTTAAATGCTTCCACCATAACTTCAGTAGCTGGCTGGCTGGTTCCCATAGAGAATGGTGACATTGCAGTATCAATAATATCACAACCAGCTTCAACTGCCTTCATATAAGTCATAGCAGCTACACCAGAGGTGTAATGAGTATGAAGGTCGATTTCAATATCAACAGACTCTTTTAATGCAGTAACCAGCTCAGTAGCCTTTGCTGGAACTAAAAGACCTGCCATATCCTTAATACAAAGAGATTTTGCACCTAAGTCTTCGATTTTCTTTGCCATATCCTTCCAGTAATCTAAGGTGTAAGCATCACCTAAAGTATAGGAAAGAGCAATCTGAGCATGTCCACCCTCTTTGTTGGCAGCCTTAACAGCTGTCTCAAGGTTACGGATATCGTTCAGACAGTCAAAAATACGGATAATATCAATACCATTTGCAATAGACTTCTGTACGAAGTACTCTACTACATCATCTGCGTAGTGATTGTATCCTAAGA
>CAZEFX010000003.1:0-52102 GCA_964511525.1 uncultured Jutongia sp.
GGAATGGAGGATGTTATGAACAGAAAGAAAAAAGTTTTAGCCTGGCTGATTACTTTTGCAATGATATTTACCCTGATGCCGGTAAATGCATCTGCAAAAAAAATTCAGTTGAAAAACTGCACAAGCAAAAAGGTAATGGCAGTAGGAAGTACCTTTGCCATTAAAACCAACCAGAAAAGTGCCAAATTGAAATTTACTTCTAGTAAAAAGAAGGTGGCAGCAGTAACAGCAGAAGGTGTAATTCAGGCAAAGAAAAAGGGAAACGCCGTAATCACCATTACTTCTGGAAAGCAGAAAAAGAAAATCAAAGTAACTGTAAAGAAGCCAGTAGGATATACCATAAGTGTAAATGCAGGCCAGTATGAAGGCTCAGTACAGCCAAAGGTAAAAGCGAAAAAAGGCTATGTGGTATATTACACCACAGGTGCAAAGTTTAAGGCTGCAAAAAAGATTAAGCAAAAGAAGTCCAAGACCTTTACTATTTCTGAAACTACTACTTTGAAGCTGTATGTGGCAAAGGCAGCACAGAAGATTTCAAATTTAAATGGAAAGAAACAGGGCAGTAATTATAATGAGTATCTTTATGTAATAAATGAGAGCGCAGGAGAGAATCCGGCAACAACGACTACACCATCAGCTACAACTACAGCGGGTGGGGTTGCTACGAACACTCCAGCATCAACGGAGCCAGCACCATCCCAGCAGCCATCTCAGGAGCCAACGCCACCGGCACCACCAGCGGAGCCAGAGCAAACTCCAGGTGAGAGTCAGTATGGTGGTGACGATGCGGCAGCAGATTATGTAGAGCCTGCTGCGGGCGAATATGATGAAACAGATGCTGCTGTAGAGGCAGGGGAAGCTTCGATAGAAGTTACCATTCCATCCGAAGCTTCAGGAACCAAGACCGAGACAGCAAATTATACTATTAGTAAGAAGAATAAATTGACTATTATTGCACCGGGAACCTATGTGCTTAAAACAGAAAGTACAGAAACTGCCAGTGATGGATTGATTGAAGTTGATCCTGAGACAGAGGGGCTTGTACATATTATTTTGGACGGAGTAAATCTTACTTCTTCCAATAATACAGAACCAGATTCGGATACAGGACTGATTACCATTAAGAAAGACACCCAGCGGGCAATCATTACAGTAAAAGAAGGAACAGTAAATACTCTGACAGATACTGGAGCCACAGGAATCGATAAAGATGACGCAACTTCTACCACATATACTGGTGGAATTGTTTGTAAGAAGACTCCATTAACTATCAATGGTACAGGTACCTTGAACATTGTTTCTGAAAATGGAAATGGTATTAAGGCCACAGAGTCTTTAAAGATTTTGGATGCTGCCATAAATGTAAGTGGTTTGGAAGAAAATCCAACCGGACATAATGGAATCACTGGAAAAACAGAGTTATTTGTTAAGAATGCGGCTTTGAATGTTTATGCAGATGGAGATGCTTTAAAGACAACGTTAGATGCAGATGATATTGCAGGGGAAGCATCTTACGCAGAATTAGGAAACATGGATTTGGATGGCGGAACCTACAAAATTGTTTCTGCTAATGGAGATGCCATTAGTGCATATCGTACCTTGGGATTAAATCCTACTACATTAGAAGCAAATACTAAGAATGCAGCAAAATCTACAGCAGATGGAAGCTATAAGGCAATTAAAGCAGGAACTACTATAGAGGTTGCAGAAACAGCAGGAACTATTACTGCGGATACCACAGAAACCAGTGGTTCTTGTGCAGATGACACTATGCATTGTGATGGTTATATTCAGATAAATGGCGGCACATTGGATTTGGCTTCTGCGGATGATGGTATTCATGCCAATATGGGCTTGTTAATTAATGCAGGAAGCATCACTGTAAGCGAATCCTATGAAGGTATTGAGGCAGCAGATATTTCCATTTATGGAGGTACTGTTACCATTTTTGCGGAGGATGATGGAATGAATGCTGGTGGCGGAAATGATTCCACTAGCTCTGGAGATTCCTTTGGCAAGGGAGAGCAGTCTTCTAGTACCAATTATCAGATTATTATACAGGGTGGAGTTATTACTGTAACCTGTGAAGGTGATGGAATTGATTCCAACGGAAATATTTTCTTTATGGGCGGTACCATTACGGTGAATGGACCAACCAATGGTGGAAATGGCGCATTAGATTATGGCGACAATAATTGCGTATGTGAGATTTCAGGGGGAACACTGATTGCTGCCGGAGCAGTGGGAATGGACGATGCTCCAACCAGCGGTTCTTCTCAGCCTACCGTAAATGTAAGATTGTCCAGTAGCCAGCCGGGAGGAACTTATGTAGTTCTCAAGGATGCAGATAATAATGTAGTAATGACTGCGTGTCCAACCAAGAACTTTCAGTCTGTAGTTATGTCTTGTGAGACATTGACATTAGAAAGTACATATACTGTATGGTATGGAACAGATTTAGAGAATCTTACGCAGGATGGTGAGTTTACTTTTAGCTCTGTAAGTGTTACTACCGGTTCCAGCAGTACAGGCGGATGGAATCCAGGAGGTCCAGGTGCTGGTGGTCCAGGAGGAAGACCATAAATAGAGATGATAAAAGAAAGTAAGTGCGATTTTTAAAAAAATAATATTAGTAGCTGTAATAGCATAAAATTTAGAAAGGTCTTTGGTTTTCCAAAAGAGGAAACCAAAGACCTTTTGTTGATTTTCCCCACTGGAAAAGATATACTATATGTGGTGAATTTTTGAACGGACAAAATAAAGCAGAAGGGGATATGGGGATATGGCAGAAACGCAGTGGACATCAGACCAGCAGCTGGTTATTGATTTGAGAGAACGGAATATTTTAGTTTCCGCAGCCGCTGGTTCAGGAAAGACAGCGGTATTAGTGGAACGTATTATTCAGGAAGTAACAGACCCTATAAAGCCTGTGGACATTGACCGGCTTCTGGTGGTAACCTTTACCAAAGCAGCGGCAGGAGAAATGCGTACCCGTATTGGAGCTGCTTTAGAGAAACGGCTATTGGACAATCCCAAGGATGAGCATTTGCAAAAACAGTTATCTTTATTGCACAATGCACAGATTACTACGATAGATAGCTTTTGCCAAAATATTATCCGGAATTACTTTCATGTCATTGATTTGGACCCGGTATTCCGTGTAGCAGATGAGACGGAAATATCCCTGATGATGACAGATGTATTAAAGGAAGTAATCGAAGGGCGGTATGAAAAAGGGGAGGCAGCCTTTTTCAAGTTTGTTGACGTATTTTCTCCAGGGCGTACCGACAGTGCCATTGAAGAATTAATTCTTCATACGAACCGCATTGCTATGAGTTATCCATGGCCTAAAGATTGGCTAGAGGGAACAGTAGAGGCATACCAGTGTCAGACCATAGAGGAATTAAATCATTGTAAATGGATGATGGAGCTGACCGGATATATTGAGGAAATGATAAAGGGGTATCTGGAGCTGGCAAAGCAGGCAAGGAATATTTGTCTGGGAGAGGATGGGCCAGAAACCTATCTGGATGCGGTTTCTTCCGATATAGAGCAGCTACAGATGCTGTCTCAGGCAAAGACCTATACAGAATATGCCGAAGCCTTTTCTAAAGTAAATCCTGCCAGATTATCTACGAAAAAAACATTAGCCAGTCAGGAAAAAAAGGAAGAAGTAAAAGCATTAAGGGAGAGCTACTTTAAGAATGGAGTAGTACAGCTGCAGAAAAATTATTTCTTCCAGAGTCCGGAAAATATGCTGGCAGACATGCAGGCTATGGAGCCGGTAATCAGAGAATTAATTGATGTTACCATAGAATTTATGGAAGCCTTTTCTGAACGGAAAAGAGAGGAAGGGATTCTGGACTTTAATGATATGGAGCATTTTGCACTAAATATATTAATTGACCGCTCTCAGGGAGAGGTGCAGCCTAGTGCCACAGCAAAGGAGCTTCAGGAGTATTATGAGGAAATCCTTACGGATGAGTATCAGGATAGTAATTTCATTCAAGAGCTAATCCTTACCAGTATCAGCAGGGCACCGCAGCAGGCGCCGTATCTGTTTATGGTAGGGGATGTGAAGCAGAGTATATATCAGTTTCGTCTTGCCAGACCAGAGCTGTTTAATGAAAAATATAATTCCTATACCGTAGGGAAAGGACCTTATCAGCGAATTGATTTGCATCAGAATTTCCGAAGCCGGGAAATGGTGCTGGAATCGGCAAACTTCCTATTCCGACAGTTGATGCAGGAATGTCTGGGAGGAATCATCTATGACCAGGCGGCAAGTCTGGTGCCGGGAGCGGATTTTGGTTTCTGTGAGGAAAGAATAGCACAGCGAAGTCAGGTCCTGCTTCTAGATAAAGAAGTGGTGGAAGATGAGGGGATTAATAAAGTTGCCCTTGAGGCAGCCGCCATTGGAAATAAAATACGGGAACTGGTGCAGGGGGAGAAGCCTCTTTGGGTAAAAGGAAAAAGCGGATACCATCCCTTGGAATATAAAGATATTGTGATTTTGCTTCGGAGTCCGGGAACTTGGGTAGAGGATTTTATTGAAATATTAACAGATATGGGGATTCCTGCCTATTCGGAAACCAAGACCGGATATTTTTCTACCATGGAGGTAGAAATTATATTAAATATGCTGCGGATTATTGATAATCCAAGACAGGATATTCCTATGGCATCGGTGCTGCGTTCTTGTCTGGCGGGGCTTACAGATGATGAATTGGCAAGGATTGCAGCTATGCCAAGAGCATTGAATTATCAGGATGGCATTGTGGAATATTTATCTTCAGAAGAGAAAAAAAATAGTAATGAGGAAGAAGAAAAGATATTATATCAAAAACTGTCCGATTTTTGGGATATGTTAAAAGGTTATCAGGAGCTATCCCAGATTCGTTCCGTATATGAGCTGCTTCGTCTGATTTATCGGGAGACAGGATATTATCATATTATGCAGGCTATGCCGGCAGGAGAGAAAAGAGCAGCAAATCTAGATATTCTTTTGCAGCAGGCGGTGGAATTTGCAGGAAAAGGTCATAATGGAATCTTTGCATTTATCCGTTATATTGAAAGTCTTCATAAATCAAATATTGATTTTGGAGAGGCGTCTCTTATTAATGAAAATATGAATACAGTGCGAATTATGAGTATTCATAAAAGTAAGGGCTTGGAGTTTCCTGTGGTATTTCTTGCCGGATTAGGAAAACAATTTAATATGCAGGATACTCATAAGAGTACCATTATTGACCCGGATTATGGTGTGGGGGCAGAATTTTTTGATTTGGATATGCGTGTAAAGCAGCCAACCTTGATTAAAAAATTCATGGCAAACCGTATTCGTCTCAATACATTGGCAGAGGAAATCCGTATTCTTTATGTGGCATTAACCAGAGCCAAGGAGTTGCTGATATTAACCGGCTCTGTCCGGGGACTGGAAAAGAAGCTGGAGAAATGGCAAAGAAAAAATGGAATCCATTCTCTGTCAGATTTAACTTCTGTAAGTACGTATCTGGATTGGATTATGCCGGTGGTATACAGTGCTGGCGGAGCGTCGTATTTTGAAGTAGAGATATTGAATCAGGAAGGACTCATTGATGCAGAAGCTGGAGAAATGGCGGCGGACATGGCTCGGTATGAGATGCTAAAAAATTGGAATACAAATGTATGCTATAATGAAGAAATGGAAGAGCAGATTCGCAGGCAGATAGAATTTCAATATCCTTATACGAAGGAAAAAGAGATTCCGGTAAAGATTTCGGTATCTGAGTTAAAGCGTCTGGAAATAGCCCGGATGGAAAAGGCAAATGAGGAGAACCTTTGGGAAGATGTGAATATAGATAAGGCTTTCTCTTCGGCCTGTGAATTAAAAAAGGAAAATGCAGAGGCAGAGATAGAAGAAATCCCTCGTCCTGTTTTTCTGGCAGGAGAAAAGGAGCTGTCTGGTGCCGGAAAGGGTACCTTATATCATCTGGCCATGGAACATTTGCCATATGAGCGGATCTGGCAGGAAAATGGATGGAATAACCAAACAAAGACTGACAGAAAGCTGCAGGAATGGACAGGAATAGAAAACTGGTTGAAAGAGCTTTCCCAAGGGGGCTATCTCACGGAAGAAGAAGCTAAAATATTTCAATTAGAGAAATTCCAGAGATTTTTGCAAAGCCCTTTGGGTCAAAGGATGGGGGATGCGGCAGCAGCAGGCAGACTGAAAAGAGAGCAGCCTTTTATGCTGGGTATTCCCGCCAGAGAGCTGTATCCAGAAAGCGAAAGTCAGGAGCTGGTGCTGGTTCAGGGAATTATCGACGCCTGGTTCTTGGAGGAAGAGGACATTATTTTAGTGGACTACAAAACAGATTCTGTTAGAAAAGGACATGAGCAGGAGCTGGTGGAGAAGTATCGGGCGCAGCTTGGTTATTATGCTCAGGCGCTGGAACGGCTAACGGGCAGGAGGGTAAAAGAACAGATTATTTATTCCTTTGCATTGGGGAAGGAAATAAATATAAATTAATTTCAGGAGGTATTTACAATGAGAAAAAGCAAGATGTTTCAAAGGATTTTAGCAGGGGTTGCTGCTGGGGCTATGGCATGCTCTTTGGTTTTAACCGCAGTTCCGGCAGATGCAGCCAAGAAGAAAAAAGCAAAGGAACCAGCCAAGGAAGTGGATTTGAACGGTACCTATCATGCGACCTTGGGGATTCAGACTTCTACCCTGCTTTGGATTACCCGAATGGGATATTATGAAAAGAGCCAGAATGAGTATTATGGTACAGAATTTGCTAATCAGATGTTTTGTGAGGATAAGGAAAATCCCGGAGAGCATAAGATGATGCCGGGAACCTTTGTGGATGCAGAGATTAAGGGAAATGGTACCTATACCGTTGCTTTGGAAGGCGGACAGTTTGAAGGAGAGACGGATATTTCCCAGATGCATATTGCTACAGATATTCCTATGAATGATACCATTAAATTCAGCGATGTTTCTGTTAATGTAAATGGAAGAACTGTTGCAGAATTTGAGGAAGGCTTTATGGAAGATCAGGAGGACTATTTAAAGGGCGGTATGGTATGCCTCATTGTGAACCATTGGCGTCCGGAGCTGGTAAAGCATGTAGGAACTATTGGACTTCCAGAGACAGCTACCAATGGATGGACATTACTGAACGGAACCGGAGAGGAGAATATTACAATTACCTTTACGGTGTCGGGTTTTGCCTATGACAATCCGGATGCTACAGGCGCTCAGGAAGAGGAAGCTACAGAGGAGACAGGGGCTTCTAGTGAGGCGTCAGAGGAAGAGAACAAGCAGGATACGGTTAGTGGGACAGTTACTACATATCTTGTAGGTGTTGTTGTTGGTTTGGTTATTGTTCTTATGCTTGTCTTTTTGTATCGAAATCGAAGAAAGAAATAGTAAAAAGTACATAGAAAAATGTGGAACCCCGGAAAGGTCTGTGAGGATATTTCCGGGGTTTTGTCATGGGTATTAGATAAGATTTTTACAAATTTTTCCTCTATATAAACAAAATCTTCCTCTTGGGTTGAAAATGGTAGCTGTTTTGTGAGATGATTGATGGGTATTTTGGCAAGAGCAATTGGTGTGTATAAGTGATTTTAATAAATCTAGAGAGTTATTTATTGGGAAAAAATAATTTGACATGAAAATGACACAGTTAACTATTATAAATTTAATATAGAGGTAATAGAGTATACCTTTTTGATATAGACTATTAGTTATCAAAGGAGGATTGTGGCAAGTTACAAATATTTTGGTGGGAGATATTTGAGCGAAATAGGAGGAGAAAACAGAATGAGAAGAAAAGTACTACAAGGAATTGCATGTTTTACAGCATTTGGCATGGCGTTTGGTCAGTTTGCACCGGGAAACAGAAACGTAGCAGAAGTGTCTGCCTATGAAAAAGAAGCAAAGAAGGAAAAGGTTCAGGAGTATGTATCTGATTTCTTTACAGAGGAAGAGAATCACAAAGAAAATAGTATAAACAATGAGGAAGAAAAAACATCCTATCTAATACAGACAAAGACAGAAAAGAAATACCAGCAGATACAAAAGCATTGTGATGAGGAAATAGCTGCGGAGGTGGAGAGTAGCGAAGAATTAGAAGAAGAGCAGATTATGGTTGCCCAGTTGACTACAGGAGAGGCAATTACTATAGATGGTATGTCTGGAGTGATCGTAGAAAAAGATGAGATATTGAAAGGTGCTTCCCCAGAGAATTCTTCCAAGGAAGAGGAATATATCGAAGCGGTAGAAGAAACTATGGAAGAAGCATGGGATATAAAAGCAGTAAATGCAGAAGAAGTGCAAGAAGTACAAGATACCATTAAGGTGGCAGTGTTGGATTCTGGTTATGACAAGGTGGGAGATATTCACTGTAGCGGATATGAAAATCTGGTAGACCCGGATGTAGATATTAATGGAGGGGATTTGACGGGACATGGTACCGCAGTGACTTCGGTTATCATGTCCGGTTCACAAAACCGCGGAACAGAAGGGATTATTAATAATAAGAGCACAATAGAACTGTATTCCGTGAAGGTACTGGATGGGGAAAATCAGGCGCCAATCAGCCGTGTAATCCAAGGAATCCAGTGGTGTATCGATCAGGAAATCGACATCATTAATATGAGCTTTGGAATGACATATCATTCTACAATTTTAAAGGATGCTATTGAAAAGGCTGCCAAGGAAGGAATTTTAATGATAGCCTCCGTAGGAAATACCGGAGAAACTACTGGTACAGTAGAGTATCCGGCGGCTTTTGAGGAAGTTGTAGGGGTTGGCTCGGTGAATGAAAAAATGGAGCATAGTGTCTTTAGTGCTACAGGAGAAGAGGTAGAACTGGTAGCACCGGGAGAAAATATACCACTTAGTTCTTATTGGGGTATGGTGACGGTAGGAAGTGGAACCAGTTATGCGGCGCCACATGTTACTGCTATCGCAGCACTGCTTTGGGCAAAGGATTCTCAGAAAAGCAGTGAAAGCATTCGGGGATTGTTGCAGAAAAGTGCAAGGGAATTGGGAGCAAATGAAATGTTTGGATATGGACTAGTAGACTATGAGTATGCATCAGAAATCTATAAGGAATACATGGCATCAGAACAGCAGAATACGGATGGGGATATAGAGGAGGACAAGTGGATTGAGGAAAATGATGCACCAGTTCAGGAGTATGAGGTGCCAGAGATGGTAGAGGCAAGCTGGCATGGGAAGTACCATTATAATCAGGTAGAGGATGTTCCGGAAGCAACTTGTTATGAAAAAGAACTAGTAGATTATATAATGGCTGGCTCTATTGCACCAGATCGGGTAGCAGGGAATATAGACCTCTCTGTATCGAGTTATAAAAATTCTAGCAAACACTATGATGTGCTTCATGCTCGAAGAAATACCAATTATGTAGCTGCCACCAAATGTTTGCTAAATGCTGCTATAATAATACAAGATAAATCATTGGGCAGTTTATCGGTACGTATAGCTAAAGCAGAAGCATTTTGCAGAAATAATTATATATGTAATGAAGAAACAAAAACAAAGCAAAATATAGATATACAAGCTTTAATAGAGGCAATACATGTTGCATGTTATTATCAATTACATAAAGACGTAGCCAAACAAGCAAATTATCTTGGAGAGGGTGTCGGTGCTAAACGAGCTTCTCATCAGCTTTTAGGAATGGCGATTCACATAGCAACCGATGCATATTCTCACCGAACGATCATCCCTTCTAAAGCAGGGGAAAACACGGTAGTCTATTCATATGAATATGGTTCATTCATTTATTATGAAAAATATTTTACTGACCGCATGAAGATACTAGAGGATATTACTAAAGAAAAGATTACAACATCGGGGATTAGAAGCTATGTAAAAGATGAGTCGGGATATATCACATATATTCACCAAAAAATAGCAGACAATAAAGAATTTTTACATTTGCGGTATGAACAGGGAAGTTATTTTGCCATTCGAGAACTGTTATTCCTGTTTGAATATAATTCTAGGAAAGAAGAACTACCCTATGTATTTTGCCCTATCTTATTATACAAAGAACATGGAGAAGAGGAGAAATATAATCTAAAACTGCATAATTTGAAAAAGAATATAGAAGATATAGGATACAATTTGAGAAATTATCCGCTTATTACAATGACAGAATGGCGGAGTTTAAGTAAGTAGGAGAGAAAGAGAGGGATTCTATGAAAAAGACAATAAGGAAAGGACTGGTTATGCTGATGATTACAGCTATGATGTGTAGCATAATGCATCCCATGGCTGGTAACGCAGGAATAATAGATAAGAGTACAATGTTTTCTCAAGAAAAGACTAGTAAAATCACGTATTATACCAGTGGCAATTTTTTATATTCCTTAAAAGGGGACGAGGCTGTAATCTGGGGCTACCTGGGAGATGGAGAAACGAAAGTGGAGCTAGATACCTTGGTTATTCCATCAGAGGTTAATGGGTACAAGGTAACAGAGATAGGAAAAGGAGCGTTTGAACATAATCGAACAGTTACAGAAAATAGAACACGAATACTATATTCCTGTTATTATGATGAAGTAATTCTTCCTAAAGGACTTAAAAAAATTCAATTTGGAGCTTTTTGGGGGTCGGAGATGAAAAAAATAAAGCTACCTGATGGATTGAAAAAAATAGGGGATGATGCATTTACAGACTGTGAAAAATTGAAAGAAATTAACTTGCCAGATTCTATTAAGGAAATTGGTGCAGGTGCTTTTAATGATTGTTACAGTTTAAAAAGTGTAAAGATTCCTAAAGAATGTAATAATATTTATTTTTGTACCTTCATTGATTGTAAAAATCTCAAGAAAGTTAAACTACATGAAAATGTTACTTATATAAGTGATGGTGCATTTTCTGGCTGTACCTCTTTGCGTGAATTGGAAATCCCAGACAGTGTAAATAAATTAGGGGAGGGAATTATAGGTACAGATGAATACTCTGATTATCTTAAGAAGAAAAAAACGAAGATTATTATGAAATCCATGGATACGGAAATGAGCAGAGAAACTTTTTCGGATATATGGATGGAAATCTGGCTTTATCCAGGGGCGGATGCAGACGACTATGTAGTAAATAGAGCTTCGGTTCATTATATGAAGCCTTCCATTTCCAATAAGAAATTAAGTGTAGAGAAGGGAGAAGAGACCCCTCTTGTCATGTATGGTGCCAAGAAAAAGGTGAAATGGCAGGTGGCAGACCCAAAGGTGGCGAAGGTGATTCACTATGGAGGAAAAAGAAGAAATGTTTCTATTAAAGGAAAAAAGAAAGGGGAAACCATAGTGACAGCTGCTTATAAGGGAAAGACCTATCATTGTAAAGTAAAGGTGAAATAGTAATAAATATAAATTTTCCCCAAAGGGGTTGCAATAATTCTCAAAAAGAGTATAATACTAGAAAAAGAAAGTAATACTCTTTTTGAGAATTATTTTTTTATGGAGAAAATATTGGAGAAATACCAAGGATATTTTAGAAAGTGAAAATACTTAGAAGGGAAGGTTAGAAGATGGAATTAAAAGATAAAAACGGTTTAACCGAGGCAGAGTTTTTAAAGGAGTACAATCCAGATAGATACGACAAGCCCGCAGTAACCGTAGATATGCTGATTTTTACAGTGAACCCGGAGAAGGATTATGCGCTGGAACTGCTTATGATTGAAAGAGGTGGTCATCCTTATTTAGGTAAGTGGGCGATTCCTGGTGGATTTGTTGAGATGGATGAGTCTCTGGAGGAAGCTGCCGCCAGAGAACTTCTAGAAGAGACAGGACTTTCAGATATATATATGGAGCAGCTTTATAGTTTCGGAGATGTGGGAAGAGATCCTCGTATGCGGGTGATTTCTGTGGCATACATGGCACTGGTGCCAAAGGAAAAATTAAAGCCGGTAGCGGGAGATGATGCTGCCAAGGTAAGATGGTTCTCGGTACATTGGGAGGATATTTCCCAGGCAGGGGAAGACAGGCAGAAGCTTTGGCTGGAGTCGGATGCGCCAGATGCTGTTCGTCTAAAGGAAGAGGATATTGCCTTTGACCATGAAAAGGTCATTAAGACCGCATTGCAGAGAATGAAAAATAAAATTGAATATACAGATATTGCTTTTGAGCTGGTAGGTGAGAAATTCACATTAACCCAGTTGCAAATGATATATGAGGCTATTCTGGGGCGTAAGCTGCATAAGCCGAATTTTCGCCGCAGTATTGCAGAACAGGTAGAAAAAACACAGGAATTAGAAACCAAAAGTTCCAACAGACCATCGTATCTGTATCGGAAAAAGAAAGAAAAAGGAGGAAGCCGTTATGAGTAAAGTGTTAGTTGTAGTAGATATGCAGAAGGATTTTATTTCTGGAAGCTTAGGGACAAAGGAAGCCCAGAATATTGTAGACAATGTTGTGGGAAAAATAAAAAAATGTAAGGCGCAGGGATATGAAATTCTGGTGACGCTGGATACTCATGGAGAGGACTATATGAGTACTCAGGAGGGAAAGAAGCTTCCTGTAAAGCATTGCATTAAAGGAACGGAAGGTTGGGAGCTGGCACCGGAAATCGAAACAGAAGTAACAGGATGTAAGCGGTACGAAAAGGTTACCTTTGGAAGCAAAGAACTTGTCCAAGATTTGGTACAGATGAATCCGGAAGAAATTGAATTTGTGGGACTATGCACAGATATTTGTGTGGTTTCTAATGTATTATTAACAAAGGCATGGCTGACAGAAACACCATTAATCGTAGACAGCAGCTGTTGCGCAGGCGTGACACCGGAAAGTCATGAAGCAGCATTAAATACCATGGCTTCTTGTCAGGTGATGATTCGTAAATGATAAAAGAAAGGTTGGGATGAGGATGAAACAGTGTAATGAAAGAAATCTCTCTATGGTTATGGATTTTTATGAGTTGACCATGAGTAATGGGTATTTTAAGGAGCAGGACAGGGACGCAAAGGTAGCCTTTGATGTTTTTTTTCGTAAGAATCCGGATGGAGGCGGCTACTCCATTTTTGCAGGCTTAGAGCAAATTATTGAATATATTCAGGAGCTTCATTTTGATGAGGAGGACATTGAATATTTAAGAGAGCAGGAAATTTTTGAAGAGGAATTTTTGAAGTATTTAAAGGAGTTTTCCTTTAAAGGGGATGTGTATGCATTTCCAGAGGGAACCATTATGTATCCAAACGAACCCGTAATTACAGTAATTGCACCATTGATTGATGCGCAGCTGGTGGAGACCGCAATCTTACTTCAGATTAATCATCAGTCTTTGGTAGCAACCAAGGCAAGCCGTATTGTCCGGGCAGCTCAGGGCAGAAATGTATCTGACTTTGGTGCCCGTCGTGCCCACAATATGGATGCGGCAGTATATGGTGCCAGAGCTGCTTATATCGGTGGGGTTAATGGAACCGCTACTGTTTTGTCAGGTCAGTTATTTGATGTTCCTGTGGGAGGAACTATGGCTCATAGCTGGGTGATGTATTATGAGGATGAATATACGGCTTTTCGCAAATATGCAGAAAGCTATCCTGATGCCACCACACTTTTAATTGATACCTATGATGTGTTAAAAAGCGGTGTACCAAACGCCATCCGGGTAGCGAAGGAAGTGCTGGAGCCAATGGGAAAACGCTTGAAGGGCGTTCGGATTGACAGTGGTGACTTAGCGTATTTATCAAAAAAGACAAGAAAGATGTTGGATGAGGCAGGGCTGACGGATTGTCAGATTGTGGCTTCTAACAGTCTGGATGAATATACCATTACCTCTATAATTGAGCAGGGTGGCTGTATTGACAGCTTTGGCGTGGGAGAGCGCTTGATTACCTCTAAGAGTGATCCGGTGTTTGGTGCAGTGTATAAAATCGCTGCGGTAGAAAAGGATGGAATCTTTCAGCCACGAATCAAGGTTTCTGAAAATGTAGAGAAAATTACGAATCCTGGTTTGAAAAAGGTATATCGTGTTTACGATGAGACAGGAAAGGCAGTAGCAGATTTGCTTGGAACCTATGACGAAAAAATTGATTTAAGCCAGAGCTTTCGTTATGTAGATCCTGTAGCACCATGGCGACAGAGAACCTTTGATCATTGTACCTGTAAAGAATTGCAGGTGCCGATTTTTAAAGAGGGAAAATTGGTTTATACCCTTCCGAAGCTAAAGGAAATTAGAGAGTATGTAAAACAGCAGCTAGAAGGAGAAATGTGGTCTGAGGAACAGCGTTTTGAAAATCCCCATGCCCATTATCTGGATATGACACCAAATTATTATGATATGAAGATGGAACTTTTGTATAAGATACAAAAGTAGGAGAAAAACGTCTAAGTTTGGGGCTGGTTCTATAATAGTATGAAAAATGCCATGCATTTGCTTGTTATAAGTGAGTGTATGGCTTTTTTGCTTGACATAGAAAAAAGAGCGTGATACTATAATAGAACAAACGTTCGACTGTGTAATGAGAGGAGTGTGAAGATATGATATTTGCTAATCAGGCATCCCTAGAAGAGAAATTACGGATTTTGTCAGATGCCGCCAAGTATGATGTAGCTTGTACCTCCAGTGGTGTCAGTCGCAAGGCGGTAAAGGGAGCCATTGGAAATACAGAGGCCTGTGGTATTTGTCACACTTTTTCCGGAGATGGACGCTGTATCTCTCTGTTAAAGATTCTTTTTACTAATGAGTGTATTTATAATTGTAAATATTGTATTAACCGGGCGACCAATGATGTTCCCAGGGCAACATTTACCCCAGAGGAAGTATGTACATTGACCATGGAGTTTTATCGGAGAAATTATATTGAAGGGCTTTTTCTAAGTTCTGGTATTGTGGGCTCACCAGATTATACCATGGAGCAGATTTGTCAGGCGCTTCATGACCTGCGGGTGGTTCACCGGTTCAATGGTTATATTCACTGTAAGGCGATACCAGGGGCATCTCCAGAGCTGGTGGAGATGGCGGGCTGGTATGCAGACCGTATGAGTATTAATATGGAGCTTCCTACCACAGAGGGACTTCGTCAGCTGGCACCCAATAAGACCCGAAAAAGTATACTGACACCCATGCGGCAGATTCAAAGTGGGATGGAAGAAAGCCAGCAGCTGCTAGGGATGAAGGGTGGTAATAAAAGTGCGTATTGGTATACCAGTAAGCGCATGGGAAGAGAACTGCCGGGGCTGGGAGTGAAGAAAGGAGGCAAAGATTATGAGCTTCCAGAGACAGGAGCGAAGAGGGGAACCATGGATTATGAGCTTCCAGAGACAGGAGTGAAGAGGGGGAATAGAGATTATGAGCTGCCAGAGCTTGAAGCGAAAAGGAAAACAATCAATTATGAGAAACAAGCCGATTCAGAAGTACAAGGATTGGTTCAGGAGACCAGTGTATATAATATCTCCAGTTCTTCTAACGCACTAAGTCAATGGAGACGCCATGATATTAGTAGAGGTTTTGTGCCTGCTGGGCAAAGTACCCAGATGATTATTGGAGCTACTGGAGAAAGTGATTATGAGATTATGGCAGTGTCAGAAGCACTTTACCAGCGGTTTGATTTAAAGAGAGTGTTTTATTCTGCTTTTATTAATGTAAATCAGGATGCTTCTTTACCAGCTATAGATGGACAGCCTCCTCTTTTGCGGGAGCACAGACTTTATCAGGCAGATTTTTTGTTAAGATATTATGGTTTTGAAGCGAAGGAATTATTATCTGCCCAACGACCTAATTTTAATGTGTTTTTAGATCCAAAGTGTGATTGGGCTTTGGGACATATGGAGCAGTTTCCTGTAGAAATAAATACTGCAGATTATAATACTTTGCTGAGGGTGCCGGGAATCGGGGTGAAGTCTGCTAGTCGTATTATCAAGGCAAGGAGAACCGGAACTTTAGACTTTATGAATTTAAAGAAAATAGGGGTTGTATTAAAACGGGCTTTATATTTTATTACCTGTAATGGAAAAATGATGTACGATTTTTTGAAGGTGGAGGAGGATTTTATCACCAGAAGGATGGTGGGGGAAGAGAAGGAATTGATGATGAATTATAACCAACAGGATATTCAGTATAAACAGCTGTCTCTTTTTGATGATTTTCAAGTGAAAGAAACGGTTTCATAGAAGATTGGATGGGGACAAAATCCGATAGAGACAATAGAGGTGATGCTACAAGCAGAAAATAACTATGGAGTGAAGGAGGCGAAGGGGATGAAGCCGATACGAATCTATCAGTGTGAGGATACACCAGAAGGGATTTTTTCTGCTGTGTATGATGCAGGAAAGTCGGGGTATGGCCATGATTATATCCGAATACAAGCATTGACCTCAGGAAGCTATGAGAATCAGACTCTTTTCTCAGAGTATGTTGCTGTAAAAGCAGATTCCCAAAAGGTAGAGAAGGTACTTCGTTCTGTAAGAGGAAAAATATCCTGGGAGGCATATGAGTATATTTTCCGGGCAGCAGGAAGTATAGAGAAGGACAAGGGAGATGCAATATATCAGTTTATTGTAGAGGGGTTCCGATTGGGAGCTAAGGTGACGTCAGCGCTGCAGATTCCTTGTGTACAGAGAATCTTTGAGATTAACCGACGTGTAAAAAACGAAGCACATTATTACTTAGAGTTTTTGCGATTTCAGGAGATACACTTGAAGCAACCGGTGTTATTAGCTGTTTTTGAGCCGCAAAACGTAGTATTACCTTTTGTAGTTCCTCATTTTGCAGACCGGTTAAACCCGGAGTGGTTTGTGATTTATGATAAAACCCATCAGGAGGCGGCATTTCATGCACCGGGAGAAGCATGGTATATCCGGAGACTGGAGCCGGAAGAGGGACGACAGTTAGAAGAATGGGAAGAGGAAAAGGAGGAATATGTTGACCTTTGGAAGGTATTCTTTGAAAGTATTTCCATTAAAGAAAGAGAGAATCCTGCTTTACAAAGAAATAATATGCCTTTGCATTATCGGAAATATGTAACAGAATTTCAGCAGAAGAAGTAAGGCGATTGCAATCTGTAGAGTAATACTGCTATAATAACCAAAGTAAAACTACTAATAAGCAATTTTGGAGGAAGGTTATGAGCGGAAAGGGAAAGAGAAAAGCCAAGAGCCAGAAGAATAATGCTAAGATACAGAAGGAAATAATAGTAAAAGAACCAGAAAAAGCTACAAAGAGTATTCAAAAGGAAATAAAAGTCAATACACAGAATAAGCAGGTAGAGGAGAAGAGAAAGGGAATGAAATGGAGTAAGGGGATTCTCTATGGATGTTCTTTCATTATTCCTGCAATCGTTTTATTGCTTATACTAAAAACAAGAGGCTTTTATCCCTTTGGGGACAAGACCTTATTTATTATGGATATGAAGGGACAGTATCTGGAATTTTTTGCATCCTTGCGAAATGTAGTAAATGGAGATGATTCTCTTTTCTTCTCCTGGTCTCGTTCCATGGGTGGAAATTATTTAGGATTATTTGCTTACTATGTAGCTAGTCCATTGTCCTTTATTACGGTATTCTTTCCTTTGGAAAAAATGACTATCGCCATTCTCCTTTTGACTGTACTGAAAATAGGACTGGCGGGATTAAGCTTTGCCAGCTTTGGTGGATATATCTGGGAAAAGGTTAATTCAGAAAAAGGGAAGGATTCCTTTAAGATTTTAATTGTACTTCCTTTTGCCGTATCCTATGCTTTGATTTCATATAACATGGTCTATTCTATGTGCCTCATGTGGCTGGATGGAGTGATTTTGCTGCCAATGGTTCTTCTGGGAGTGGAGAAGATATTGGATGGTCGTAAAGGATTTCACTATATGCTGGCATTAGCGGCTATCTTTATCTGCAATTACTATACTGGTTATATGGTAGGTATTTTTACTGCAATTTACTTTGTTTACCGGGTTTTAAGTAGAGTGAAAAAAGATACCATAAAGGAATATTTATGGAAGACCCTTCGGTTTACGGGAGTGACATTTCTTTCCTTTGGGATTTCTGCCCCATTGATTCTTCCTGTAGTAAAGGATTTGATGCAGGGAAAACTAGCATCCGCATCTTATGTTCCAGATATAGAAACAAATTTTGTTTTTGCTGATTTGTTTGGAAAATTAAAAAATGGAGTTTATGACAGCATTACCAATTCAGGACTTCCAGCTATTTATTGTGGATATATTGCACTGATTATGGCACTTGTGTTTTTTGTAATGCGTGGAATAAATATTCGGGAGAAAATCGGCGCAGTGGCTATTCTTGGGCTATTGGCAGCTAGCTTTTACTACACTAAATGGGATATTGCCTGGCATGGATTCCAGTATCCTACCTGGTTCCCATATCGATATGCCTTTGTCTGCAGCTTCTTTATTTTATATATGGCCATGAGGGGAACCTGTGCTCTGTTCCAGATAGAGAAAATCAAGAAATTAAAGATGCCACAGGTAGTAGTAGCCGCTTCGATATTAACATTGGTAGTTTCTGTAGAAATGAATGCCAATGGAAAGGCTATGTTTGCCGGACTAGAAGGAGAGTTTGGTTATGGTACCGTGGAAGAGTATGAAAGCTTTCTGAATAAAACCCAGCCGCTAGTAGAAGAAGTGCAGGCACAGGATGAGGGATTTTATCGTATGAATCAAGGGTATGAATATTCTAAAAATGATGCCATGCTTTTAGGTTACAATGGAATGACCCATTATTCATCTACCTTTCATGCTTCAGTAAATCAGCTAACACCAAAGCTGGGAATTGCCCAGTCACACATCTGGAACTCTGGATATGGTTCCAATCCAATGTTGGACAGCCTTTTTGGGGTGGGGTATATCTTAGATGATGGAATGGTACCAGCCAATTATCCATTGCTTATGGCAGGAGAAAATGGAGCCAACGCTTATAGCAATGAGAATGTGTTACCGGTTGCCTATGGCGCACCAGTGACTCAAGCATATCCCGATTTAAATAATGCAGATCCCTTTGTGAATCAAAATACATTTTTGAATTCTATTGCAGGAACGGAAAAAGCTTATTTTACAGAGTATGAATATACTTATGCCCAGCCAGACCATACCTGGAGCTATACCTTTGTGGCAGATTCGGATAATCCGGTTTATCTGTATATGAAATCAGATAATATCTCTTGGGCTGATGTATATGTTAATGATGTATGGGTAGGGAATTATTTTTCCACAGAAACTAGCTGCAGTCTGTATCTTGGTAATTTTCAGCCGGGACAGTCTGTGGTAGTAAGAGTAGTACCATCTGATAATATTACAGTGAATTATGCGATGATAGCACAGCTTCATATGGATCAGTTGACAGAAACCATGAACGCTTTGAAGAATAATGGAATGCAGATAGCAAAGCATGATGGTGGTAAATTATCAGGAACCATTCAGGTAGGAGAAAACCAGAAAATCATTACCTCCATCCCATATGATACCGGATGGACGGTGAAGATAGACGGAAAGAAGATAGAGACCAGTAAATTTGCAGACACATTCCTAATGGTGGAGGCGGAAAGTGGAGAACACGATATTAGCTTTTCCTATGTCTCACCGGGATTTGGTGTTGGAATGATGTTGTTTGTAGTTGCGGTTTTGCTGGCAAGTGTGTATTTTGTATTCTTTGAAAAATTTTACAACCTTGTGCACAATAAATAAAAACTCACATAAAAACTCATTGAAATTTTAGAGGAAATTTTGATGAGTTTTTGTATGTAAAATATTGCATATAATAGAAATGAAAAGTATAATGAAACAAAAAGGAGAGTGATAAGATGAATGCTTTTTTGGTGGATTTAACAGAGCGTTTAGTTCCCGTATCTGATTTCAGTCAGGGGAAGGCGGGAAAAATATTTAACGATGTAGCAGAGAATAATCATGAATACATTGTTTTAAAAAATAATCAACCCACAGCAGTATTGATTTCTGTGCAAGAGTACAAAGAAACACAGCAGAAGTTACAAAAAATGGAAAAACTATTGGAACAAATTGAAAACATACGATTGCTAAAGCTTGCAGAAAATAGAAAGAATGACACTGTTACTTCCTTTGAAGAATTTGTGAAAGAAGAAGGTTTCTATATGGAAGAATTATTGGAACTTTCTGAAAATGTGGAATTTGAATGATGAATTGGAAGATAAAAATAACAAATGAGGCAAAGAAAGATTATTACAAAATAGAAGGAAGTATACGTAAGCAGGTATTAGCTGGAATCGTCAAAGTATCAAAAGCTCCATTGCCAAGTCCTAATGGATATGGGAAACCGTTAGGAAATAAGGGTGGAAATAATTTGACTGGATTTTTTAAAATAAAGTACAAAGGGATAGGAGTTCGAGTAGTATATACCTTAGTGCTTGAAAAAATGACTATGAATATTATTGTAATATCTCAAAGGGATGACAATTATTGCTACAAATTAGCTACGAGACTTTATGAAAAGTATGGAGACCAAATCTTTGAGGATAGATTTGATGGGTTAATTTAAAGAAAGAGAGTGATATAAAGAAGAGAATATGTTCTATTTTTAAATTGCAAAAATTTTATTTAAATCAATACTTGCATTTAACAATGGGTTAGTAATACACAGCAGAAAAAGGTCTTTTATTTTACGAACGAGTGGTGTTTGAGCTCGCTGGTGTTTGGAGAATATCAAGTGCTTTAGCACGAAGATATCCTCCTATGCACCATTGCGTAGCTCATCCCAAGCCGTAAGGCGTCCACGAGTTGGAAAATAAAAGACCTTTTTCTGCGTCATGCTTCCATAATTGATATTATAAGAAGCCAGAGTCCTTTATTTAAAATCATAAAAATTCTTTCCAAAACTTTCCTTGGTTCTCTTATGATTTCGTTTCAATTTTCTGGCACTCATATTGCTACTGGTTTTTCTGGCTCTATTCTTTGGTGCAGAGGAACGACGGCTAGTGGTGTAATCCACACCATGACGCTTTTTGCCCCGGCGCTTACCGAAAGAAATCCCCCGCTTACTGGTAAGAGACATTCCGCCGGAAGATTTCTGGTAGCGGCTGGAATGATTTCTTCTTCTGCGATGTCTGCTAGAGAATTGGTATCTTAAAATCCAGAGAAGGATTAAAAGTAAAACCAAAACAATAACAATCAGAAGAATAATTCTTTCCTGAAAGAAAGAAACCAAGTTCAGCCAGCCATATTTTAAGCCAGACAGTTTTTTCTGGAAGAAGCTGTCATTCTTCTTATTTGTTTGAAGCTGTTGGATTTCGCTGCTTACCACTTCCCGGGATGCTTCGTCCAAGTGGGTTATATTTTCTGTATTATCAAAAATAATATCGGTAGAACCAACGGTGCGGTTGCCGTAGGTATAGGTAACCTTTCCAATGGTATTTTCCCCTTCTTTTAGGGTCTGGTTTTTGTCATAGGTAATCTTCTGGTTTGCTTCTGAGAGCTTAACACCCTTTGGAAGGACCACAGTAGATTCACTGGCAAGATGAATGGGAGATTCCTCCGCATTAAAGTAGCTGTCAAAGGTATTAAATAGATTTTCATTTACCTGGCTGCTTTGTTCATCTACCGTATATTTTGTATAATTTTCAAAAGCAAAATCTAAAATCCGGGTAGAATCCGTATATTCATTTGGAGCACCATAGGTTGGTCCGTTAGCCCGCATGACCACAGAAACTAATTGCATACCATTTTTTTCTGCATAGGTTACCAAAGTAGACTGGGCCATAGAAGTATATCCGGTTTTTCCACCAATACAATATTTGTATTCATACTGGGGATAATTATAACCATTTACCATCTGGTGATGGTTCAACAAAGTCATAATTTCTTTTGCCTTACGTTTATTGGTAGCGCCCATATGATAAACCTTCGTTCCACAAATCTTTTGGAAGGTGGTGTTTTTCCAAGCTTCTCTGGCGATACAAGCCATATCATATGCAGAAGTATAATGGTTCTTGTGATGGAGACCATTTGGATTCATAAAGTGGGTATTTTCCAGCCCCAGCTCAGCAACCTTATCATTCATCATTTTTACAAACTTCTTATTGCTGCCAGCTACATGTTCTCCTGCTGCAAGGCACATTTCATTGGCGGACTGGAGCATGATACCATATAAAGTTTCTTCTACGGAAAACTTCTCTCCTGGTTCACAGTAAAGAGAAGAACTTCCCATTTCAATACCAAAAGCTGCTTCTTCAGAGAAAGTAATTGTTTCGCTAAGAGAACAATTTTCTAATGTCAGAAGTGCGGTCATAATCTTAGTAATACTTGCGGGATAATGCTGGTCATGAATATTTTTAGAATATAAAATGGAACCAGTAGATAATTCCATTACAATAGCAGATGCACAGCTTAAACTTCCCTTCTTGGGTCCGCTTGGCCACTGTACCGCTGCTTTTGCGGAAGAACTACAGATATTTCCTATTAAAAGTGCTCCTGTTAAAAGGAAGGTAATTAATTTTTTTCCTCTCATTTTTTTCCCCTTTTCTTAAAAATCTATTAAAATCATTGCAAGAAGTAGTAGATTCAATGTACAATAAGGTGCAAAAGGCAATGCACAAAGGCTGCCTTAATGACACTACGCTTTTTGCGATTTTCATTTTTAATAAAAAAGCACTCTCAGTAGGAATCGAACCTACAACTGCCCCTTAGGAGGGGGCTGTTATATCCATTTAACTATGAGAGCACACTAGAAAATTGTATCATAAGCACCTAATAGCGTCAAGAATGGAGGACTCGTATGGCAGAAGATAGAGACAATAAAAATAACAATGAAAATAACGAGTATGAGGATATTTGTTATATATGCAGAAGACCAGAAAGCAGAGCGGGAAAAATGATTCATATCCCTAATAATATCTGCATTTGTTCGGATTGTATGCAAAAAACCTTTGATTCCATGGGAGAAATGAGTGGATTTCCGGGGATGCCGTATATGGATATGTTTGGCATGGGACAGCCACCAATGTATGAAGAAATTCCCAAAAATCAAAAGCTGAAAAAGAAAAAGCCGGATGCACAAAAGAAGGCAAAGAAAAAGCAAAAGGAAGTAGTATTTGATATCCAGCATCTTCCAGCACCTCATATTATTAAACAGCAGTTGGATGAGTATGTCATAGGACAGGAGCATGCGAAAAAGGTTATGTCCGTAGCGGTGTATAATCACTATAAGCGCGTGCTGACAGATTCTATGGATGATATAGAAATCGAAAAGTCCAACATGCTTATGATTGGACCTACAGGATGTGGAAAAACCTATCTGGTAAAGACTTTGGCAAGAATTTTGCAGGTACCTCTTGCTATCACGGATGCTACATCTCTGACAGAGGCTGGTTACATCGGCGATGATGTAGAAAGTGTGTTGTCTAAGCTTTTGGCAGCAGCAGACAATGATGTAGAGAAGGCGGAACGAGGCATTGTTTTTATTGACGAAATTGATAAGATTGCTAAGAAACGTAATACCAACAGCCGGGATGTTAGTGGAGAATCGGTACAGCAGGGAATGCTAAAGCTGTTGGAAGGCAGTCAGGTAGAAGTGCCAGTGGGAGCTACTAGTAAGAACGCCATGGTACCAATGACAACTATTGACACCAGAAATATTTTATTTATTTGTGGTGGTGCTTTCCCTGAGTTGGAAAAGGTGATTAAGAAAAGGCTGACCAAGCAGTCCGCAATCGGTTTCCGTGCAGAATTGAAGGATCAGTTTGATGAGGATGAAAATATCCTAAAGAAGGTAGCAGTAGAGGATTTAAGAGAGTTTGGTATGATACCAGAGTTCTTAGGACGTCTTCCGGTTATTTGTGCCTTAGAGGCAATGACAGAAGAAATGCTAAAGCAGATTATGACTCAGCCAAAGAATGCGATTTTAAAGCAGTATCAGAAATTGTTACTTCTGGATGAAGTAGATTTGTGCTTTGATGAAGATGCGGTAGAGGCTATTGCAAAGAAGGCTGCGGAGAAAAAGACAGGAGCCAGAGCCCTTCGTGCTATTATCGAAGAGTTTATGCTGGATATTATGTATGAGATTCCAAAGGATGATTTAATTGGAAGGGTATCTATTACCAAGGATTATATTGAGAACAAGGGCGCTCCAAGAATTGAGATGCGGGAAAGCGGAGAAGCAAAGCTTCTGACCCAAAGGGAGCAGCCAGTGGCGGAAGAAGCAGAAGAGGAATAATATAAAAAGCTCATTTCTAAATGTGATATGTGGGTTCTTTTACAAAGACCCCATTTCACTTTTTGGAGCATAGCGCATAAGATAAGTTAAAATCTTATGCGTTTTTTTGTTGGGGAGGAAACATGGCTGAGAATTGTGAAGAGGCAGTATATTCCGAGGAATATGAAGATTACATCATTGAATATTTTGGACAAGGGCAGGAGGTTGGAGAAATATACCAGACCTCCTGTTATCAATTAATGACAAACAGGCTGGGGATAATTTACCAGAGGGCATCAGAGGTGGTGGAAGAACAGAGAAATCAGTTACTTATCGTTCCTCGGTGCTTTGGGCTTTTGTCTTCTGCCCAGGTTCTGGAATCCAGTGGAATCGCACAGGTGCAAAGACAGCCAGGGCTGTCCCTATATGGACAGGGAGTCATGCTGGGCATTGTGGATACGGGGGCTGGTGTGCGAAGTTTGAGTAAATTATAATACAATCTTAAGAAAACCTTTATTTACATTTGGGGGTAGGAGATATAGTATAAAATAAGTGTCAATTTTGCAACAAAATAGAAAGAAACCAACACAAACAGTATAAGAAAAAAGACTAGGATTCAGCAGAAACGAGGTAAAACATGGAAAAAAGATATTATATGGAAGCTCATGCGGTTATGAAGGAAGTGAAAAAAGCAGTGATTGGTAAGGATGATTGTGTCCGGCTGGCAATGGCTGCCATTCTTGCTGGGGGGCATATTTTGATAGATGATGTTCCTGGTGTAGGAAAGACCACACTGGCTATGGCTTTTGCTGGAGCTATGGAAATGAACAGCCAGCGTGTGCAGTTTACCCCGGATGTATTACCAGCGGATATTTTGGGATTTTCCATGTATCAGAAGGAAAGCGGTACCTTTGAATATCAGCCCGGAGCGGTAATGTGTAACCTATTTCTGGCGGATGAAATTAACCGAACTTCTCCAAAGACCCAGTCTGCATTGCTGGAGGTAATGGAGGAAGGAAATGTAACGGTGGATGGTGTTACCAGAAAGGTTCCATCACCATTTGTGGTAATTGCTACCGAAAACCCGGTGGGAAGTATTGGAACCCAGTTGCTTCCAGAGTCCCAGCTGGATCGTTTTATGATTTGTATGACCATGGGATACCCTGACGGGGAAAATGAAATTGCCATCGCAAAGGGGAAGAGTAAAGAGATTCCTATTAATCAAATAGAAGGAATCATTCCGGCAGAGGAATTGATTGAGATTAAGAAGGTAGTAGATGAGGTTTATCTGCGGGATGAATTATATGAGTATATTGTAAAACTGGTGCAGGCAACCAGAGAAAACGATTTGGTGGAGCTGGGAGTCAGTCCTCGTGGAACCATTGCTTTGGTACGTATGGCGAAGGCAATGGCTTTTCTGGATGGAAGGGATTATGTGGTTCCCCAGGATGTGCAGGCTGTTTTTGAGGCAGTTACCGGTCACCGTATTGTATTGAATGCCAAGGCAAGAGTGGGACATGTATCTGTGAAGCAGATTCTTCATAGGATTATGGATTCAGTAAAGGAACCAAAAATTCGGGAGTAGCGGAAAGGATAGGGACAGACGTAAGGTGTCTGGATAGGAATAGTATGAAAATGCAATACATGCTATCTGAATTATTAGTAAGAAAGGTCGGTTTGGTGTGAAGAGACTGGTAGTATATTTATTAGCAACAGCATATACCTTGTATTTGGCAATTTTATATGGAAGTGCTAGTTTTTTACTGTTGTTTTTCGTAGAACTGGTTTTACCAATCATGACCTTCCTTCCGGCAGTCTGGGTAGCAGGTAAGACGAAGGTAAAGCTTGTTCTTCCTATTCCTGTGGCAGAAAAAGGAAAAAAAGTGCCGGTAAATATATGGATAAAGAAGAACACGAAGATTCCTGGGGGAAAAATTGCTGTTCAGGTGTCCACTTATTTACCAATGAGTCAAAAGCCGGAAAAAACCTGGTTTTATGGAAAAATGACAAAGGACAATTTTCGTTCTGGTAAGCATATCCTGAGAATGGAGTATAATGCCTCCTGTGTGGGAACAGTTCAGATGGAGATTAGCAGGGTCTGGTGCTATGACTTAATTGGATTGTTTGCGCTGCCAATACCAAAAAAGCATTGGAAGGAGCTTCAGCCAGAAAGTCTTCTGGTAACACCGGCAATTAGTGAGGTGCCTGTATTTGTCAGCCGGCAGAGCAGAGATTTTGCAGGAGAAAGTGAAGTATATTCCAAGGAAAAGGGTGGAGATGATTCTTCAGAAATATTCCGAATACGAAATTATCAGCCGGGGGACAAGCTGAGAAGTATTCATTGGAAATTATCTGCAAAAACCGAGGAATTAATGGTATGCGAGGAGTCTCTTCCTTTGGGGTGTCCGGTATTGTTTTATCTGGATTTGTATCAGCCTGTAGGACAGGAACGAAGACAAGGAAAAAAAGGTCTGTCCGAAAAAAGGGATAGTTACCTGCAGATTATTGCCTCTCTTTGTCATGCCATGGTGCAGGAGGGATGCCGTCATTATATGATTTGGTATGATTCCGGCATAGAGGACATTTATCGTTACCGTATTGAAAAGGAAGAAGATGTTTATGAGATGCTGATTCAGCTTGGGCGTATGAAGAATTATTCAAAGCAAAGGGATTTAGAGGAGCTTTATCGCCAAAAATATCATGAATTGCAGTATATTACCAAGTTAGCATTGAATATGAATTTGGAGTTATATGTAAATGAAAGCCAGCATTGTAAATATGCAAAGAAACAGGACAAGTTGGAAAAGCAACTGGGACAACAGGAAATCGTGGTTTAGAATCGATACAAGTTCTTGATTTTGGAATGGGGGAACTATGAAGAGAAAGTCGTTTTTGGGAAAGGGAATCTGTCTGGGAATGATATTGGTGGGCATGAATGCCAGCTTCTATCATGTCTTTTTTCCTTATATCAACATAATGAAATTCTGTATTGGTCTGATGCTTGTAGGGATTTATTTTACTATTCTGATAGAGAGTCCTTTTCAGAATCTGGAAATTTTCCTGCGGAAAAAGTTAAAGATTGTCAAAGTGAAAAATCCATTTTCTCTTATGGTACTACTCAGTACCTGGGTAGCTGTTGCCATGCATGTGCTACATCATATTCTTCGTTATCAAAGTGATGCCCGGCTTTTGTGGGATGCCATACAGAGAAGGCATGATATTTTTTATCACTTAAAATGGGATTGGATTCCTATTAGCAGGTATGAAAGTAATGGCTCTTATTTATTATTTGCTATAGAATTCTTTTTGGGTTTTTTAATGGCATTAGCCTTCTATAAAAGAAAAAGCATGACTTGGGGAATGCTTCCGCCGCTAGCAGTAGTGGTATTAGGTCTGGTGTGGGGAAAAACACCAGAAATGATAGACATGGTATTCCTTATTGTGGGTACTGTAGGAATGCGGATTTTGATGGATGAAAAGCGAGTAGGGGGGAGAAAACATTTCCGACAGCTTCGGACAAGGGGTGGAACTCAAAAAAATCTCTATCCTGCCATTGCCCTGCTTTTGGCAGGAGTGCTTTTGGCGTCCACTGTGCTTAGTGTGAGACATCAGGCAGTATTGAAAAAGGAAGAGGAGCTGGTGGCATGGCAGAGGGGTGTAGGGGAGCAAGCGGAAAAAAAGGCAGTACAGCTGGTGAAGAAATTCCAGAGATGGACGGGAACAGAGCAGCCAGGTGTATTGACCAATGTGGCACCTGTGTATACAGAGGAAACGGTACTAACGATTACAGCCCATAAGAAGCCAATGGGAAATATGTATCTTAGAGGATTTACAGGAACCCATTATGAAGACGGTGTGTGGACGAATCCAACCAGTTCGGAGGAGGATACATTTACTACAAAGGATTATTTGAATATCTGGAATATGGGATATAAGCGGAAGGGAAAGCGTATTGAAGAGGAATATGGAGCAAACCAAAGGATGTACAATGAGGATATTAATTTGAATATCCAGTATGCGAAAGGGAACCGTTCCGAATATTTATATGTGCCATATTTCTCTAAAATATCCCAGGGCAGTGAGCTGGCAATGCAGATGGTAGAAGATATGTATTTTCAAAGAAAAAAATCGATGGACGGCTATGAAGTTCCTATGATGCAGAATTATGCTGGAACGGATGATACGGTAGTGTATAGAAGGTCTCCATGGAACTGGGATGCGCTTAAGGATATGGACGAGCGTCTGACTGTTAAGGGGGTTGAATGGCTTCAGTGGGCATATGGATATTCCTATGAAGAGTTAGCTTATGATATGAATGCGGGAGTAGGTAATTTACAGATTCCAGAAACCGGTCTGGGAAGAGTACAGCGCATGGTGGATCAGAATGTTGCGGAAGGGGAGCTTTTGGATAATGAGTCTGATTCCATGGATGAAATTATGGACAAGCTAAGAATATTTTTAGGACGACGGACGGATTATAGTCTGGAACTGGAACAGAAGCCTTCGGATGAGGATTATCTGGAAAATTTTTTGATGACTCAGAAGAAAGGGTATTGTGAGCATTATGCTACGGCGGGAGCAATGATTATGCGTATGCTGGGGATTCCAAGCCGGTATGTATCAGGTTATATGGTATCTCCAAAGGATTTTGTAAAGAATGAAGATGGCACCTATACTGCTAATGTTTTGGACTCTGCAGCTCATGCATGGACAGAAATTTATATACCTAAAATGGGCTGGGTAGAAGCAGATATGACTCCTACCAGAACCGATGGCGAATGGGGAAATTCTGAAAATTCCATTTCAGGGGAAGGCGCAGTACCTAAGGAAGTTATTTCAAAAGAGCAGGAGCGAATTCAAGAGTCAGTAGCCCAGCAGGTTCAAGAAGTGCTGGAGGAGAACAAAAACACAGTTTCTCCACAGGAAACAGCATCTAGTGAGGTGCAAAAGGAGGCTGCAGCAAAGCAGAAAAATACAGGAGGCCTGTTAGGTCTTTTGGACAAGGGAGAAGACAGCAGCTTCCTATGGACTAAGGTTGTTTTAAGAATCCTTTGTGTTGTAGTGATACTAGGAGTTCTTTGTTTCCTCTGGTGGAGTCAGAGAGCATATCGGAAAAGAAAATTGGGACGATGCAAAACCAATAGGGCGTATATTTTAGAAATGAATCATCAGATGGAAAGATATTTGAGATGCTGTGGCATCTCGGGATTGTCCAAAAGAACAGATAAGGAATATCTTTCTTTGCTGGAAACACTATATTCGGAACCAGAACAAAGAGAAAACCTAAAGCAATACTATCAGCTTCTGGAACAGTCCCGGTTTGCCAGAGAAGACAGAAGCAAAGAGGATATTGCATGGTGTGAAAAGTTGTTGTATGATTTTGGGAAAACTGTTTTAAAGCAAAAAGGAACACTTCGCAGATTTTATGTGCAAGGACTTCGTAACTGGAGATAGGAAGTATTAGATATGGAAATAGAGAAGAGAAAAGTAAGACAATATTATTTATCCTATACGATTTTATTCGTTTTAATTGCCGGAGTGATTACTCTGGTATTTTGGCTGCATGACAGGTCTTTTGTCTGGGGGAAGGATGGTGCTGCCCAGCACTATCCGACGCTGGTGTATATCCATGGTTTTTTGGTGGAATTTGTGAAGAATCTGCTAAAGGGGAAGCTTCAGCTTCCTATGGTGGATTTTCGTATTGGGGAAGGGATGGATGTTATAACCACCTTGAATTACTATGGTTTTGGTGATCCCCTGACTTTGACGGCATTATTCTGTCCGGAAAAATATCTGGAAGTGTTGTATGGAGTATTGATTTTTGTCCGTCTGTATTTCACAGGAATTTTCTTTTCCTTGTTTTGTTTTTCAAAAAAACACAATCAGAGGATAACGGTACTAGTGGGAGCACTGGTGTATGTGTTCTGTGGTTATGGTTTGTATGCTTCCGTGCGCCACCCGTTTTTTGTAAATGGAATGATGTATCTTCCATTATATCTTTTGGGAGTAGAGCGGATTCTTCAAAAGAAGAAATATGGTCTATTTTCCAGCGTGGTGGCATTATCTTTGGTTTCCAATTTTTATTTTGGTTATATGAATACGGTTATGATGGCATTTTACGTACTGTTTTCCCTGATTCCTGAAAAGACCTTGGAATGGAAAGAGAAAGCAGTCTGTCTTGGAAAAATGATTGGAAGTTATCTGTGCGGTGTCGCCATGTCCGCAGGAATTATGGTGCCTATGGTTATGGCATATCTTACCTGTTCCCGTGGTGGGGAGGGTGGTTATACGGATTCTCTTCTCTTTTATCCGGAAGAATTTTATGAGAACTTCCTGCGAAGCTATACCAGAGCGGAAACGGACATTGGAGAATGGACAAATCTTAGTTTCTCTGTGCTTTGTCTGGTAGCAGTGATTTGCATGTTCTTACATAGAAGCCGCAGCAAGAAGGAAAAGCTTCATATGTGGAAATTGCGGCTGGCGTATATTTTGTTGACGGGAATGATGCTGGTTCCATTAGGCGGAAAGATTATGAATGGCTTTGGTTATGTATCTAACCGCTGGAACTATGCCTATGCCATGTTAAATGCATATATCTTGGTATGTATGATTCCTGTATTTTTGCGGTATCTGAAACCACATATTAAGAACTGGGCAGGGCGGCGTTTCCGTGTCAGCTTGGCACTATGTCTTTTTGTAACCTGTAATCTTTTACTAAATGTAGTAAACATGTATGTAGATGAAGGGAGGGAATATCTGGATGAATTTGACCGGGCAGGGGCGGTGCAAAGTACGGCTCAGGACAGTCCGGTGCAGGCAGTATCTACATTGAAGGTTTCCCCTCAGGAGGAATTCTACCGGGTGGAGCAGCCTTGGATTATTGGAAATCAATCTTTAATGATGGATTATTATGGACATAACTGGTATTTCAGTATTGCCCCAAGCTGGTATTTTGACTTTTATAACAGTCTTCAGCTAAATACCATGGAGCGAACCTATTCCCTACGGGGGCTGGATGGCAGAACAGCATTAAATGCCGTGACAGCCACCAAATATTATATGACAGACAGTAAGAGGGATGGACTGATTCCATATGGATATCAATGGAAGAAAACAGTGCGGGATCAGCAGGGGGATATAAATTATATTTATGAAAATAAAAACTACCTTCCTCTGGGATATACGGTATCGGCTTGGTTAAAGGAAGAGGAATACCAGCTTCTGTCTCCGGTGGAAAAGCAAGAGGCTCTATTGCAGGCGGTAGTGCTGCAGCCGGAGGATGAAGAAAAGGTGTCGATGCTTTCTACCTATACTGGAGATTTGAATATGGATGTGGAGGAAGAGTTTTGTCAGGTAGCAAGCTGTAGTGGAGTGACCTGGGAGAATAACCAGCTCCGGGTAGAGCAGGAAAATGCCACCATGGAGCTGACCTTTAAGGGACGGGCTAATTGTGAAACCTATCTATGGTTCAATGAATTTCAGGTAATTGAAAATAACAAGCAGTATCAGACAGGAAAAGTGATTAGTGGTAACACAGAGAATTATTTTGTTCTTATGAATCCAAGAAAATCTTCCTGGTATGATGAACCGAATCAGACCATTAATCTGGGATACTCCAAGGAGCCTCGTACAAGCTGTACCATTACCTTTCCGAAAAAGGGAGTATACTCTTTGGATAATTTTATGGTACTATATGAATCAATGAACAACTATCAGGCAAAGATAGATGTTTTACAGGGAGAAACCTTGAAAAACCTTAAGGTAGAAACCAACCGGATAGAAGGAGAAATTTCCTTGTCTAAGACCAAGCTTTTGCAGATGGCAGTACCATATAGCCAAGGCTGGAAAGCGTATGTCAATGGACAGGAGGTAGAGATTTTACGGTCAAATGAAATGTATATGGCTATTGAACTTCCGGCAGGAGCTTCCAAGGTGGTGTTTGAATACTGTACCCCATATCTGAAAGCGGGAATTTTGATTTCTGTTTTGGGCTTTGCTGCATTGGCGGTGATGATATGGCGGGGACGGAGAAGGATTTCGGAAAAAACGAAATCATTGTAGTTAGCAGAGGAAGATGTTTAACAGCGAAGAGAGGAAGGCAAGAGAATTATCTATGAGTGAAAAGAAGTTATGTTCGGTGATTGTGCCTTGTTATAATGAAGAGGAAGCCATTCCAATTTATTATAAGGAGATGATAAAAACCTTTCAAAATATACCGGAACTGGAATTTGAGTTTGAGTTTATTGATGATGGAAGCAAGGATAAAACCTTGTCCGTCATTAAGGCATTACGGGAAAAGGATGAACGGGTGCATTATGTGTCTTTTTCCAGAAACTTTGGAAAAGAAGCGGGCATCTATGCAGGGTTAAAGCATGCCAAGGGGGACTATGTGGTGATTATGGATGTGGATTTGCAGGATCCACCAGCTATGCTTCGGGAAATGTATGAAACGGTGGCATTGGAAGGCTATGACTGCGCAGCAACCCGACGGGCAGACCGAAAGGGAGAACCACCGATTCGCTCCTTTTTTGCCAGAATGTTTTATAAATTAATTAATAAAATTTCTAAGGCAGATATTGTAGATGGCGCCAGAGATTACCGTTTTATGACGAGACAGATGGTGGACAGTATCTTGTCTATGTCAGAGTATAACCGGTTCTCAAAGGGTATTTTTGGCTGGGTTGGATTTGAAACAGCATGGCTGTCTTATGAAAATGTAGAGAGAGTAGCAGGAGAAACCAAGTGGAGTTTTTGGAAATTGTTTGTTTACTCTTTGGAGGGAATCGTGGCATTTTCCACAGCCCCATTGTCCATCGCATCCTTTTTTGGATTGATTTGTTGTATCTTATCAGTGATAGGTGCGATTTTCATTTTCGTCCGGGCATTACTATTTGGTGATCCGGTGTCAGGCTGGCCATCTATGGTTTGTATTATGACCATGCTAGGCGGTATTCAGCTTTTGTGTATGGGTATTATGGGCATGTATCTTTCCAAGACCTATCTGGAAACCAAGAACCGCCCTATTTATATCGCAAAGGAAGAGGAATAACTTTGCATAATATTAATTATGGGTATCTTGACGCTCTGTAAGGTCGTTGGTATTTCTTTTTCGTGGACGCCTCTCGGCTCGGATGAACTACGTAGCGGTGCATAGAATGCCAACTTCGCATGAAATGCTTGTTAGCATTCAAACACCGACGAGTTCAAACGCCACTCAAACAGAAAACCAACGACCTTACAGAGCTGTGTATCGGCTACCTTCGCAATTAATATTATACAAGCAACGGAGCCAGTACACAGCAGAATATAGTCTAGGGTTATCTTTTAAAGCGGCGTTTGGTCTAGCTGGTGTTTAGACGGTATCAAGCACTCTTTGTGCGCAGATAGCGTCTTAGGCACCATTGCCAAGACCAATCCGAGCCGGGAGGCGCCCGTGTAAAAGATAACCCTAGACTATATTCTGCGTGAACTTCCGATAATTAATATTATGTGAAGAATAAGTTAATAAAATTAAGGAGGATGAGAGGTATGAAAGAAAAAAGTAAGTTATTGAAGGTGTCAGTGCTTTGTATGGTACTGACATGTGTGCTGTTTTGGGGACAGGGCAGCAGGAAGGCTGAGGCAGCAGTTTCCCCAGATGGAATGTATAATTATGAGGTGGATGCCTCTGGAAATGTTATTCTTACAGGGTATCTGGGACAGGAGACAGAAATCAGCGTACCAGCTTCTATGAATGGTATTACTGTAACTACCTTGAATGGAACCTTCCAAGGGAAGGACAAGGTGACGAAGGTTACTATTCCTGCTGGTGTAACCATGATTAATGATACTGCTTTTGCAGGCTGTAAAGCCATTCAGAGCTTTGCGGTAGATGCTGCGAATCCAAGCTATTGCAATACCGAAGATGGTGTACTTATGAGCAAGGATCAGACTACCTTGGTTCGTTATCCGGTAGGAAAGCACCAGAGCTCTGGTACCTATGAGATTCCGGCTACCGTAATTAATCTGGCAGGCTATGCTTTTGAAGGATACAATACTCCGGGACTGGTGATTCCTGCTAATGTACAGGTTATTGGTGATTATGCTTTCGCTAACACAGGAAATTTCAATGGACCTACCTCATGGGCAGAGGGAACTCATACCATTGGAACCTATGCATTTTACAAATGTACAAATTTAAAGCTGATTGACGCAGTGGCATTACCAGCTTCAGTAAAAAACATTGGAGTATATGCGTTTGCAGAGTGTTCCAATATTCAGATTGATATTTCCAAAACTCAGATTACAGAGGTAGCAGACTATCTTTTTTATAACTGTGACAACCTGCATAATCTGACTTTGCCAAATACAGTAGTAACAGTAGGTGCTTATGCATTTTCTGAGTGCAACAATCTGAATGAGGTAGTAATGGGTGAAAATGTTACCACCATTCGGGAAGGGGCATTTTATCTTTGTGGGAATCTGCATACAGCGAAAATTCCAGAGGGTGTTACCGCCATTGAAAATAATACCTTTAATGGCTGTCAGAATCTGAACACCGTAGTTCTCCCTAGTACCTTGACTACTATCGGAGATGGTGCTTTTGCCGGCTGTCAGAATCTTCATTCCATTAATATTCCAGAAGGAGTTACTTATATTTCTAACTCCAGTTTTGAAGGTGTAGATAAGTCTAAGATTGCTTTGAATATTAAGGTGGCAAAGACCAAGCTGAAATCTGCCAAGAAAAAGGGCAAGAAGAAGGTTATTCTGAAATGGAAGAAAAGCAAGGATGCTACAGGATATATTGTTTACCGTTCCACAAAGAAGGGAAAAGGTTATAAAGTAATTAAGAAAATCAAAGGTGCTGCGAAATGCAGGTACATTGACGGAAAGGTAAAGAAAGGAAAGAAGTATTATTATAAAGTGCGGGTTTACAAGAAGATGGCCGGCATTACCAGTCAGAGTGCATTTAGTAATGTAAAGTCTGTGAAGAGATAGTAGCTGACAATATATACAATCCATGATTCGTATTTTTGTACATATTGTGCAAAAATAACAAAAAAAGAGGCTCGAAAACATTTTCGGAACCTCTTTTTTGGTGAAAAAGGCTGAAAATTTTACAAAAATATTAAAAAATATTGAACTTTTTTACAAATGTGTTAGGATGATAGGGTAGCAAAATTGGTATTTTGGATTTTCGTTCCTTGTTAGGAATACTTATGGGGTGTATTTCAATATAATGAAAATGTAAGTGCTTGTTTGATAGGCGGTAGGGGTGCCGCGCTATCATGTTCTAGGCATCAGGGGTGTTGCTTAGAGAGCATCGGAGGAAGTGGCAGGGGTGCCACAGATTCCCGGCTGGTAGATGGCAGGGGTGCCGGATACCTTAACTGATTTAAGGCAGGAGCGTCATAATCAGTGGCATTTTCAGAAAACCAGAACGGAAGTCCGCATTTAAGAAAGGAGAAGGATTAACTATGCGTTTACGCAAACAAGTCCTTGCTGTCCTGCTTACCGCAGCGATGGCAGTATCATCCATTACTGTTCCAGGTCAGAGCAAAGTTGTTTCTGCAGCTGACAGTACATTTGACAACTTAAACCAGAGCCAGATTGTAGCGGAGTTAGGAGCTGGCTGGAATCTCGGCAACCAGCTGGAGGCAGCCGTTGGCGGAACTCCAGGTGAGACAAATTGGGGAAACCCAGTGATTCAGGAGGATTTAATCCTGGCAGTAAAGGATGCAGGATTTAAGTCCATTCGTATTCCGGTATCCTACCTGAGTATGATTGGCAGTGATTCCAATTACACCATTCAGTCTTCTTGGCTGGACAGAGTACAGGAAGTAGTAGACATGTGTGTTGATAATGATTTATATGCAATCATCAATATGCATGGTGATGGTTACACCACGATTGACGGAGGCTGGCTGCTTTGCGGTAACTCCGATCAGACACAAATCAAAGCAAAATACGAAGCTTGTTGGGAGCAGATTGCAACAAGATTTAAAGATTATGATGAGCATTTGATTTTTGAGTCTATGAACGAAGAGTTCGATGGTACTTATGGAAATCCAAGTGCAAGCGCATATGCAAACATTAATGATTACAATCAGATTTTTGTAGATACAGTACGTCAGTCTGGCGGAAACAATGACCAGAGATGGTTGTTAATCCCAGGCTGGAATACAAACATTGACTATACAGCAGACAATTATGGTTTTGAACTGCCTACGGACAACTATCTGTCAAGTAAGGTTGCTTCTGGTGAGAAGAGAATTATGATTTCTGTTCATTACTATTCTCCATGGGAGTTCTGTGGACAGGAGGATGGTGTAGTAACTCAGTGGGGTGACACCATTACAGACAGTTCTAAGGTAGCAAGCTGGGGGGATGAGTCCTATCTGATTTCCCAGTTAAAGAAAATGCATGACAAGTTTGTTGCAGAAGGATATCCGGTAGTAATCGGTGAGTATGGCTCCATCGATAAGTCTAACTACGATTCCAACAATACAGCAAATCGTGCAGAGTTCGCTAGAAAGGTTTGTTACTATGCTGATATGTATGGCTGTGTTCCTGTATATTGGGACAATGGATATAATGGTCAGTATGGATTTGGTTTATTTGACCGTTATACCTATAAAGTAACACAGCAGACAATTATTGATGCCATTATGGAAACCTATGGTGGAAATGCTTCTGCCACAGCAACAGGTATTTCTTTAGATAAGACATCTATGACCATCAATATTGGTGACGAAAAGCAGACCATTACTGCAACATTAACACCTGCTGACAGTACAGATAAGATTACATGGACATCCAGTGATGAAGATGTAGCAACTGTAAACTCTAAGGGACAGGTTACAGCAGTAGCAGCAGGAACATGTACCATTACAGCTACTGTGCCCCTTGGCTACAGCGCCACCTGTAAGGTGACAGTGCCACAGCCATCCTCTGTACGTGCAAAGCTGTATTTATTAGAGACATCCAGCTGGCAGTCAGTAGTCAGTGATGAATACGCAGAAATCGAAGGAAATGGCGGAGATTATACACTTTCTATTACAGCAAGCGATGCACAGCTTCAGAATATTGGTTCTCTCTATATCAAAGACATTATGGTTGGAGATGGAGAAGCCTCTGCATTTGACTATGCAAAGATTAAGATTAATTCTGTCGAAGTAAACGGAAAGTCTTACAGCATGAAGAATGATACCTTTATCTATGACTCTGGTTTAGAAAAGGGCTCTGATGATGGTCTTTCCAATAATGTATTTGACTTCTCATTAGTAAATGTTTGGTCAAATACTCAGGTAAATGATGTAACTGTTGATTCTGGAAATTACAAAGCATATTTCAATAATGTATCTTATGCAACAAGCAATACATTAGAGGTAAACTTTAGTGTATCTGAAATTGACGGAGCAGCTTCTACTCCAGCTACAGAAGCACCAACGGTAGCGCCTACGGAAGAGCCAACAGTGGCACCAACAGAAGCACCAACCGTAGCGCCTACGGAAGAGCCAACAGTGGCACCAACAAAAGCACCAACCGTAGCGCCTACAGAGGAGCCAACCGTTGCCCCTACACAGGCACCAACAGAAGCGCCTACAACTGCACCAACAGAGGATACTTCTGATGATAGTGCTACAGCTGGAACCGTTGTTTTAGCAGAAAACTTAACTACAAGCTATGAAACATGGGATGCGTCCTGGTTAACAGAAGCAGAGGATGATGTGGTAGTTGAATTAACTTATACTTGTACCGATTCTACTCATGCATACTGGGGTATCATGGGATGGGGTGCATCTGTAAATGGAAGCTGGATGAATGGTAAGTCCTATGCAGCTTCAAGTATTGCAACAGACGAAGTGACCGTAAGCTATACTGCTGCAGAATTAAGAGACAGCATGAGCATTACTGATGACGCTGATGTAAGCTATCTCTGCCTGTCCGTATACAACGGCGGTAAGATTGTAAAGCTTTCAGTATCTGGTGCAGATACTGAGGAAGTAGTTCCAACAACAGCACCAACGGTAGCGCCTACCGTAGCACCAACGGTAGCACCAACAGAAGAGCCAACGGTAGCGCCTACCGTAGCACCAACAGTGGCTCCTACAGAAGAGCCAACGGTAGCACCAACTGTTGCCCCTACACAGGCACCATCTACAGATAGCAGTGATGTAGAGGCGTCTATTACAGTATCTGCTGACTGGGGTCAGGGTGGATTAGGTTATATCGAAGTAACCAACACAAGCGGTAAGGACATTACCGGTGGATGGTCTATTACATTTACAGTAGACCGTGAAATCACCTCTTGCTGGAGCGGAACATTAGAAGATCTTGGAAATAATACATACAAGATTAGTTCTCCATCCTGGGATTCTTCCCTTGATGCAGGTGAAACCGCAGTATTAAACTTCCAGCTTGGTGCTGGAAGCAGCAATCCTACATTATCCAATGTAGTGCTGTCAGGAAATTAATAAAAAAAACTAATAAGGAAAAAGTATGAATTTAGAAGCAGGGCGAAATGCCCTGCTTCTTTTAGTGTATGTCAGAAAACTACATGACAGTAGTGTAGTTTTATTTGAAATATAAAAAAGTATAGGCAAATAGAAGCATACATTGACATACGTGTAAATACGTGTTATTATGATGGTAAATAAGGGGAAGGAGTAAGGGATGAAGACAGCAGAATTATTAAAATTGTTAAAAAAAGAGAATTGTCAATTGCTTCGACATGGCTCGAATCATGATATCTGGTACAGTGAGAAGACTGGTAAAAAATTTTCAGTACCTAGACATAATGCAGAGATTCCTAAGGGGACAGCAAACAACATTATGAGAGATGCAGGGCTTAAATAGCCTATCTTTTTTAATATAAAGTTTTGATTTTTGAATATAATATAGAATAAAGGAGGGGAAGGACATGGCAAAGTATGTATATCCAGCACTTATTACAAAAGAAGAGGATGGGTATAGTGTATGTTTTCCTGATGTTTCAGGATGCTATACTTGTGGAAAAGATTTGGCAGAAGCGATTTCTATGGCAGAGGATGCATTGGCTTTAGTTTTGTATGAAATGGAAGTATCTAAAGAGGTTATTCCTACAGCTACAGAGTTGCAATGCGTTTCTTGTAAACAGAATGAAATTGTCACATTGATTTGTTGTGATACCTTGACATATAGAAAAATGTACGATAAGGCAGCAGTAAAAAAAACGTTGACCATTCCAAATTGGCTAAATTTGATGGCAGAAGAAGCAAATATAAATTTTTCTCAATTGCTTCAAGAGGCATTAAAAGAAAAATTGGCAGTGAAATTATAGATGTAGAAATATAGTTTAAAAGAGAGGTCTGAAACAAGGTTTTAGAACCTCTTTTTTAATTTTGCATACAATTACATAATCGCACACCAGCGGGGATTGATTACACACATCCTGCATTTATTAATGCAGATGGAACCTCCCGTATTTATTCTATTTGGGACCAAAGCATTCCCTATTCCACAAAAATGGCAGATGCAGGAGGGAAGCCAGAGTTAATGATTTTTGGCACAGAATATACCAGAGAAGAGATTAATCAGGCATTGCAGTCAGAAAATCCATGGAATGTGGTTCCCAGTAGGGATGAAGTAGGACATGGGACCTTTCTGGCAGGGGTAGCCTGCGGAAATGCTAATGCAGCCAATGAATTTACAGGTATTGCACCACAGGCAGAAATCGTTGTGGTGAAATGTAAGGAGGCAAAGGAGAATTTAAAGGATTATTATCGGATTAGTACGGAAGAGCCTTGTTATATGGAAAATGATATTATGCTGGGAATCCGTTATCTGGCAGGGATTGCATACGAAAGACAGATGCCTATGGTAGTTTGTCTGGGGATGGGGACTAATATGGGAAGTCATTATCAAGGAGGCGCTTTGGGAGAAGTGCTTGAAAATTATGGGGATTTGAGAGGGTTTATTGTGGTGGCGGCAGGCGGAAATGAAGCCAACACCTCCCGGCATTATTACAACTCTGCATTAGAGGGTGGGGAGAATGTGGATGTGGAAATAAGAGTTGGAGATTCCAATAGTGGATTTACCATGGAGCTTTGGTGTGATGCTCCTCAGCTCTGTTCGGTGGCATTGGTTTCGCCAGGAGGAGAATACAGTGGAAGAACATATGCAAGACAGGGGGAGAGAGAAACCATAGAATTTTTATTAGAAAATACAGTGGTGGATATAGAATATCTATTAGTGTCCTTTGAGAGCGGAGACGAGTGTATTCGCATTCGTTTTAAGCAGCCGGCAGAGGGGGTTTGGCGCCTGAGAGTATTTAATGAAACAGATATACCTACTCCCTTCCATATTTGGATGCCAATGAGGGGCTTTGTCAGTGATAGCACCTATTTTCTGAGGGCAGACCCAGATGTTACTCTTTGTGAGCCTTCCAACAACAAACAGATTATTACAGCTACGTATTATAATAGCAGTGACCGTAGTGTGGCAGTGGATTCCAGCCGGGGCTACAATCGGAAAGAGGAAATCCGTCCGGATATTGCAGCACCGGGATACAATGTTTTTGGTCCCCTGCCTCGTCTGGGAAATGTATATCCCTTTGATGAACAGGAGCGGATCAATACTGCCCGTTATGGCTATCGTACCGGTTCCAGTGCAGCGGCAGCAGTAACAGCAGGGGCGGCTATCCTTTTGGCAGAATGGGGTCTGGTAAGAGGAAATGATTTGAACATGGACAGTGTGGGAGTGCAGAAATATCTGGTGAGAGGAGCAGACCGTTCGGGGAGAAGCTTTCCAAACCGGGAATGGGGATATGGTACATTGGATTTGTTTGGAGTATATGAAAGCTTACAGCAAAGAGACGAGAATGAATAGGAGAGAAGTCTTATTGGTATTGTGAAAATATATCCGATTTATTCAAGAAGTGTATTACGAAAAGCGAAACAAGGTGATATAAAAGCTATTTTATCTTTTTTATGGAAAGGTTTTTGCAGTAATGTATTTTGGAACATTAGAAAGAAAAATGCATATATATGTATTAGTTCGGAAAAATATTCCGCAAAACAAAAAAGAAAGGAATCTTTCTATGAATGCTAGGAACACAAGATCTGAATGTGATTGTTCAGAGAATAAGGAAAGAAACTGTCGTAACAGCATGAATAGCCGTGAGGATATGAATAATCGGAGTAATAGTAATCATCACGGTGATATGGATTGCCAGTGCAACATGACTAACCGGGGAGTTATGAATCATCACGGTGATATGGATTACCAGTGCAACATGACCAACCGGGGAGTTATGAATTATCACGGTGATATGGATTGCCAGTGCAACATGACCAACCGGGGAGGTATGAATAATCGAGGCGATATGAATTGTCGTTGCAACAGGGGTAACCGCGGAAATATGAATTATGGCGGAGAAAGAAATCGTCAGGGAGGATGTTCACTGGGAAGATGTGGAATGAGTAACGAGGAGATGGAAAGGGTGATGCAGCGATGCGAAAACGATTCGGCACAGCGAGGCTGCGATTCTCTATATGGAATGCACTTAGCTATGGGCTATGTTCCTTGGCAAGAGTGGGGAAAAACCTATGAACCGGCAGAAGGTATCGGCTGTGGTACCATTTTCCCAGAATTAAACTTACCATTTTTAGGCTGTGTCCCAAGAGATTGTGGATGTGGAGCCAGAAGAGGAGGTAGAGCATGACTCAGGAACAGCATCAATTATTAAAGCATATTTCTAATGTAAGTTTTGCCCTGACAGAAGCAGTGCTTTTTTTGGACACACATCCTTGTGATCAAGAAGCCTTAGAGTACTATCATATGATGAAGGAACAGCGTAGAGAAGCGGTAAAAAAGTACAGTGAAAAGTATGGTCCTTTATTGAATGATCAGGTGCAGTGTGACAAATATTGGACATGGGTAGAAACTCCATGGCCATGGGAGTAGGAAGGGAAAGGAAAGAATCTTATGTTTAATTATGAAAAAAGACTGGAGTATCCGGTACACATTACCCGGACAGATCCAAAAGCAGCAATGATAATTATGTCCCAGTACGGAGGTCCTGACGGAGAGGCCGGTGCAGCTCTGCGCTATTTGTCTCAGAGATACTCCATGGAAAATCGTAAGGTAATCGGAGCCTTGACAGATATCGGTACGGAAGAACTAAGTCATCTCGAAATCGTGGCTACCATTGTACACCAGCTGACCAGAAACCTGACACCGGAAGAAATCAAAGCTTCAGGCTTTGATAAATACTATGTAGACCATACTCTGGCAATCTGGCCACAGGCAGCAGGCGGAGTACCGTTCAATGCTTGCGAATTCCAAAGTTCTGGTGATACCATTACTGATTTATATGAGGATATGGCGGCAGAACAGAAGGCAAGAAAGACCTACGATAATATTCTGCGTCTCATCAAGGATCCGGAAATCGCCGACCCAATTCGTTTCCTGCGGGCAAGAGAAGTGGTACATTTCCAGAGATTTGGCGAAAGCTTACGAAGAGTTTTGGATGAGAGAAATGCTAAGAATTTCTATGCATTTAATCCACAGATTGATAAGAAGGGCTGCTAAAAAGCGGGGGTTAGGAAATTGATATAGATTAAGGGGCATCTTTAGGGATGCCTCTTTGAATTGAAATAAAGAGGCTGAAATAAAGAAACGAATGTTCTAGGTAGAAGGGCTATTTATGGGATAAAATTAGTGTTATAATAAAACCATTATTGAGAGTATGAAAGTGTATTGATAGTTATAGTTTCTCGTTGGGAAGAAAGAAAACAGTTGAATAATAGGAAAGGGGTTTTATGGCAAAAAAGGGAAATGAAAAATTAAAATTGCTTCATATAATGCATATATTATTGGAACAAACAGACGAAATGCATGGAATTACAGTAAAAGAAATAGCGGATTTGTTAGAAAAACATGAAATATTTCCAGATCGAAAAAGCATTTATAATGATATAAAGGTGTTGCAGGAATATGGACTTAATATAGAGAAAAAAAGAGAAGACCGCACAGTGTATTATTACTTAAAAAGCAGATTATTTTCTTTGGCTGAACTGAAACTATTAGTAGATTCGGTGCAAGCGTCTAAGTTTATTACAACCAAAAAATCAAGAGAATTAATTAATAAGATTGAAGGAATGGTTAGTAAACATCAGGGAAAAGAATTGCAAAGACAGGTATATGTTGCAGATCGGGTTAAAGCAGAAAATGAGAAGATTTATGAAAACGTAGATAAAATACATTTTGCCATAGCTCGTAATTCACAAATAACATTTCAATATTTACAATGGAATTTAAAGAAAGAATTAGAAGCGAAGCATAATGGACGAGTGTATGAAGTGAGTCCATGGGCATTAGGCTGGGCAGAAGAAAATTATTATTTAATTTCCTTTGATAATACGGAAAAAATAATCAAACATTTTCGGGTAGATAAAATGCAAAATGTTGAAGTTCGGAGAACAAAACGTCTTGGCAGAAAAGAGTTTGAGCATTTTGATATGGCGATTTATGCGAAGAAAATGTTTGGGATGTATGGTGGGAAAGAAGAATTGGTGACATTGCGTTGTTCTAATGAAACAATAGGAATCATCATAGACCGATTTGGCAAGGATATTCTGGTTATGAAAGATGGAGAGAAACATTTTATTACAAAGGTGAAAGTATCTGTTAGTAATCAGTTCTTTGGTTGGATATTTGGCTTGGGTGATAGGGTTGAGATTGCAGGTCCAGATTGGGTGGTAAAGGGGATGAGAGAGGAACTTCAGATGTTGTATCAGATATATGAGAAAAATAAAACAAAAAAATAAGGTCATATAAATGACCTATAATTAAAATTCTGCACCACGCAGAGCCAAAATGACGATTCCGGATAAACCTTATTTGCACTCGCCTTGTTAATTCATAATTAACATATCATTATTCAGAGTGTATGTCAACAAAAAAATAAATTATTTTAGAGTGTACATATATAAATCAAAAAAACGAGAAACGAAAGGGGATTTAAAATGGCAGAATATTATTTAGGATTGGATATGGGAACAAGTTCAGTAGGATGGGCAGTTACGGATTTGAATTACCAATTGATTCGTGCAAAGAGAAAAGATTTGTGGGGGATTCGAGAGTTTGATGAGGCAGCGACTGCGGTAGATAGAAGAACTCATAGAATCAGCCGGAGAAGAAGACAAAGAGAATTGGTTCGTATTGGTTTGTTAAAAGAATATTTTCATGATGCAATTATGGAGGTTGATCCATTATTTTATGCTCGGTTGGAAAATAGCAAATATCATTTAGAGGATAAAAAAGAAGAAGTAAGAAATAAAAATGGAATCTTTAATGATGATAATTACACAGATCAGGATTATTACAAGGAATTCCCTACCATTTATCATTTGCGTAAGGAGTTGATGGAAAATGCAGAGGCACATGATGTCCGGTTAATATTCTTGGCATTATTGAATATGTTTAAGCACAGAGGGCATTTTTTGAATGTTGGTTTAAGTAGTGATGAACATGGAAGGAAAATAGAGGAAGTTTATGCAGAGTTTCGTTATACTTTACAAGAATATCTAGAGGTGGAATTTCCAGAAATACTAGAAGAGGGGAAGTTATCAGAAATATTGAGTGATAAAAGCTTGTCCAGAACAGGCAAATTAGAAAAATTATCAGAAATACTTGGAATAGAGAAAAAGCAGAAAAGGGAAAGCGGATTTATTAAGGGAATCTGCGGATTAAAAGTTGATGCAAATGTCCTTTTTGAAGGAATCAATACTGAGGACAAGTTGACAATATGTTTTTCTGATTTTGGCTATGAAGAGAAGACAGAAGAAATATTGTCTGCTGTGGGAGAGGAAAATTATCATATTATTGAATTAATGAAGGAAATCTATGATATGGGAGTTCTTGCTGCTGTAATGGGAGGTTTCAACTATTTATCTGAAGCCAGAGTGGCAGATTATAATAAGCATAAACAGGATTTGAGTATATTAAAGAAGGTAATTAAAAAATATGAAACAGAGCAGGTATATGATTTGCTTTTCCGCAGCGAAGAAGCAGGAAGTTATAGTGCCTATGTAAATTCTACAAATGCTGGTGAAAAAAATCGTAGAAACATGAAAGGACGCAAAAAAGAAGATTTTTACAAATTAGTAAATAAATGTATAAAGAAATTTCCTGTAGAAGATAAAGATGTAGCATATATATTAAGTGAAATAGAAAAAGACAATTTTATGCCAAAGCAATTGACAGCTTCCAATGGTGTTATACCAAATCAAGTACACAAAATGGAAATGAAGAAAATACTTCGGAATGCAGAAGCGTACTTACCTTTCTTAAAGAATGTTGATTCAAGTGGCTTGACTACATCTGAAAGGATTTTGCAGTTATTTTCTTTTCAAATTCCATATTATATTGGACCTGTTTCTGAACATAGTGCAAAGAATGGAGGAAATGGATGGGTTGTGAGAAAAGAGAATGGTCAAGTTTTACCATGGAATATAGAGGAAAAAATAGATTTTGGAAAAACCTCAGAACAATTTATATCTAGACTAGTGCGTAGATGTACATATATTAATGGTGAAAGGGTATTACCAAAAGCTTCTTTGGAATACGAAAGTTTCTGCGTATTGAATGAAATTAATAATTTAAAAGTAAACGGAGAAAAGATTTCTGTAGACTTAAAGCAGGATATTTATCGTGATTTATTTGAAGCAGGAAAAAAAGTAACAAAGAAGCAATTAGTAAAATATTTACTTGGAAAAGGTATCCTGAAAGAGGAAAGTCAATTAAGCGGAATAGATATAAATATTAACAATTCTCTCTCCTCGTATGGGAAATTTAAGGCAATTTTCGGAGAAAAAATGAAAGAAGACGGTACAAAGAAAATGGTAGAAGATATTATTTTCTGGTGTACTGTTTATGGTGATGCAAAAAAAATTCTAAAAGACCAATTAAAGACACATTATGAAAAGGAACTTTCAGAAGAACAAATGAAACGAATCCTAGGATTTAAATTTAAAGATTGGGGAAATCTTTCCAAGGAATTTTTGGAATTAAGCGGATGTGACAAATCAACTGAAGAGATTATGTCATTAATCCGGGCTATGTGGAATACAAATTACAATTTAATGGAGTTACTCCATAGTGAAGAATATACATATAATGAAGAATTGGAAAAGAAGCAGACTACGGCGTTAAAGTGTTTGGAGGAATTAGAGCCAGGAGATTTAGAGGAGTTCTATTTCTCTGCGCCAGTAAAGAGAATGATTTGGCAGACTATATTGATTATTCGGGAAGTAGAAAAAATCATGGGTGGTGCTCCAAAACGAATTTTCATTGAAATGACGCGGAGCGATGAGCAAAAAGGAGATGCTGGACGTAAATCGTCTAGAAAACAACAATTATTAGATTTATATAAAAACATTAAAGAAGAATACCCACATTGGAAAGAAATTATTGAAAATGCAGACAGTAGTGGGAAATTAAGAAGTAAAAAAATGTATCTTTACTGTACGCAAATGGGAAAATGTATGTATACTGGAGAGCCAATTGATTTGGATGATTTATTTAATGATAATAAATATGATATTGACCACATCTACCCAAGGCATTTTGTTAAAGACGATAATATTAATAACAATTTAGTATTAGTAAAAAAAGAGAAAAATGCACATAAAAGTGACGAGTATCCTTTAGAACACACCATTCTATCTTCATGTAAGGTTAGAACCTTATGGAACACTCTTCACAAACATGGATTAATTAATGAAGAAAAATATCGTCGTTTGATAAGAACTACACCGTTTTCTTTAGAAGAGAAAGCAGGTTTCATTGCTAGACAGTTGGTAGAGACAAGTCAGGGAACGAAGGGGGTAGCAGACCTATTGAAGCAAGTGCTTCCTGAAACAGAGGTGGTGTACTCTAAAGCATCTAATGTTTCGGAATTTAGACATATCAGGGGCTTTGTAAAATGTAGATCAGTCAATGATTTTCATCATGCTCAGGATGCATACTTAAATATTGTAGTAGGAAACACATATTTTGTGAAGTTTACTCAGAATCCATTACATTTCATAAAGAAAGAATATCTAAAGGATGAAAAGAAAAATCATTACAATTTAAGTAGAATGTTTGATTGGGATGTTGTTCGTGGAAATGAGATAGCATGGAAAGCGGCAACAAAAGAAAATGCAGGAACTATTGATACCGTTAGAAAAGTTATGGCAAAAAACACTCCATTATTGACCAGAATGAATTTTGAAGGGCATGGTGGACTTGCTAATGAGACTTTGTATGGCGCAAAAAAAGCGAAAGAGGATAACTATATTCCATTGAAGGCATCTGATGAAAGAATGGCTGATGTAAGTAAATATGGCGGATATACTAGTGTTTCAACAGCGTATTTCTTTTTAGTGGAACATGAGGTAAAAGGGAAAAAGGTTAGAACATTAGAGACCGTACCGATTTATTTAAAAGAAAGAATAGAGAAACGAGAAGACGGATTATTGGAATATTGTAAAGAAGAATTAGGATTGGTTAATCCTTCTGTTCGATTGAAAAAGATTAAAATACAATCAGTATTTAGGAGAAATGGCTTTCTTATAAATCTCACGGGAAAAACAGGAAATCAACTTATTTTACGAAATGCAATTAGTCTATGTTTAAAACAGTATTGGGTTGATTATATAAAGAAAATTGAGAATTTCTGTGAGCAAGGCAGAATGAGTGATGATATAATTGCAGAAAAAAATATAAATTTATACTTGCTAATAAAAGAGAAGCATCAAGAAGGAATATATAAGAATAGACCGAATCCTGTAGGTGAAAAATTAAATAATGCGTCGAGGAAGTTTGAAGAGCTGGCATTAGAGGAGCAGTGTAATGTACTAATGGAAATATTGAAATTAAGTGCAATTGGTTTACAAGCTGCGAATTTAACTGCTATTGGAGAAAGTGCTAATACAGGGAAAATGCTTATGAGCAAAAATATAACAGGAACTGATGAACTGAAATTAATTAATCAATCTGTTACAGGTGTGTTTGAAAGCAGTATTGATTTGCTGACGATATGAGTTGGCGTACAGTGGTCATTTCTAGCAGTGCCAAGTTGGATTATCAGTTAGGATTTTTAGTGATTCGACAAGAAAAAGTAACAAAAATTCATTTAAGTGAAATTTCTAATCTAATCATTGAGTCAACTGCAGTATCTATGACTGTGGCACTGCTGAGTGAATTGACAAAAAAGAAAATTAAGGTGATTTTTTGTGATGAGAAAAGAAATCCATCTTCAGAGTTGATACCGTATTACGGTTCCCATGATACCAGTGCTAAAATCAGAAAACAAATTGAATGGTCTGGGGATATTAAAGCCGCAGTGTGGACAGAAATTGTATCTGAAAAAATCCGAAAGCAGGCAGAGCACTTGCAGGAATACCATTGTAAAGAAGCAGACATGTTATATGATTATTTAGCGGAGATGCAATTTGGAGATTCTTCAAATCGGGAAGGACATGCAGCGAAGGTGTATTTTAATGCACTGTTTGGAATGGATTTTACAAGAACGGCAGAAAACAGCAAAAATGCAGCTTTGAATTATGGGTATGGAATCATATTAGCCTCTTTTAATAGGGAAATTGTTGCAAATGGATACATAACACAAATTGGTCTTTTTCATGGAAATATGTTTAATCAATTTAATTTGGCTTCGGACTTGATGGAACCATATCGCCCTTTGGTAGATCGATTGGTTAAAAATATGAATCCGAAGAAGTTCGAGCATGAAGAAAAAATGGAAATTTTGTCTTTGCTTCAAAAAGAAGTATCACTTGGTGGCAGAAAGGAATATATCAACAATGCGATTGGCATTTATTGTCGAAGTATATTTGATGCATTAAATGATAGAGATGTATCGTTGATAAAATTTTATAGAAATGAGTTATAGATATATGAGAGTGATAGTATTTTTTGATTTGCCAGTTATAACGGAAAGTGGTCGAAGAGAATATCGTTCTTTTCGGAAACATTTGATTAAATCCGGTTTTCTGATGGTGCAGGAGTCCGTTTATTGTAAACTCGCTCAAAATAGTACAGCAGCAGACTCTATCGTAGAGAATTTAAAAAGAAATAAACCAAGTAGTGGATTGGTACAGGTACTAAAAATTACTGAGAAGCAGTATGCGAAAATGGAATTTGTAGTGGGAGAATCTAAGAATGAAGTTTTAGATTCAGATGAAAGGTTAGTTATTTTATGAAGATAGTGTATCCAGAGTATAATTTAGAAATTTCTTTAATGGAAAATCAAGTAGTTGTTTTGGCAATAGAAAATCCGAAAGCATTTTCTAAGATGCTTTCGGAACTTTGGAGTCAGTTGAATGATGGCGATGGGGATTTTATCTTGTCGGACAAAGATAAAATCGAAAAACTTTCTCGAAAAAGTATGTTTATAATGAATCCATTTTCTATTAACTGTAATGAAAAGAAGATAATCAACAAATTGTATCAGGAGTTGGACAATCTTTCTACTGAAAATTTGCATGAGAAGTTAGCTCTATTGAATAATCAGGCGATTAATTTAATAGACGAAGCAGTGCAAAGTGTACCCTACCAATTACAATATGAATTGGAATTGGACTTTCAGGGATTGCTTAAATTATATAATGTAAAAATAGAAAGTAATTCGGAAAGTTTAGTAGAAAAAGTGGTAGATTATCTGAGAGCAATGCATCAGATTTGTGGTATTGATATTTTTTTCTTCTTGAATGTAAAACAATATTTGGCAAAAGAAGAGTTGGAGGCTTTGTATGAATTTGCTTTTTATGAAAAAATATATTTAGTTGAAATCGAAGGGAGATTTTGTGGAAAAATAGCGGGAGAAAAGTGGTGGATATTAGATAAAGATTTATGTATAATCAAGGAAGATGAATTAACAGCACAACGCAATTGTGGAAAGCTCGGTGATGATTTCAAGGAATTTGAGGTTTGAGAGCCTTGTTAATTCGTAAAGGTGTAAAACCTTGTTTTTTAAAATCAGATACAAACCTATGTTTGAGAGCCTTGTTAATTCGTAAAGGTGTAAAACACAGCCACGGAGCATAAGAAAAAGGTATCGTTTGAGAGCCTTGTTAATTCGTAAAGGTGTAAAACCTTTGTCCTGTAGTTTCTGCGCCCATGCTGTTTGAGAGCCTTGTTAATTCGTAAAGGTGTAAAACAAAGCAAAGTCGATTAAAAACTAGAAATAAGTTTGAGAGCCTTGTTAATTCGTAAAGGTGTAAAACTGGTATGCCATCATGGAAGGACGAACCAGTGTTTGAGAGCCTTGTTAATTCGTAAAGGTGTAAAACTCTGACTGACTTCTGAATAAAATCTTCTATGTTTGAGAGCCTTGTTAATTCGTAAAGGTGTAAAACTATTGTTGGCTGACGAATAACGTAAAGCAGGTTTGAGAGCCTTGTTAATTCGTAAAGGTGTAAAACATCTTCAATAACCTTGATGGACTCTTCCCTGTTTGAGAGCCTTGTTAATTCGTAAAGGTGTAAAACATACTTTCTTGGCAGTCGGCATTCGTATTCGTTTGAGAGCCTTGTTAATTCGTAAAGGTGTAAAACTAGTTGGATGTCTGAAAGTATGAAAAATAAGTTTGAGAGCCTTGTTAATTCGTAAAGGTGTAAAACTTCATCATCGCAAGCCGTACCGTCTTCCCTGTTTGAGAGCCTTGTTAATTCGTAAAGGTGTAAAACAAAAAATCAAAGGATAAAAGAACCCCCTAAGTTTGAGAGCCTTGTTAATTCGTAAAGGTGTAAAACTTTGGTGTAACCGCTGGAAGTAGCTGGACAGTTTGAGAGCCTTGTTAATTCGTAAAGGTGTAAAACTGTGACACGTTCGCCATTTGGAAGAATAAGTTTGAGAGCCTTGTTAATTCGTAAAGGTGTAAAACGAAAGAGAGACGCCTAGAAAGGAGGATTGGTTTGAGAGCCTTGTTAATTCGTAAAGGTGTAAAACAAAGAAACTTTCCGACATAACGGAACAGCTGTTTGAGAGCCTTGTTAATTCGTAAAGGTGTAAAACGATGGTAGTAGCGAGTTCACTGATTTTTTCGTTTGAGAGCCTTGTTAATTCGTAAAGGTGTAAAACTGTGGCAGCTGCATTAGAAGCAAAGGTGCAGTTTGAGAGCCTTGTTAATTCGTAAAGGTGTAAAACTTCCTCTTCCTCTTCACTTCCACCATTCCAGTTTGAGAGCCTTGTTAATTCGTAAAGGTGTAAAACCACGACCATCTTCCAGAATGTGGATAATGTGTTTGAGAGCCTTGTTAATTCGTAAAGGTGTAAAACCTCTATTTAAAGGCAGTGCGGGGCAAATACGTTTGAGAGCCTTGTTAATTCGTAAAGGTGTAAAACAGAACAAACATTATGCGTATTATGCGACAGTTTGAGAGCCTTGTTAATTCGTAAAGGTGTAAAACTGTTAAATGGTTCTATGTTTGGACGTCTGAGTTTGAGAGCCTTGTTAATTCGTAAAGGTGTAAAACATACACGCCTTTTTATATGAGAGTGGCTTGGTTTGAGAGCCTTGTTAATTCGTAAAGGTGTAAAACCGAAGGTGTAAAGTCTATAGAGCAAGCTCGGTTTGAGAGCCTTGTTAATTCGTAAAGGTGTAAAACGTCATATTGTGGTGGCAGAACCGAAGTATTGTTTGAGAGCCTTGTTAATTCGTAAAGGTGTAAAACTCAAAGCTATTTTAAATACAAACTCTCATAGTTTGAGAGCCTTGTTAATTCGTAAAGGTGTAAAACCAAAAAATAAATCAGAGAACACAGAGGATTGTTTGAGAGCCTTGTTAATTCGTAAAGGTGTAAAACCCTTGTGGGATAAACATATGCCTACTATTGTTTGAGAGCCTTGTTAATTCGTAAAGGTGTAAAACTTGTGAGAAGAATATTGGATGTATGTTGCGTTTGAGAGCCTTGTTAATTCGTAAAGGTGTAAAACAGAAGCTACTAATGTGCAA
>CAZEFX010000003.1:52202-56207 GCA_964511525.1 uncultured Jutongia sp.
GTTTGAGAGCCTTGTTAATTCGTAAAGGTGTAAAACAGAAGCTACTAATGTGCAAGATGCGTTGGAGTTTGAGAGCCTTGTTAATTCGTAAAGGTGTAAAACGTTTTGTTTGTTTGTTGAGAAGCCTAGTGCGTTTGAGAGCCTTGTTAATTCGTAAAGGTGTAAAACTGCGCCCAAGTCCTTCCAGTTCTACGCCTTGTTTGAGAGCCTTGTTAATTCGTAAAGGTGTAAAACACTTTGGACGGTGAACCGGTAGTGATTGAGTTTGAGAGCCTTGTTAATTCGTAAAGGTGTAAAACTTTGGATTTGCCGAATGCTTTTAAATATCAGTTTGAGAGCCTTGTTAATTCGTAAAGGTGTAAAACTAATATTTGTATTTCTTAATTGTATTTTATGTTTGAGAGCCTTGTTAATTCGTAAAGGTGTAAAACGAAATGGAGGACATCCTACCACCCCCTCAGTTTGAGAGCCTTGTTAATTCGTAAAGGTGTAAAACTATTTCTCTTTGATTTCTTCTGACGTATCGTTTGAGAGCCTTGTTAATTTGTAAAGGTGTAAAACAACTACTGAAAGAGTGTTTCCAGTGCTTCTAATGAATTGGCATTTTCCGCATAGGTTTCTTTTACCAGATTCATTTCCGAGCGCAATGCTTTTATCTTTTTATTGCAGGCTGTCACCGTTTCCTTAAATTGTTTCTCCCCATCTAATACAATAGATGCTGCTATTTTTGCTTCTTTTGACATACTATTCCTACTCGCATTGCACTGGTGCAACTTTTACTGCGCAAAAAAAGAACATCCAAATCGAATGTTCTTTTTTATGATCTGTATTATATTAATTATTCTTCGTAACGTGGGTGTCTTTCTCTGTAATAATCCCCTGCCATAAATGTAAATTTTTGTAGCATTAATTCTGGAATAAAAGCCGCCATTCCATACAACACATAGCATATGTCCTTCATTATTATTGCTGCTATTATACCGATGATTAAGCCTCCAATTGCTATTGTTATTGCAGTGTATTGCCACCACATAGTATACCACATCTTATTCACTCGAATCTCTTTCTTTGTCATATTGCATCACCTCCGGGAATCTGCTTTCCTTTGCGCTTATTATACTCTGCATTCCGCTAAAACTCAACAATTATTTCCCGTTCGGCTGCCTTTTTCTCCACTTCTGCATATGTGGTTCTTCCAACTCTTAACATGTTTTCCTGATCAAACAAATTTTTATATTCCTGATAAAGATCTATGAACTCTCCCATTGATAAAAACTCTATTTCTCTGTCTGAAAATCCCAACCGCGTCATAGCAATATATCTACACCAGAGTTTGGGAGCCTTTGGAATAAGAGTTATTCTTTCTTTTTCTTAACAATCCCTTTATCCCATGTTTTTCATATATTCCTGCCCAATCTTGAAGTGCTCTTGATGATATGTTCAATTCTTCACAGATTTGACTTCTGGATTTATTTCCTTCGATATAGTCAATGACAGCTTGTTCTTTTTCTTCTGGTGTAAATCTAAATTTTCTGGATATGAAAAACACCTCCAAAGTAACAGATTTTATATTTAATTTGTCTGCTTTAGAGGTATCGTATCAAACTAGGGTGCTTTTGTTTTTTCAAAGTATATGAAAAGTACTTTTTGCGTTTAAATCAAGAAAATATATGCTACAATAAAGACATATTACAAAGGAGGCTATACTATATGAAACTTCTCATCAAACAACGTGTCTTCTCTTGGGGAGATACCTACGATATTTATGATGCCCAAGGTAATGTGCGTTACATTGTCAGATCAGAGATATTTTCTCTGGGGCACCAGATACATGTATTTGATGCTAATCAAAATGAAGTAGCAGCCATACATGAAAGATTACTGACATTTCTTCCATGTTTTGAAGTGGAAGTTGGCGGAAGAACGATAGGAACTATTCAGAAAAAATTCACCTTATTTTTACCAAAATATGAACTAGATTATAATGGATGGCGAGTGGAAGGAGACTTTCTGGGATGGGATTATGATGTTTACAGTGGATGTAGTTCCATTATACATATCTCTAAGGAGCTATTTCACTGGGGAGATACCTATGCTATTGATTTTTCCAATCCCGCAGATGAGCTGCATGGAATCTTGCTGGTGATTGCCATTGATGCAGCTAATTGTGGAAAATCTTCAAACGCTACAATTTAATGGTAGGTTTGGAGAAAGTAGTTTATAATAAAAATGTAAATGGGGAAATTATATTTTATTAGGTGAAATAGAGAGGAATGGATTGTATGGTGCTGGAAAACAAATTGGGTATTACGGATTCGGCTGAACTTGCCAGACTAGAAGAACGAATTAGTAAAAAGAAAGCGATGGAATTGTTTGAAGAAGGACATTTAGAACGATTGGAAGTGGGAACCTTTCAATCCCTTGTCAGAATTCATCAATTTTTATTTCAGGATATTTACGCTTTTGCAGGTCAGATAAGAGATGTGAATCTGGCAAAAGGAAATTTTAGATTTGCACCAGTGATGTATTTAGAATCAGCGTTGGAGCATATTGAAAAAATGCCACAGTCCTCGTTTGATGAAATAGTGGAAAAATACGTGGAAATGAATATTGCACATCCTTTTAGGGATGGGAATGGGCGAAGTACAAGAATATGGCTTGATTTAATATTAAAAAAAGAGTTAAATCGGGTGGTGGATTGGAGCAAGGTGGATAAAGAGGATTATTTGCTGGCGATGGAGCGTAGCCCGATTAAAGATATTGAGATTAAATATATTTTAAAGCAGGCTTTGACAGACAAGATAAATGATAGGGAAGTGTATATGAAGGGAATTGATGCAAGCTATTATTATGAAGGCTATACAGTTTATAAAACAGAGGAATTGTAACTAGCGTAAACCGATTGCCGGAAGTGTTTTGTACAGAAGCAATTCGTGGTATTAGTTGGGAGCAAAAGACCTTATTTCAACATCGGAATGTTTTAAGAGAAACTACAAAGAATGGAGGCTGCCATGAAGCCAGTTCAAAATCTTGCACATACGAAACCTGCCATATCCATCCAAACTAGGACAGTAACCTGCGCTAACGGGTGCCAAATCTGTTATGAGCTGACACGGAAATCAGTGAAAAATATCAACATCCGGGTGAAGTCTGATGGAAGAGTGCTAGTGTCGGCTAACCGGCGGGTTTCCATGAAGTATATTGATGAATTGATTTTGTCCAAACAGAACTTTGTTTTAAATGCATTGAAAAAATATGAGAATTTAAGAAGATTAAAGGAAGAAAAGCAGAAGCAGACGGTGCTACATGAAGAAGAGATTTTGATGCAGATTTGTCAGAAAATTTATCCGCTGTTTGCACCTTTTGGCGTAGAATTTCCACAGATAAAGATACGAACCATGAAAACCCAGTGGGGTTCCTGTCGCCCTCAGACAGGAATTATTACCTTGAACAGAAGGCTGCTAGAGGCACCGGTTGAAGCCATTGAATATGTGGTGCTACATGAGTTTGCGCATTTTATTCATCCCAATCATTCTAAGGAGTTCTATACTTTGGTGGAGCGGTTTATGCCAGATTGGAAAGTGCGAAAAAAGATGCTGGAAGGAATTATATAAAAAAAGCTGTGAAAAACACAGCTTTTTCACTTTTTACCTTTAAAATAAATCAGGAGAGTGGGATATGAAAGAAAAAGTAAAAAAGAAAATCAAATTATTTTTAGGATATATACTCTCTTTTGCCGTTATGGGTGGTATTGCGGCAGCAGGGTGGTATGGAGAAGAGACTTATCATAAGACATTAGAAATGAAATATGCTGTGATTCAAACTGTTGCACAGCAGATATTTCCTCGGGTAATCCTATGGATTGTAGCAGCAGTGTTGATAAAATTTCTGTGGACGATGCGGGAGGAAATTCAGAAAAAACTGCCATTGCAGCAATGGATGTTTTGGGTTCTGATTGGCATATATGTTGTCCTATTTATTGTACATTTTGGCTGTACTGCTCCT
>CAZEFX010000004.1:0-10607 GCA_964511525.1 uncultured Jutongia sp.
GAAAGTGTATCAATAAGAATATGTAAATTTATTTTGTAGGTAGTATAATAAAAGGAATAAGGAGGCGTATATATGAAGAATCACAAATTTTGGTCCTGGGCTATGGTCTTTTGTTTATTTATGACTATATACACAGGCTACAAGCACAAATAATATTATTTAGGAGGACATGGATATGTTAGATGTTTTGAAGAAAATTGATGTAAAGAAGACAGGGATTTTTGCGGCAGGAGTTTTGGTAGGTACTGCAGGCGTAAAGATGCTGGCAAGTAAGGATGCAAAGAAGGTGTATACCCAGTGTACTGCTGCTGTACTGAGAGCGAAAGACTGTGTAATGCAGACTGCAACTAAGATTCAGGAAAATGCAGAGGATATTTATGCAGAAGCACAGCAGATTAACGAAGAAAGAGCTTGTGCAGAGGAAGCATGTACAGTGGAAGAATGTGTAGCTGATGAGGAAGAAGAAATCGTAGAATAAGTGAAGGAAGGGTTTCTTATGAATTTTGTTATTAAACATGAAATCAGAGGCCGGCTTCGTATTCACGTAAAGCAAAAGCGTATGACTTGTCGGGATGCCGATATTTTACAATTTTATTTAGACGGTCAGGAGGCAGTCGTTTCTGCAAAGGTATATGAAAGAACTCAGGACGTGGTAGTTTCTTATATTGGCAGCAGAGAGCAGATGCTACAGATTTTGAAAGAGTTTCGGGGGCAGGAGGAAGAGAAAAATATTCCAGAGCTTTATTTACAAAATTCCGGTAGAGAGTTAAATAGTCAATATTGGGAAAAATTGGTAAGTAAAATTCTCTTTCACATCGGAAGAAACTTTTTTGTGCCGGCTCCGGTTCGGATGGCTGTGATTTACACCAAAGCAGCAAGATATTTATGGAAGGGGCTGGATACCTTACGCCAAAGGAAGATTGAGGTGCCTGTACTGGATGCTACTGCTATCGGAATTTCTCTGATTCGAGGGGATGTAAAGACCGCTGGCTCCGTTATGTTTCTTCTAGGAATTGGAGAAGTTTTAGAGGAATGGACCCATAAGAAGTCCGTAGGAGATTTGGCAAGGAGTATGTCTCTGAATATCGAGAAGGTATGGCTGGTGCAGGAGGAGAAGGAGATTCAGATATCTGCTTCGGAAATTCAGCTAGGAGATTGCATTAAAGTCTATACAGGAAATATGGTTCCTTTTGATGGAAAGATTTTATCCGGGGATGCTATGGTAAATCAATCCTCTTTGACAGGGGAATCCGTTCCTGTTCATAAAACGGCAGATGGCTATGCTTATGCAGGAACGGTATTGGAAGAGGGAGAATTAGTCATTCAGGTAGAGGAGGATGGTGGCAGCAGTAAATTTGAAAAAATTGTTACCATGATAGAGGATTCCGAGAAGTTAAAGTCTTCTGTGGAGGGAAAGGCTTCTCATTTGGCGGATCAGCTAGTTCCATATACTTTGGCAGGTTCTGCTTTGGCATATCTTTTTACCCGGAATATTACCAAAGCTTTGTCTGTGTTAATGGTAGATTTTTCCTGTGCCTTGAAGCTGGCTATGCCTATTGCCGTATTATCTGCTATCAGGGAAGCAAGCTCCTATCACGTTACCGTGAAGGGTGGAAAATATCTAGAAGCTATGGCAGAGGCGGATACCATTGTATTTGACAAAACAGGAACGCTTACAAAGGCACAGCCAAGAGTGATAGATGTGATTTCCTTCGATGGACAGGAGCCGGATGAATTGCTTCGTCTTGCAGCCTGCATGGAAGAACATTTCCCACATTCTATGGCAAAGGCTGTAGTTGATGCTGCAAAGGAAAAGAATCTGGTACATGAAGAAATTCATTCTCAGGTGGAATATATTGTAGCTCATGGTATTTCAACTATGGTGGAAGGAAAAAAAGCCATTATTGGAAGCTATCATTTTGTTTTTGAGGATGAGCAATGTATTCTTCCAGAAGGAATGGAAGAGAGATTTTGTAATGTGCCAACAGAATATTCCTGCTTGTATCTGGCCATTGAAAACCGATTGTCGGCTGTGATTTGCATTGAAGATCCTTTGCGGAAAGAAGCGGCAGCAGTGATTAACGCTTTAAAAGGACAGGGGATTGAAAAAATTGTTATGATGACTGGCGACAGTGAGCGTACCGCAGCATCTATTGCAAGAAAAGTCGGTGTTGATGAATATTATTCTGAGGTTTTGCCTGAGGATAAGGCAAAATTTGTAGAAAAGGAAAAAGAGCAGGGAAGAACGGTGGTAATGATTGGAGATGGAATCAATGACTCACCAGCGCTTTCTGCAGCGGATGTAGGAATTGCCATCCGGGAGGGCGCCCAGATTGCTCAAGAAATTGCAGATGTAACTATGGGAGCGGGGAACTTATACGAATTGGTGACCTTAAAGGAAATTAGTAATGGTCTTATGAAACGGATTCATAAAAATTATCACCAAATTGTAGGTATCAATACTGCCTTGATTCTTTTAGGAGTATTTGGAATTATGCCACCTACCACATCTGCATTGCTGCATAATACTTCAACGCTTCTTATTAGCTTAGAAAGTATGCAGAATTTATTAGATTAGTTATTTAAGTGAATAAAATTTGTTCCAGGTAAATGCCCGGAAACATGTTATGGAAGAAATTAAATCTTCTATGAACCTGTTTCCGGGTGTTTTTTTGCTTTATTCTCTGGGAAATTTCCCGAGAGGACGAAAAAGCTGCAAAGTGACTCTTTGATTTAAAGATGATATGTAAAATTTTGGCGGGATAAATGATAAAAAAGAATCAATAATGATATTGACGGAATATAAATGATTAGATATTATTAACTTGAGTTAGATAAGACTAACCAGAAAGGAGGAACCATGAGTCAGGATATACTTGAAATTGCCCAAGGGATGAATTGGAAAGATATAGAAATGCAGATTGTCATGCAGTGTGCACCTTTGATTGCCAGATTGAAGCTATCGAATCTGCTGATGGCTCAAAATGAAGATGTAGGTAAAATCTGTAGGATTCTAAGAAGAACAGGGATTTCCTATTATGTTCTTGCGGTTACTCAAAAGAAAACAGCGATTTTATTGTACAATCGACGTCAGCTGGAGGAATATCTGGCAAAGGAAAATGTTAACCAGATTCTCCAAGAGATGGGATATGGTGATATGCATTTAGGGCAGATTCTTTGTTTGTTTAGTAAACGGTACCAAGGATTTGTGGAAGGGGAACAGGATTTTCCACATGAAATGGGATTGTTTTTGGGCTATCCCGTAGAAGATGTGGTTGGATTTATTGAAAATGATGGAGAAAACTGTCTTTACACAGGTTATTGGAAGGTATATGCAAATCTGTCAGAGAAAAAGGCATTATTTCAGAAATTTGAGTCAGCAAGAGAAAACTTAATACAGCTTCTTTCTAATGGAATGGGGTTGGTAGAAATCGTTCAGAATTATTCCCTATTACACAACACCTGCATTAACTAAGTGTTGTGTAAAGGAATAGAATATATCAATTATGAAGGGAGAAATTTTTATCATGGAGAAAATTAGTGTTGTTTACTGGTCACAGTCAGGAAATACGCAGGCAATGGCAGAGGCTATTGGTGCAGGAATCACAGCAGCAGGAAAAGAGGCTGATGTAGTTTACGTGGAGAATGCTTCTATGGATGCACTGAAGGAGGCAAAAGTATTTGCTTTAGGCTGCCCGGCAATGGGGGCAGAGGTTCTGGAAGAAACGGAGATGGAGCCTTTCGTAACAGAGGTAGAAGGTTTTGCAAGTGGAAAGACCATTGCATTGTTCGGTTCTTATGGATGGGGCGATGGACAGTGGATGCGTGACTGGGAAGATAGAATGACAGCAGCAGGAGCAACTGTTTTAAACGGAGAAGGTCTGATTTGTAATGAAGCACCAGACGATGATGCTATTATGGAATGCAATTCTTTAGGACAGCAGCTGGCATCTATGTAATATAAGGATAGTAAAGGACATTTATGTTACATACTCAAACTTCGCGCCTAGAAAACTTCCTACTAATATCAATTATTGGAAAGTTGACGCTCTGTAAGGTCGTTAGTATTTCTTTTTCGTGGACGCCTTGCGGCTCGGATGAACTACGTAACGGTGCATAGAATGATAACTTCGTGTGATACACTTGTTATCATTCAAGCACCGACGAGTTCAAACGTCACTCAAACAGAAAACTAACGACCTTACAGAGCTGTATACTGACAAAATATTCCTGATATTATGAAAGTTATAGAGTCAGTACACAGCAGAATATAGTCTATGGTTATCTTTTAAAGCGGCGTTTGGTTCAGCTGGTGCTTGAACGGTATCAAGCATATTGTGCGAAGATAGCGTTCTATGCATCCATTGCCAGAACCAATTCGAGCCGAGAGGCGTCCGCGTAAAAGATAACCATAGACTATATTCTGTGTCACTACTCACAATTGATATTGTGAGAAGTTAATATAATATTCTAAGTGCGAAGTTGGAGTGACATAAACTAATTGACCGAAAAAAGGAATGGGAAATAACCCTAATGATTCTAAGGTTGGAAAGAAAGAGGAAAATGGCATGAGTGTAGTGATTGTTGGTGGGCATGACCGTATGGTCTGCCAGTATAAGAAGATTTGTAAGGAATATAAATGCAAGGCAAAGATTTTTACTCAGATGTCTGCAAATTTAAAGGATAAAATTGGAACACCGGATTTGTTGATTTTGTTTACTAACACAGTATCTCATAAGATGGTTCGCTGTGCGGTGGCTGAGGCAGAAAAGTGCAATGCAGATATTGTAAGATGCCATACCAGCAGTGGAAATGCCTTAAATGAGATTTTACAGCAGGCAACTCAGGCATAAGAGGTGTCTTAGTTACATTACGGATGGAATAAGCTTAATTGAAAACTTTTCTCGATAAGGTGATTCTTGGTATTTTGAAAGTAAAATATGATAGAATAATAAGAGTTTGAGAAAAGGAGGATGTTAAGGTGGAAAATTTCGTTGTGCTTGGTGTCATTGTGGTGATTTTAGGGGTGGCGATAGCATCTACTATAAATCGAAAGCGGAAAGGTGCCTGTTGCAGTGGTGGCGGTGGCACTGTCCGTGAGAAAAAGGAACTGGATGCACCAAAGATTGGTGAAATGGAAGTGAAGATTGAAGGCATGCATTGTGAAAACTGCAGAAACAGCATTGAGAGAAAAATCAATCGCATGGAGGGTGTGGTTTGTAAGGTAAATCTTCGCAAGAAACTGGCAGTGGTGGAGTATAGCCAGCCCATAGATTCGGAAGATGTGAAAAAAGCAATCGAAGTACTGGATTTTAAAGTATTGGATATTATTATAAAATAGAATAACATGACGACAAAAAGTGTCGTTGGTGTTTTTTTCGTGGACGCCTTGTGGCTTGGATAAGCTACGCAGCGGATGTATAGAAAGAAAACCGACGGCACTTTTTGTCTGTATATCGACTGTTTTATATAATCTTGCCATAATATCAACTTATAGTAAGCCAGTACACAGCAGAATAAGGTTTATGGTTTTCTTTTAAAGCGGCGTTTGGTTCAGCTGGTGTTTAGACGGTATCAAGCACATAGTGCGTAGATAGCGTCTTAGGCACCATTGCCAGAACCAACTCGAGCCGAGAGGTGTCCGCGTAAAAGAAAACCATAAACCTTATTCAGCGTCACTTCTTATAATTGATATTATTGGTGTTTGTGGTTTCTTTTTTTTTTATTATATTGTATCATTAGAAAAAGTTTGAAACTACAAAAGGGTCTTAATGAAAGGCGGGAAAATAAATGCTTAGAAGAGATAAAACCAATTATTATTTAGATTTGGCAGATGTGGTATCCAAAAGGGGAACCTGTCTGCGGAGAAATTATGGTGCAGTAATTGTGAAGAATGATGAGGTGATTTCTACCGGATATGTGGGAGCTCCAAGGGGAAGAAAGAATTGTAGTGATTTGGGGTATTGCATCCGGCAGAAAATGGATATTCCACGGGGAGAGCGCTATGAGCTTTGCCGCAGTGTACATGCAGAAGCCAATGCGATTATCAGTGCAGAACGGGAAAAAATGATTGGAAGTACAATTTATCTTTCGGGTAGAGAGGTTTCTACCGGAGAATATATCAAACATTCCAACAGCTGTTCCATGTGCAAGAGGATGATTATTAACGCTGGCATTGAGAAGGTGATTGTGCGGGACACGGAGGAGCAGTATCGGGAGATTACGGTGACAGACTGGATTGAGAATGATGAGTCGCTGGAAGGGACTTTAGGGTACTAGAAGGGAGTAGTACGGAAAAATTTTAGGCGAGTGTATTAAAGTGTGGATGCTGGTTTAGGAGGATAAATTTGTGAAGAAGAAAATAGTTATTGTTTCTTCTGTTATTGCTATGATTTTCTGTGTCATTATATTCTACAAGAGTTTCGTTGGAACAAATCCTTTCAAAGGACTGACGATAAATGAGGTTGAGAGTGTTATGATGCACTGTATTCCGGACAACAAAGAGGTTGAACTTAGTAAGGAAGAGCAGCAGAAGGCAGCGGATTTATTACAGGATGTAGTAATTTACAATAGAACCTTTCGACATGAATTCTATGGTGGGACACCATATTCCTATACAATTATTAAAAGAGATGGCACAAAAATGGAAGTAGTATTTTCTGACCAGTTTATAATAATCCATGGAAAAGCGTATCGAACGAAAAGTGAGTATTGGGATGAAGTCAATACTTTTGAAAGTGAGTTAGGAGATAAGTATTTTTATTAACGGAGAATATAAAAGATAATGTTATAGAAATTTTTAAAGTGAATTTTATTCATTTTGAAAATGAAAAGATGTACACATTTCGCTTTACTTTTTTGGGAAAGAGGATATAATAAGTAGTGTTGAATGGATTAAAATCATGAGATGAAATTCATTCAGCACTATTATTTTTTGTTATAAAGATGTGAAAGGAAAGGTTATTATCATGAAAAACGGAATTGAAATCAGATGGCATGGTCGTGGTGGTCAGGGTGCAAAGACAGCAGCTTTATTGTTGGCTGATGTAGCATTTAAGACTGGTCAGAATGTACAAGGATTCCCTGAGTACGGCCCAGAGCGTATGGGTGCACCAATTACTGCATACAATCGTATCAGTGCCGATAAGATTCGCGTTCATTCTAATATATATCATCCAGATTATGTAGTAGTTGTGGATGAGACTTTGTTAGATTCTGTAGATGTTACTGCTGGTTTAAAGAAGACAGGTGCTATCATTATCAATACAGCGAAGTCCAAAGAAGAGGTAGAAGAGCATCTGAAAGGCTATGAAGGACAGGTGTTTACCGTAGATGCCAGAAAGATTTCTGTTGAGACTTTAGGAAAGAACTTCCCTAACTCACCGATGCTGGCTGCTACCGTTGCTGTAAGTGGTATTATGCCAAGAGAGAAGTTTATCCATGAGATGAGAGCTTCTTATGAGCATAAGTTTGCTAAGAAGCCGGAAGTAATCGACGGAAATATGCAGGCATTAGAGCGTGCCTTTGATGTAGTAGAGGATGCATTGGAAGAAAATGACCTTACGGCATAATTAAACTAAGATTTAAGAATGTTGCAAATATAGGGCAACGCTTAGGCGTTGCCTTTGTTATGGAATGGGGATTTCTCGAAATGTAACAAGAAGCCAACAAGAATCCCAAAGCAATTCTTGCAGGATAACATTTGTTATCCTTGATAAAGCGTTGGTTTTGTGTTTGCTACGTGAAGAAATTACCCGAAATATAAAATGACTGGAGATACATATCATGAGAACAGATATTACCAAAATCAATGAAAAGACTCCTCATCAGGATTTGACGGAGGGGTTGATGGTATTTGCCGGTGGAACCTCTAAGCTGTTTAACACAGGAGAGTGGAGAACCAATACACCGGTATTTCATGCAGATTTATGCAAGCAGTGCCTGCTTTGTGCACCTGTCTGCCCGGACGTCAGTATTCCGGTAGTGGATGGAAAACGAAGCGAATTTGATTACGACCATTGTAAGGGCTGTGGCATTTGTGCCAGCGTCTGTCCTTTCGGTGCGATTACAATGAAGGAGGGCAATAAATAATGGCTATTAAAGAACGTATGTCAGGAAATGAAGCGGTGGCATATGCAATCCGCCAGATTAATCCGGATGTTATGCCGGCATTTCCAATTACCCCTTCTACAGAGATTCCACAGATGGTTTCTACTTATATTGCAAATGGAGAGATGGATACCGAGTTTATTCCGGTGGAAAGTGAGCATTCTTCCATGAGTGCTACTATTGGTGCACAGGCAGCAGGTGCAAGAAGCTTGACAGCTACTTCTTCCGCAGGTTTGGCATTGATGTGGGAAGAGCTTTTACTGGCGGCATCTAATCGTATGCCTTTGGTATTGGCATTGGTAAACCGTACCCTTTCCGGTCCCATTAATATTAACTGTGACCATACGGATGGTATGGGTGCCAGAGATACCGGCTGGATTCAGATTTATGCAGAGAATAATCAGGAAGCCTATGATAACTTTATTCAGGCATATCCAATTGCCGAGGATGCAAGAGTTCATCTTCCAGTAATGATTTGTCAGGATGGATTTATTACCAGCCATGCGGTAGAGAATATTGAGCTTTTAGAAGATCATCTGGTAAAGGATTTCGTTGGTGAATATGAACCAGAGGAGTTCCTTTTAAATCATGGAAAGCCAATGGCATTAGGTCCATACTCTATATCCAACTATGCTATGGAAGCAAGAAAGAATCAGGAAATTGCATTAGAGAATTCCAAGGAAGTAGTAAAAGAAGTGGCTGCTAAGTTTAAAGAGCTTTCTGGCAGAGGCTTTGACTTCTTTGAGGAATATAAGACAGAGGATGCAGACTATATTATTCTGATTATGGGTTCTGCAGCAGGTACTGCAAAGCAGGCAGTAGATGATTTGCGGGAGCAGGGAAAGAAGGTGGGTGTATTAAAGCTTCGTCTCTTCCGTCCATTCCCGGCAAAAGAAATCGCAGAGGCTTTGAAGAACTGTAAGGCAGTAGCTATTCTGGATCGTTGCGAAAGCTACAACGGCAATGGTGGTCCTTTAGGAAGTGAAGTGACAGCGGCTTTATTTAGAAATAAGGTGATGATTGAAGCTGTGAACTACATATACGGACTGGCTGGCCGTGATTTTACTGTGGGTGATGCAGTAAATGTATTTAAAGAACTGGAAGAAATGATTGTAGACGGAAAAGAAGTAGAGCAGTATCAGTACATCCGTTTACGGAAATAGATAGAATGAATGAGAGGCTAAGGTTAAAATGAGCGATTATAGTTTAAAAACCATGATGAATAAACCGGAGCGTCTGGCTCCCGGACATCGTATGTGTGCCGGCTGTGGTGCTACCATTGCAGTTCGTGCCGTACTTCGTGCCCTTCATGAAGGAGACCATGCAGTGATTGGTAATGCTACCGGTTGTCTGGAGGTATCTTCTTTCATGTATCCATATACTGCATGGGAGGATAGTTATATCCACAATGCATTTGAAAATGCAGGTGCTACCCTGAGTGGTGTTGAGACTGCATACAAGGCTTTGAAAAAGCGTGGCAAATTGCCAGAAGATGTGAATTATAAGTTTATTACCTTTGGTGGTGACGGTGGTACTTATGACATCGGTTTCCAGTCCTTGTCTGGAGCCATGGAAAGAAATCACGATATGGTATATGTCTGCTATGACAATGGTGCTTACATGAACACTGGTATCCAGCGTTCTTCTGCAACACCAATGTATGCAGATACTACAACCACACCGGTTGGTAAGAAGTCTGCCGGTAAGCTGCAGAACAGAAAGGATTTGTCCAGCATCATTGCAGACCATGATGTTCCTTATGTAGCACAGACTACCTTTACCAATGATTTTAAGGATTTACACCGCAAGGCAGAAAAGGCGATTTATACAGAAGGTGCTTCTTTCTTAAATATCATGACTCCTTGTCCTCGTGGCTGGAGATATGATACCGCAGAGATTATGAAGATTTGTAAGCTGGCAGTAGAAACCTGCTACTGGCCATTATTTGAAGTGGAAAATGGTAAGTGGACCTTGTCCTATGAACCAAAGAAGAAGCTTCCAATTGAAGATTTTCTGAAAGAACAGGGACGTTTTAAACATTTGTTCAAGAAGGGAAATGAGGATTTAATCGCACAGTTCCAGGCGGAAGTAGACAGACGTTGGGAAGATTTGCAGTATAAATGTGCAAGATAATAAAATAGCTTTTCTGTAATATTAATTATGGAGAGTGACACAGAACAAGGTCTATGGTATCCATAGACCTTGTTCTGTTGTGGATTGAGTTGTCTTTTTGAGTTGGATTAGATAAATTGAAAGTGACCGAACCCTTTTGAGGGAGGGATGTTTCTTGTCCGAAGGGAAAGAAGATGAAAAAAAGGATGTTTGTCCCACTAACAAGTGAAAAACGAGAAATTAGTGAGGCAGGTTAAAAGGATGCCGTCCTATTTGTAAGAGAAAAACAAGGAATTAGTGGGATGTATTAAAAGGATGTTGCCCTACTAACAATATGAAAATAATGATTTAGTAGGGCGTGTCTAAGCAACGCTGCCCTACTAACA
>CAZEFX010000004.1:10707-52950 GCA_964511525.1 uncultured Jutongia sp.
AGAGAAAAGTAAGCAAAAAGTGGGGCATGTCAAAACAATATTCCCCTACTAACAATATGAAAATAATGATTTAGTAGGGCATGTCTAAGCAACGCTGCCCTACTAACAAGAGAAAAGTAAGCAAAAAGTGGGGCATGTCAAAACAATATTCCCCTACTAACAACATGAAAATAATGATTTAGTAGGGCATGGCAGCAAAAATCTGTCCAACTAAATGAGCTAAAAGACAAATTGGTAGGGAAACAAGGAAATTCATAGTTTTTTAGTCCAGACTCGAAAAATGCTACACATTTTCCATGTTAACGATGTGTTTTCTACGAAAACTATACCAATATCGGTATTAATTGCTTCTGGCAATTACATCATCAAATTCCAACTTATGAAATAGATAATAATGAATCAGATAGTAAAAAAGAATTATAAAAAGAGTTAAATTAGAATATAACACACAGAAGGAGGTTCTATGACCTTATTAACTTATCAGGTTTTTAAAACAGTAGCCGAGCAGGGCAGCTTTCGGAAAGCAGCAGATATACTAGGGCTGACACCGTCTGCCATCAGTCATGCCATTTCTTCTATGGAAGGAGAATTGGGGTTTTCGGTATTGAACCGCAGTAAAAACGGAGTGACGCTGACCAACTATGGGGAGCATTTGCTGCCCTACGTTAATGCAGTGCTAAATAGTGATGAGAGCCTACAGCAGGCAATTGCAGAATTTAACGGATTGAAGCAGGGAAAAATAAAGATTGGCTGTTTTTCCAGTGTGTGTACCAGTTGGCTTCCGGACATTATGCATTCTTTTCAGGAGGAATATCCAGAGATTTGTATCGAAGTGTTTCAAGGAACCTATGACGATGTGGTATATTGGATTAAGAACGGTATTGTAGATTTGGGCTTTCTTTCTGTGTCTAGTGCCGGAGATATTCCAATTCAACCGCTGTATAAGGATCAATTGCTGTGTGTAGTGCCAAAAGGAACAGTAAAGCAGAAGGATACTGCTTATATGGAAATCGATGAAATGCGAAATCATCAGTTTGTAACCCAGCGAGAAAGTACCGATGCGGATATCCAGAACTTTCTGAAGGAGAATTCTTTGAGTGTCCAGTCGAATTACCATGTGGTAGACGATTTGGCAACCATTGCCATGGTAGCCAATGGGTTTGGTATTTGTCTTATGCCGGAGATGGTAATGAATGATATTCCATATGAAGTGGATTGCTATCCAGTGAAGCCGGATGCCTATCGCATAATAGGAATTGCAACGTTAAATCCGGATTTTATGGCTCCGGCTGTGCGGATGATGTATAATCATATATTAGAAAATTATCGCCAGATATAAAACAATAGATAAATAGTGTGAAGTGATATTCGTATTTCATAATGAAATGTGTTATACTAGGGAAAGAGATTTATGTCAAATGAAAAAGTTTAATTTAGATTTAATGCAGAGAGGTAGAGAGATGAAATTAATATCATGGAATGTAAACGGTATTCGTGCCTGTGTAACCAAAGGATTTATGGATTATTTTAAAGAAGCAGATGCAGATATTTTCTGTATTCAGGAAAGTAAATTGCAGGAAGGGCAGATTGAACTGGATACACCGGGCTATTATCAATATTGGAACTATGCAGTAAAAAAGGGATATTCAGGCACTGCAGTTTTCACCAAGAAAGAGCCACTTTCTGTCACTTATGGTTTGGGAATTGAAGAGCATGATCAGGAAGGCAGAGTGATTACCTTAGAAATGGATGATTTCTATTTTGTAACGGTGTATACTCCAAATTCCCAGAACGAATTGAAACGATTGGATTATCGTATGGAATGGGAGGATGCTTTCCGAGCATACTTAAAGAAATTAGAAGAAACCAAACCAGTTATTGTTTGTGGAGATATGAATGTAGCACATAAGGAGATAGACTTAAAGAATCCAAAGACCAATCGGAAAAATGCAGGTTTCACCGATGAGGAAAGAGGTAAATTTACTGAACTGTTGGAAGCAGGTTTTATAGATACCTTCCGGCATTTTTATCCAGATCAAACCGAAATCTACTCCTGGTGGTCTTACCGTTTTTCGGCAAGAGCGAAAAATGCCGGATGGCGTATTGACTATTTTCTGACCTCGGAGTCCTTGAAAGACCGGTTAAAGGACGCAGCTATTCATACAGACATTATGGGTTCTGATCATTGTCCGATTGAACTGGAGTTAGATTAGTCAACTGGAATTAGATATGAATCTATTTGCGAGAAGTCTGCTCCATATCCTCTTTGGAAGGATGTGCCAAAACCCCCTCCGCAAGGTTCTCCTCTTCATTCAGAAGTGCCACTACATTTTTGGCATTGCTGGTTGGAGTAGGAACATCATCTAAAGCACTCACTGCCAGAGCAGCCATAAACTGACTATTTTTTCTATCCATAAAAAACTCCTTTCAAATCCAGATTTCTTCTGTTAGTATCCCTAATTTGAAAGGAGTTATACATATTTTACTGTATCCATGCCACAGTAAAATATCCAAAGGTTTTTACTGTGTAGCCTGCATTGGTGAAGTAAACAGGGTCTATTGAAGAGTCCACCAGATAAATTCCTGCCGGGTCCAGCATATTTAAATCAAAATAGAACTGAAAGCGGCCAAAGCTACTGACATCCAGAAAGGCGCTTGGATAATTGGTATACTGCACAGTGGAAATGTATTCTTCTACATCCTGTTCACTATAAAACATTACTCGGGCATAGTTGGCGTTGGAGGTAACATAAATGGTACCTTCATGAGAAGTAGCTTCTTTCATGGCATCCTCCAAACCGCCACAGAAGTAACCCAAAATTTCCGTATTGTAATCTGTGAAATAGTATTGTTCAAATTGAACAAACAGAACAGAGTATATAATGAAAGGAATTATTAGCAGTTTTAAGTTGATTAGCTTACAAAGATACCAAATTCCTGTAGCGATTATAATCAGCATTGGCAGCCATAAACAGTTTACCCGGTTGACGTTTACATTGATTAATAGTCCTAGAAAAATTCCTGCCAGAAGCTGGATAATTATAAAAATATCCAGACGAAACGCTTTGTTTTTAAATCCAAGCACAACCCTTTTTAAATAATAAAATAATCCCAAAAAGAAAAACGGAAGGAAAATGGGATAAAATAATCCAAATTGCTGGGTGGAATTCCATGGAAGTCCATCACTCTGGCTGGTAATAATGCCCCAAAGGTTTTTCCAGTTTTCGGCTATGTTGGAAAAGGAAATCTCGCTATCACGCATATATACCAGTTTTGGAATAGATAGAAAAGGAAGCCGGATTTCATTCATATATCCGTTATTAATCAGAAGGAATAAAAGCAATGGCAATGCCATTACAAACAATAAAACTACAGAAAGAATGGTTTCCTTCTGGAATTTAATTTTCCTATAAATCAAGCAATAAACCAGTTGCAATAAAAGGATAACTGGTACAAATGGCCAAATCGTGGCATAGCAATATAGGGAAAGACCATACATCAAAGCGGACAGTATGAAAAATTTTGCCTGTTTTAAACCTCGAATAAAAAAGTAAAGTCCAAATAATAAAAATCCCGGTGCAAGATTGGATTCCAGACCCCAACGTGCCAGCATAATATGCCAAGGAGCGATAGCTAGCAGAAACAAGCTGACCAAAGCTGCTTTTTCATCGATAATCTCTTTAATGATTAGATAAAGTACCCATAGAGTCAGACATGCCACAATGACCTGTGGCAAACGGATAACCCAGGTTTTTAGTCCGAAAATAGCGATGAAGGGAATCATCAGAAGGGAGTTCAGCACATTCATTCCGCTTCCCCAGGCGGTAAGATATACGGGAAAAGTATATCCGCTGGAATCCTTACCATAATGAAGTAGGGCGTATGCTTCATAGCCGGCGAAAGCTTCATCCTGATTAATTCCCCCCGGAACTATGCCGAACTGCCAGATTCTGGCAAAGACGCCGATACACATAAAAATTCCAAATAGTCCCCAGATAATTTGTTTCTGGTGCTTTTTTAAATATTCCTTGTAATCCTTTGACATAATTAGCCTCATTTCTGCCAAATCAAAGAAATATTCCTTGATTATTTTAATGGCTTTTTCGTTGCTGTGTTCTTTATTTGATAAAATAAATCATACATTGCTTATAATATCATATTTTCCTAGGTTTGCGTAGAGATTTTGTGTTTCTTGACAAATGACATACCAGTCTGTAAAATGAAAAGAGTTTTCAAATTGTTTGTGATAAAGTGAGGAATGGTTATTATATGGAAAAGGAAGTATTAATTTCCTGTCAGGACGCAGGTCTTGGATACGAGAATAAAGCAGTGATTGAGCATTTTAATTTTCAGGCAGCACAGGGGGAGTATATTTGTGTTGTGGGAGAGAATGGTTCTGGAAAAAGTACATTAATTAAGTCGTTATTAGGTCTGATTAAACCGGTTAGTGGAAAGATAGAGATTAGTTCTGTTTTAAAAAAGGGAGCTATCGGCTATCTGCCACAGCAGACTCAGGTTCAGAGACATTTTCCCGTAAGCGTTATGGAAGTGGTTTTGTCAGGCTTTTTAAGTGATATGCATTTTCGTCCTTTTTATACCAGACAGGAGAAGAAGGAAGCTAAGAAGAACTTAGAGCGTCTGGGAGTTCTTGAATTAAAACAAAAATGCTATGGAGAGCTTTCTGGAGGACAGCAGCAAAGGGTTCTTCTGGCGAGAGCATTATGTGCGGCAGATAAGATTCTGGTCTTAGATGAGCCTGTGACAGGATTGGATCCAGTGGCTGCTCAGACTTTGTATGACAGCTTGAAGAAGCTGAATCAGGAAGGGATGGCTATCATTATGGTTACCCATGATTTACAGAATGCGGTTAAATATGCGGACAAATTACTTCATATTAATGATAGCGGTTATTTCTTTGGGACTACTCAGGAGTATATGGATTCGGAATATGCAGCGATATTTAAAAAGTAGAGATTGAGGAGTTATTAAAATGGAGATGTTATTACAGATGTTATCTTACCCCTTTATGGTAAGAGCGTTTATTGTAGGGATTCTAGTATCTCTTTGTGCAGCATTGCTTGGTGTTAGTTTGGTGTTAAAGCAATATTCTATGATAGGAGATGGACTATCCCATGTTTCCTATGGTGCATTATCCATAGCGGTAGCTTGTGGAGTGGCACCCTTGAAGCTATCTATTCCAGTTGTGGTATTGGCAGCCTTTTTTCTGCTTCGTATGACGGAAAATGGGGTGATGAAAAGTGATGCAGCCATTGCAGCTATGTCTGCGTCGGCATTGGCAATTGGTGTGTCTGTCACAGCCTTAACCACGGGTATGACTACGGATGTGTGCAGCTATATGTTTGGAAGCATTCTTGCCATGAGTCAGGAGGACGTGGTGTTAAGTGTGATTTTATCCATCGTGGTGTTATTATTGTTTATTTTTTGTTATCACAATATTTTTGCAGTTACCTTTGATGAGAGCTTTTCCAAAGCAACCGGAGTCCGGGTGAATTTTTTCAATACCATGATTGCTATTTTAACAGCAATCACTATTGTTCTTGGGATGCAGATGATGGGAGCTATGTTGATTTCCAGTCTGGTAATATTCCCAGCCTTGACATCCATGCGGGTATTTAAAAGCTTTCGTGCAGTAGTAATTTCTTCTGGAGTTTTAGCGGTAGTATGTTTTTGTATCGGGATGGTGGCATCCTATACATTTTCTACACCAGCAGGTGCCAGTGTAGTGTTGGTAAATCTAGCAGCATTCTTGATTTTCTTTATGATTCAAAAGGGAAAAGAGCTGTTGGGAGTATAAAAGAAAGAATAGGAAAAAACAATGAGATTACAGGATTATTTGAAAGAAAAACCATTGCTCTTTGATGGAGCTATGGGAACTTACCTTAGCAAAATGCATCCTATGGAAATGGAACAGGGATGCGAGATGTTGAATCTTACCCATCCGGAATGGGTAAGAAGGGTACATAGAGAATATTTGGAGGCAGGAGCAGTTGCTATTAAAGCGAATACATTTGGTGTATGTGAATACATGCTTTCCCAGCCAAAGGATATAGTACGCCAGATGGTTTTCCAGGGGTGGAAAATTGCCTGCGAAGAAGCAGAAGCCTTTGAGGGTTCTGTGTCAGAATGTGAAGGGGCAGAAGATGCTTTACAGAAACATTATGTCTTTGCAGATATAGGACCGGTTCCGGCTATGGGGGAAGAAGATGGATTTCAGATTTATCAGGAAATTATAGACTGGTTTTTAGAATGCGGAGCCAGACATTTTATATTTGAAACATTAGGAAGTATAGAACATATTGAAGAAATTACTTCTTATATAAAAGAAAAAGCAGAGGATTCTTTTGTTTTGGTTTCCTTCGGAGTATCACCAGAAGGTTTTACTCAGGGGGGCTATTATGGAAGAAGTCTGTTTTATCAGATGCAGAAAATAGACGCTGTGGATGCCATTGGGTTTAATTGTATTTCTGGCCCAAAACACTTACTGGATATGATACAGAAGCTGGATGTACAGCACTGTAGCAAATTTATTTCGATTATGCCAAATGCAGGATATCCAACCATGGTATCCAATCGTACTTTTTATGAGAATAATCATATATATTATGGAAGGGAATCCTTTGCTCTTTTTAAAGAAGGAGTTTCTATTGTAGGGGGATGTTGTGGTACAGAGCCTGCCTATATCCAGCAGATAGCTCAGAAGCTGGAGGAGGAGAAGATTTCTGTCCGGACACCATGGAAGGAGCTGCATGTTCTGTCCGAGCAGGCAGCAGAAGTGCCTTTTGGAGGTCAAATGGGGCTTGAGAATCCAAAAAATGATTTTGCAGCAAAGCTGAATCAGGGAGAAAAGGTGATTGTAGTGGAGTTAGATCCACCAGTAACACCGGAAATTGATGTTTTTATGGAAGGAGTTGCCCGGTATAAGAAGGCAGGGGCAGATGCCATTGACATTGCAGATTGTCCTATTGCAAAGGCACGAATTGATAGCAGTATTCTTGCCAGTAAGATTAGCAGGGAATTAAAAATGACAACGATTCCACATATGACTTGCCGTGACCGGAATATTAATGCTACAAAGGCTTTATTGCTTGGCTTGAACGTAGAAGGAGTAAATAACGTACTGACAGTAACTGGTGACCCGGTTCCTGTGGCACAGAGACAAGAGGTGAAGACGGTATTTAGTTATAACTCTGCCATATTGGCAAGACATATTAATACATTCAATGAAACCACATTTACAGAAAATCCGTTTTTGGTATGTGGTGCATTAAACATTAATGCAGTTAATTTTGATAGTCAGATTGCTCATGCTCAAAGAAAAATTGAAAATGGAGTAAATGTACTGTTTACCCAGCCCGTTATGACAAAACAGGGGTTGGAGAATTTGAAACGGGCCAGACAAGAGCTTTCTGTGAAAATTCTTGGAGGCTTGATTCCAGTAGTTAGCTATCGGAATGCTTGTTTTATGGAACATGAAATTGCTGGAATTAATGTAGCTCCTCAGATTATTGAAATGTATCAAGGGAAAAACAGGGAAGAAGGAGAGGAACTGGCGGTACGAATTGTTTCTTCTATTGCAAAGGAAATCGTGGATTATATCGATGGTTTTTATCTTATTACACCATTCCAGAGAATTAGTCTGATAGAAAAAATTATTGCAGAAATAAAGGGTTTGCAGTAGTTGAAAAGAAAAAAATAAAAAAAAATAAAAAAAGTACTTGCAAAATTAAAAAAAGTATTATATACTAATCAAGGCTTGTGAGGGAGCACTTCACAAGCACTAGATATAGGGCTATCGCCAAATGGTAAGGCACTGGACTCTGACTCCAGCATTTCAAGGTTCGAATCCTTGTAGCCCTGTTAATAAGGTCGTAGAACTAAGAGATTGGTTTTACGGCTTTTTTTATCGAAAAAGTATTTTCAAATAAGAACAAATCTGATAAGATAGATTCGATACGAAAAAATCATTATACAGTGCATACGAAAAGATATGCAGAAGGAGGATGTAATGAACAAACTTACAAAAAAAATAGTATCTGTCATTACTGCTTGCGCATTAGCGGTAGGCGTTATGTCAGGAACAGGAACAATAACGAAAGCAGCTACAGTAGCAACCACATTGGTGCCACCTGTTGTAGTTGATCCAACTTCAACTCCAGAGATGGCAACTGCTACCGTTAGCCTTCCAGGAGCAGCAGGAAATTCTATGGCTACAGCAGATTCTTTAGCTCAGGTTGTACAGATTCCTGTGGCAAACAGAGGCGTATTGAGAGTGGATTATGTTACTACAGGAGCTAGTGGCAATATTGACGTTACATTATATAGTGATGCTGCATGTACCATGAAAGTAGGATATGCTGGATATATTTCTTCTGGTCTTCCAAGTGGTAGTCAGTATTTTACCATTACTGCAGCAGGTGAGTATTATTTGAAGTTTAATTGGAGCTATAGTGTACCAGAAACAGCAACAAATATTGTAGTTGGAGCTAGAGCTTTCAATGGTGAAGAAGTAACTCTTAATGATAGTTATCAGATGATTTATACAGATGATTCTACCATTACAAATTATCATAAATTAGTAGTAAATTCTGACAGTTTAGTAACTTTATCAGGATATGCTGTTTCTGACTATGATGGCTCCACCTTGTCCCTTGGTTATAATATTACAGATGGAAGTAAAATATCATTAGCGACTGGTTATCTGTCTTCTTCTAATAATTATTGCGTATCCTATGCCTTAAAGAAGGGAACTTATTATGTAGCATCTAGTGAGGGTGATCCATATGTTCTTAAGGCAGCGATTGCAAAGGTGAAGGATAAGAGTGGTAAGTCTAAAGGAAAAGCAAAGCTTTTAAAGAAAAAGAAGGGAATTTCCGGAATGATTACCTTAACAGATGGTACAGGAAAGGCTAACTGGTTTAAGATTAAGCTTCCTAAGAGAAGTAAAGTGAAAATCCAGTATACAGCTCGCTGTACAGATTCTTTGAAGGTTGAAGTTATTCCAGCAAATAAGAGATCTATAATGTATAATAGTACTACATATATGAAGAGTGGTAAGAGTGGTTTCCGTTCTGATGGAAAGTGGAGTGCAGGAACATACTATATTAAGGTAAGTAAGTCCTATGGCGAATACAGTGGTTCCTATACATTAAAACGTATTAAATAAATCATTGCTAGATATTTTAGCAAATCGAAAAGAAAATAAAACATGCCTGTACAAAATAGTATGGGCATGTTTTTACTTTATGTGGTATAATGAATATTAGCTCAAATTTTGCAGGTGTGAAACACGAGTTATATAGAAAATAAGTGGAGGGAAACGAAATGTCAAAGATTGAATTTATCCGTGGTGAAATGGTGGCAGCAATGAAGGCAAGGGATAAACAGCGTAAGGATGTTTTATCGTTGCTTTTAACAGGTTTGAAGAATGCTCAGATTGATAAAAGGGAAGACTTAACAGAAGAGGAAGAGGACTCTATCATCCTAAAGCAAATTAAGCAGGCAAAGGAAACACTGTCTTTAACCCCAGAAGATCGTACAGATATTATTGAAGAGTGTGAATTCACCATTAAGGTATTGGAAGAATATGCACCCAAAATGATGGACGAGGCAGAGATTAAATCGGTAATTGAAGAGGTATTAGCAGAACTGGAGATTTCCAATCCAACACCTCAGGATAAAGGAAAGATTATGAAAGTCCTTATGCCAAAGGTAAAAGGAAAAGCCGATGGAAAATTAGTAAATACTGTTCTTGGCAGTATGATGTCATAAATAATTGATTACAGTTAGGAGAACTAGAACTATGAAGACGATTTGGCTAGTGATTCCATGTTACAATGAACAGGAAGTGTTGCCGGAAACATCTAAGCAATTAAAGATGATTATGCAGGATTTAATGGAGAAAGGAAAAATATCCAGAGAAAGCCGTATTGCTTTTGTAAATGATGGTTCTAAGGATACTACTTGGAATATTATATCACAGCTTCATGCAGAAGATTCTCTATATGTAGGGATTAATCTGGCACACAACCGTGGTCATCAGAATGCTTTGCTGGCTGGACTAATGACAGCAAAGGAGTATGCAGATGCGGCTATTTCCTTAGATGCAGATTTACAGGACGATATCGGTGTTATTGAGCAGTTTATTGATAAATTTGCGGAGGGAAAGGATATTGTATATGGGGTACGCTCTACTCGTGCCACGGATACAGTGTTTAAACGAGGAACAGCCCATGCCTTTTATAAATTAATGAAGGTAATGGGGGCGGATACGTTAGAAGATCATGCAGATTATCGATTGATGAGCAAGCGTGCATTAGAAGGTTTAGCTGAGTTTAAGGAAGTAAATCTGTTCCTGCGTGGTCTGGTTCCTATGATTGGTTATGAAACAGATATTGTTTATTATGAAAGACATGAACGTTTCGCAGGAGAATCCAAGTATCCATTGAAAAAAATGTTAGCATTTGCCATTGATGGAATTACTTCTTGCAGTGTAAAACCAATTCGTATCATAACATTTTTGGGATTATTTTTGTTCTCTGTTAGTGTATTACTACTGATTTATTTCTTTGTTGTCTGGCTTTTTGGAAAAACAGTACCAGGTTGGACAACCATTGTATTATCAGTATGGGGTATTGGTGGCCTGCAGCTGCTGGCACTTGGTGTCATTGGAGAATACGTAGGAAAAATTTATATGGAAGTAAAACAAAGACCACGGTATATCATAGAGAGTGTGTTGTATGTGGAAGAAAAATAGTGTTATATGACGCAGAAAAAAGTTCATATATGTTTCCATTTCGTGGACGTCTTGTGGCTCAAGATAAACTACGCAGTGGTGCATAGAAGAGTAAAAAAGGGGTAATGTAGATTTCTAAAACTACATTACCCCTTAATTTTAACGACAAAATAGCAATAGCCACAAGCAATTTTACAAATCGCAGTTTCCTACAGTACGAGGGAATGGAAGAACATCGCGGATGTTTGCCATTCCGGTAAGGTACATGACACAACGCTCAAAGCCAAGACCAAAGCCTGCATGACGAGCAGTACCATATTTACGTAAATCTAAGTAGAAATCATAGCTTTCTGGATCAAGATTAAGCTCCTTCATACGCTCTAAAAGAACATCATAATTCTCTTCACGCTGGCTTCCACCGATAATCTCACCAATGCCAGGAACTAAGCAGTCCATAGCGGCAACGGTTTTACCATCCTCATTTAGCTTCATGTAGAATGCCTTAATATCCTTTGGATAATCTGTTACAAATACAGGACGTTTGAAGATAACCTCTGTCAGATAGCGCTCATGCTCTGTCTGAAGATCACAGCCCCATTCAGCTTTATAGGTGAATTCCTCGTTATGCTCTTTTAAAAGCTCAATTGCCTCTGTGTAAGTTACACGGGCGAAATCATTATCTACTACGTTGTGAAGACGGTCTAAAAGCCCTTTATCTACAAAGCTGTTGAAGAAATTCATTTCCTCTGGTGCATGCTCTAACACAAAGTTAATAATGTACTTCATCATGCTTTCTGCCAGCATCATATCATCATCCAAATCAGCAAAAGCGATTTCTGGCTCAATCATCCAGAACTCCGCAGCGTGGCGGGTTGTATTAGAATTCTCTGCACGGAAGGTAGGTCCGAAAGTATAAATGTTGCGGAATGCCATAGCATAAGTTTCACCATTTAACTGGCCACTTACCGTAAGGCTTGTCTCCTTGTCAAAGAAATCCTGGGAATAATCAATAGATCCATCTGGATTCTTTGGAAGATTTTCCATATCTAACGTGGTTACGCGGAACATTTCGCCAGCGCCCTCACAGTCATTGGCAGTAATCAGTGGAGTATGAACATAGACAAAATCACGCTCCTGGAAAAACTGATGAATTGCGTAAGCAATGAGAGAACGTACACGGAAAACAGCCTGGAAGGTGTTGGTACGTGGTCTCAGGTGAGAGATGGTACGCAGGTACTCAAAGCTGTGACGCTTTTTCTGTAAAGGATAATCTGGTGTAGATGGTCCTTCGATTTCAACCTTTGTTGCCTGAATTTCAAATGGCTGCTTGGCCTGCGGAGTAGCAACTAAGGTACCGGTGACAATCAACGCAGCTCCTACATTAAGCTTGCGAATATCTGCGATATTTTCTAAAGTATCATTATATACAACCTGTAATGGCTCAAAAAAAGTACCATCATTAATTACGATAAATCCAAACGCTTTGGAATCACGAATGCTGCGAATCCAGCCACAGACAGTAAGTTCTTTGTCAAGATAATCCTGAGGATTTTTGAATATTTGTTTTAAGTGAATCAGTTCCATAAGAAATAAGTTCCTTTCTCTATTTTATTCTTTCTATAGTATTTCCTATTTTTTCAAGTTAGTCAAGGGATGGTTGATAAGAAAAACGAATTTTTTCGGAAAAAATGTCCTTAAAGTAAATTCTGAGCCCAAAAACAAGTTCTCCATTGGTTGACAAGGAAATCTTCAGGGGATAAGATTGAAAAAAAGCCATTTGGGAGGGATAAAGATGAATTTAACAAGTTTAAAATATGCTTTGGAAGTAGAACGATGTGGTTCAGTAACCAATGCTGCCAAGCGTCTTTCTGTCAGCCAGCCCAATTTAAGTAAGATGATTAAGGATTTGGAACAGCGGATTGGGTTTAATCTATTTGTGCGGAAAAACAAAGGGATGGTACCGACAAAAAGAGGAAAAGAGTTTTTAAATAAAGCCCGTCAGGCTATGGAACAGTTCGAGGAACTGGAAAATTTCACTCAGGAACAGTCGGACAATAAAGTAGAGCTTAGTGTTGCAGCGCCTAGAGCTAGCTATATTACCCATGGGTTTACCCGGTTTATGCATCAGGTAGACGATGGAAGAAAGATAGAGATTTATTTTAATGAAACCAATTCTATGGATACCATTAATGATATTGTGGAGCAGAGGTACTCCAGTGGAATTATTCGTTATGATGTGCGATACGAAAAATACTTCTTGTCGATGTTACAGCTGGAGGGGTTAGTTTATGAGCCTTTGCTGGAATTTGAGTATGTATTTATTATGTCAAAGAATAATCCCTTGGCGCAAAAGGAAATCATACAATATAGTGATTTGGAAAAATGTATTGAAATTCTTCATGGAGATACGGTGATTCCATCTCTGGTTCATAACGATATGACGCCAAATCTGGATCGCCGGGTGGAGCGTTGCATTTATGTATATGAAAGAGGAAGTCAGTTTGATTTGCTGGCAGATGAGAAAAATACATTTATGTGGGTTTCTCCTATTCCAAAGCCGATTCTGGAACGGTATCATTTATTTCAAAAACCATGTTCGGATTACCGCAGGATGATGAAGGATTTATATATTTATCCAAAGGGATATCAAATGAGTGAATATGAAAAAATGTTTCTTAATGAAGTGCGCAAGGTGGTAAAAGAGTTATAGAAGATGCAGGTGTAGGAAAGGGAGCGGCATTAACATGAGTAAGTTAGAAAATATACAAGAGGGGCTTAGAAAAAAACAATTAAACCAGCATTTTATTTTTAATACACTAAATACAATAAAATGCAATACAATTATAGATAAAAAACAAGCATGCCGGCTGATTGATGATTTTGCAAAATATCTAAGGTATAATTTTAATGTTTTAGAGAAGAAGGAAGCTGTTGCTTTTCGAGAGGAGATAGAGCAGGTAAAGGTATATTTAGAGCTTGAAATGGCACGATTTTCTCAGATAAAGGCAGAATATGAATTAGAAGAAGAAAATTTTTTTCTGCCGCCTATGTGTCTCCAACCCTTAGTGGAAGCTGCTCTGGTGTATGGTCTTTGTCCTAAGGAACAAGGTGGAACTATTGTAATCCGAAGTTTTCAGGAAGAGTTGGATTATGTTATTGAGATTAATGATAATGGCGTAGGGCTGGGAACGGAGAATGGGGAAGAAGAAAAAACTCGGCTTCAGACCATTGAAGAGATACGGTATTGTCTGGAGGAATTAATGGATGGAACACTTCAGTTGGAAAGTGAACCGGAGAAAGGAACCTGGATTACGATTCGGATTCCTGTGAATAATGCTAGAAAACGTGAATTTCAATAAAACAGTTGCACCATGGAGGCCAACATGAAAACAATTATAGTGGATGATGAGATTGTGGCATTAAAGATGTTCTTATATGAAGCAGAAGAGATTAGAGGATTAGAAATCGAAGGAGTATTTCAGAGTCCTTTAGAAGCACTTCAGTATGCCAGCAGGAATGAAGTGGATTTAGCTATTTTAGATGTGCAAATGCCGGAAATGGATGGGATTCTATTGGGACATGAGCTTCGCAAAAGGAATCCGGATATTATGTTAATATACATTTCTGGTCAGGAGAAGTATGCAATGGAAGCCATTCGTCTTCATGCAGCGGGGTATCTGACAAAACCATATACAGAGGAGGAATTGCAATATGCGGTAGAATCGGCATGGTTGCTGTCGAAGAGGAAAAAAAAGCGGATTTATGCAAGAACCTTTGGTTATTTCGATTTATTTGTAGATGAAAAGCCGGTTATGTTTAAAAGTGCCAAAGCGAAGGAGCTGCTGGCATATTTAATCGACCGACGGGGTGGAATTGTTACCACGGAGCAGATTATTAATGTGTTATGGGAAGACAGACCTAATGACGAAGCAACCCAGAATCTATGTAGCAAGGTGGTAAAGACTTTAATGAAGGAATTAAAGGAGAATGGGGCAGAGAAAATGTTAATATCTTCCCGAGGGAACAAAAGAGTAGACACACAGGTTTTTGACTGTGATTTATATGATTTATTGGAGGGGAAAACAGAAATCAGGGAACGATATATTGGTGAGTATTTGTTAGATTATAGCTGGTCTGAAAACAGAACCGCACTGTTAGACAAATATATGCAATAGGGCGGTTAATTTTTGGTAAATAAAAAGCGAATTCCATTTCGATTCCATTTTGAGTACATGATGATTCCTAGAAAATTCCATATCGAAATCCTATTTTGGAGTATATTGTCCATGTCAAAAAAAAAGGAAAGTTGCCAAAAAAGGCAGAATGGAGGAAGACAACATGGAGGAATCACAATTTAAGGTTATTATCGCAGACAGTAACGTACAGGACAGAGAAAGTAAAGCGAAAGCCATGGATGATCATGGAATGAATGTACTTCTTGCAACAGGAGATGGAAGTAAAGCATTAAATGCAATTAGAACGGAAAAACCAGATGTTGTGATATTAGACTTGATTTTACCTGGTGTGGACGGAATCGGCATTTTAGAGGAAATCCATGATATGGTAAAAAAACCGGTCATCATTATTGAAACAGCACTTCATATGACTAGCTTAGTGGAGGATGCCTTGGATTTAGGAGCAGACTATTATATGATGAAGCCGGTTTCCAATACAATGTTAATGAAAAGAATGCAGCAGCTTTTACATGGTCGTGGTAAGTGCCGGCAGCAATTTGAAAATAGTAACATAGATGGAATGGACAAGCCAGGGGATGTGGTTGTTTTTGAACCGCGACAGGAAAGAAAGCCAGACTTTTCATTTGAGTTGCCTATGCATGGTAGTGTGTATGCTTATTCCGGAGACTTGGAATTAGATGTAACAAATCTTCTTTTGGAAATTGGAATACCAGCGCATATTAAGGGGTATCAGTACATCAGGGAAGGAATTATCTTATCATTTTATGATAGAACTATGCTACAATACATTACTAAATCATTATATCCTTCTATTGCACAAATATATAAAACAACCTCCGGTAGTGTAGAGAGAACCATTCGTCATGCCATTGAGGTGGCTTGGCGACGGGGAAATTTAGACACCTTAGAAAGAGTATTTGGTAATACCATATCTGCAGGGAAAGGGAAACCAACTAACTCAGAGTTTATTGCATTATTGACAGACAAACTTCGTTTGGAATATCGTCCAAAGATTGTTTCTTAATTGATATTTTTTATGGGGCAGCGCAGTTAGCGTTGCCTTTTTTATCGAATAGGTAATTCCTCCTATTCGATAAAAAACGCTCCGCTATGGATGCGCACCTCGCGGAGAAGAAGTTTATTGCTGCGCAATACCGCTCGGGCGCGAAAGAGTCGCAAGCGACTCTTTGTTTTGACTTGACGTAGTGTGCAGCTTTAAGGTATATTATTGATAACTATTGCATAAAGGGAAATTATGGCAAGCTGCGGTATACTTGTATACGTTTTCTGCAATGCAATTACCATAGATTAGGAGGTGTACTTATATTATGAGACATGCAAAAAATGAGTCCATGATGGCTCTTAGCGAAGTCTTGGAGACAAAGTTTGATGAATTAGTAGAAAATTGTATGGTATCAGGTGCCATTGATTTGAATTTATATCAGGAATATGATGTAAAGAGAGGATTACGTGATAGCTCGGGAAAAGGTGTATTAACTGGACTGACAGAGATTTCTGACGTAGTTGGTTTCAATGTGGTTGATGGTGTAAAAGAGCCGGCAGACGGACGTTTATACTATCAGGGATATGATGTAGAGAAGCTGGTAGGAAAAGATTTGAATAAAAACTATGCCTTTGAGGAAACTACCTATTTATTGCTTTTTGGTCAGTTGCCAAATAAGGAGCAGTTAAAGGCATTTGGTGAGATTCTTACCAGTTTACAGGAATTATCAGGACACTTTTTACGTGATGTTATTATGAAGGCACCAAGTGAGAACCTTATGAATGGTCTTCAGAAAAGTGTATTGGCATTATATTCCTACGATGCCAATCCGGATGACATATCTGTACCAAATGTATTGCGTCAGAATTTACAGCTCATTGCGAAGCTGCCAATGATTGCAGTATATAATTATCATGCGTACAGACATTTTAGATGCTCTGACAGTTTGGTAATTAAGCCACCAGTACCAGAGTATTCTACTGCAGAAAATATTTTACATATGCTTCGTCCAAATGGTAAATTTACCCCATTAGAGGCGAGAGTTCTGGATGCTGCATTGGTATTGCATGCAGAGCATGGTGGTGGTAATAACTCTACCTTTACCAATCATGTAGTAACATCCTCTGGAACAGATACCTATTCAGCGGTGGCTGCTTCTATTGCGTCATTAAAGGGACCAAAGCATGGTGGAGCCAACCTGAAGGTACAGCAGATGTTTGATGATTTGCGTGAAAATTGTAGTGATTGCAGTGATGATGCAAAGGTAGAAGAGTATCTGACTAAGATTTTGGATAAGAAAGCTTTTGATGGCAGCGGTCTGATTTATGGTATGGGGCATGCGGTATATACTATTTCCGATCCAAGAGAAGTGGTGCTGAAGCAGTTTGCTCATGAATTAGCAAAGGAAAAAGGAAAAGAAGAAGAATTTGCTCTTTATGATAGAGTAGAAAGGATTTCTGCCCAGCTTCTAATGAAGAGAAGACATGTAGTAAAGCCGGTTTGTGCCAATGTAGATTTCTACAGTGGAATGGTTTATACCATGTTAGGAATTCCAAGAGAATTATTCACTCCTCTCTTTGCGATTTCCCGTATCTCTGGATGGAGTGCACATCGTCTGGAGGAATTAGTAAATAAAGGAAAGATTATTCGTCCAGCATATAAATATGTAGGTATTCATAATAATTATGAAGAATTAGATGAAAGAATATAGAAACATTAAAAATGTACATAAGAAAGAGGTAAAAAATGACACAGAATGATATTATTGCCATTATGATTGCCTTTGTTGCCTATTTAGGCTTTATGATTGTAATTGGAATATGGTCTATGAAGAAAACAAATAACTCCGAGGATTACTTCTTAGGAGGAAGAGGGTTGAATAGTTGGGTGGCAGCATTATCTGCCCAGGCATCTGATATGAGTGGATGGCTGTTAATGGGACTTCCGGGTTCGATTTATGCTTTGGGAACTGGTCAGATTTGGATTGCTATTGGTTTATTTATGGGAACTGTTTTAAACTGGCTTTTGGTTTCTAAAAGACTTCGCCGTTACACCATCGTTGCCAATAACTCCATGACCTTACCAGAGTTTTTTGTAAACCGTTTCCATGACAAGAAAAAAGTATTGTTAACAATTTCTTCTGTAGTTATTGTGATTTTCTTTTTAGTATATACAGCCTCTTCCTTAGCTTCCGGTGGAAAGCTGTTTAATACGGTATTTGGCATTGATTACCGCATTGCATTAGTGATTGGCGTGGCTGTTATTTTAACTTACACCTTTATGGGTGGATTTCTTGCAGTTTGTGTAACAGATTTTATTCAGGGGATGTTGATGCTTATTGGATTATTAGTGATTCCAATTATTGCATATGCTATTGTTGGTGGTGATTTTGTCGGTTTCATTAATCAGAGTAATGAAGTGGCGGGCTATGCAGGAAATTATGATGATTATATGAGTTTGTTTTCAAACGGTGGAAAGCCATATCGTATGGTAGATATTTTATCCCAGCTGGCATGGGGCTTAGGATACTTTGGTATGCCTCACATTTTAGTACGTTTTATGGCAGTAAAAAGCGAAAAGGAACTAAAGAAATCCAGTGTAATTGCTATTGTATGGTGTTTCTTATCTCTGGTTGCAGCATGTTTTATTGGTGTACTTGGAAGAGCCTATCTGTTCCCAACGGTTTTAGGAACAGAAGGTGCTGCGAGCTCTGAAAGCGTATTTATTGAAATGATTCAGAAAGTATTTACTCAGGATACTGCTCTGCCATTTGTTGGAGGGATTTTCCTCTGCGGTGTATTAGCAGCCATTATGTCCACCGCAGATTCCCAGCTTTTGGTATGTGCTTCTTCAGTATCTACAGATGTTTATAAAAATATATTCAAGCCAGATGCAGAGGATAAGAAGATTCTTCGGGTAACCAGAGTTACGGTAGTTGTAGTATCATTAATTGCATTTGCCATTGCCTGGGATCCAAATTCCAGCATTATGGGATTGGTTTCTAATGCATGGGCTGGTTTAGGTGCAGCCTTTGGTCCACTGGTGCTTTGTGCATTATTCTGGAAGCGTACCAATCTGATTGGTGCTATTGCTGGTGTTGTTTCTGGAGGACTTACGGTAATTATCTGGGATTATATTCCATTGGCAGCTGGAAAGACTCTTGGTACTGTAACAGGAATTTATTCTCTGTTAGTAGGTTTCTTTATCAGTTTACTTTGTATTATTGTATTTAGTCTTTGTACAAAGGCTCCAGATGCAGATATGCTGGAGGATTTTGAAAAGACGAATCAGTATACAGAAGCATAAGATTTACTTACCCATAGTGCTTGATACAGATTTTTTCCACAAGAGAAATTAAAAGGTATAATCCAGTGGAAATCAAGCATAAAATAACAATAGAAAGTAATACGTAGTCCAGTTTAAAGACTTGACTGCCATATACAATTAAATAACCAAGGCCGGCTTTTGCCGCCAGGAACTCCCCGATAATAACTCCTACCAGGGTCAGACCAATATCAACCTTCATGATACTGATAATGGCAGGAATATTACCGGGGAGTATTAATTTACACAAAATATCCCCTTTGTTTCCGCCAAGAGTCTTAATTAATTTGATTTTTTCTGGTTCCATTTCCTGAAAACTATTGTGGAGAGTGATGGCGGTGCTGAAAACTGCCACGGATACTGCCGCCACAATAATTGTTTTCATATTATTTCCCAGCCATACGATAAAAACAGGTGCCAGAGCTGTCTTTGGCAAACTGTTTAAAACTACAAGATAAGGTTCTAATACCTTGGCTAAGGTCTGATTCCACCAAAGGAGAATAGCGAGAGAAATTCCAAGGAAAATTACTAGAAAGAAACTCAAAAAGGTTTCGCCTAAAGTAATTCCGATATGATAAAAAAGTAAGCCATCCTTTATCATAGTAATAAGACAGGCTGCCATGCGGGATGGACTGCTGAAGATAAAGGCATCCATCCATTCCAGTCGAGTAGCAATTTCCCAAAGAATGATAAAAAATGCAAAAATAAGGACTCGGAAAAATAAAATTTTTTTCTTTTGTGCTAGAGATTTTTTGATAAATTCTTCCTGAATTTTACTCATCATGATTTAACTCCTTCCATACCTGGTTGAAATAATCTTTAAATTCGGGAGCGCTTCGAGATAAAAATGGTGTCCGTTCAGAAGGACAGGTTAGGTTTATCGGAATTTCCTTTTGGATAGTAGCAGGACGGGAGGAGAGTACCAAAATACGGTCTGCCATACTGATTGCCTCCGATATATCATGAGTAATCAGCAGAGCGGTTTTGTTTTCGTTTTTCAAAATTTTCCAGACGTCGTCTGCTACGGATAAGCGGGTTTGATAATCTAATGCAGAAAAGGGTTCATCCAATAGTAATAGGTCAGGTTCCAGCATGAGGGTTCGTATCAAGGCAACACGTTGTCTCATGCCACCAGAAAGCTGGCTTGGCTTTGATTTTTTAAATTCATTTAATCCATAATTTTTCAATAAAGAATCCATGCGAATATAGCTGTCAGCTGTCAGTTTGTTGGTAATTTCTGGTCCTAATATAATATTTTTCTGCGTATTACGCCATTCTAGAAGGTGATCCTTTTGTAACATGTATCCTACTTTTTTTCCAGATTTTAATTCAATGGTTCCGGAATCTGGTTGTAAAAGATTACAGATTAAGGAAAGAAGAGTAGATTTACCGCAGCCACTTGGTCCCACGATTGCCACAAATTCCCCTTGGCGTATGGAAAAATGGATATGGTTTAAAACTTCCGTTTCACCTTGTAATGTATGATAAGAGTAAGAAAGATTTTTTATAGTAAGAAGATTTTCCATAGAATTCGCCTCCTTTAGAAAAAATAACTATAAAATAAACATATGTAAAAAAAAGCATTATGTGAAAAAAGAAGTATATTTTTTGGAATGTAAGAAATACTACTAAAGAAAGAAAAATAATTATTTGGATGCATCCTAGGGATGCAGAATGGAGGTAATAATGAGAAAGAAAGCTTTAATTCTTGGTACAGTAATGGCTTTATCAGCTATGACATTTGTAGGATGTGGTAATGATAACAACAATTCTGCAACAGATCAGGCAACCGCAAGTCCGGAGGTAACAGAGGAAGTAACAATGGAGCCAACTTTAACTCCTGGAGTAGAGGCTACTGATGATAGTCTTATGAACGATGTAGAACAGGGAGCAGAGGATGTAGTTGATGGTGTTGGCGATGCAGTAGATGATGTAGTTGATGGTGTCGATGGCGACTTAGAAAATGATACACAGAACAATGATAATAACAACAATACAAATAACAAGAACAAAAAGAATAAGAAAAACACTCCAAATCCATAAAATTTGAATAGAAAAAGAAAAACAGGGGAATGTTAGTACATTCCCCTGCTGAGTTTTCTATATACATAATAGAAATAGAATTAAATCTCTTTCACATAAAGGATACTAGCCCTGTTTTGGTACAGGATTTCTTTTTCTGGTTTCATACCAAGCTTTGTTACGGTATTAATCGAACGTTGGTTTTTCTTATCAATAACAGCAACAATACGTTCAATGCCAAGTTCGTTCCGGGCATAACCAAGAACTGCCTTACAGCATTCTAGTGCATATCCATATCCCCAATGGTGACTGTCCAGAATATAGGACAACATAATTTCTTCTTTTCCGTCAATTATATGATTTTCGATACCGCATCGTCCAATCAGACCTTTTGTAGTTTTGCTAAAAACACCCCATAAACCATAACCATAAAAGGAATATACATTTTTGATATAAGCTCGGAGTTTATTGGCTTCTGCTTCTTTGTAGTCATCAATATTATCAATATATATTTTGACCTGAGGATCCTGATAAATCTTATACATATCTTCAATGTCATTTTCCGCAAGTTCACGGATAATCAGGCGGCGGGTGTTGGCGATTGTCACTGGTTCTCCCTGACTGCGACGTAATACATTTTCAAAGAACATCGTGTCTAAATCTTCAAACGTACCCACTACAACAGCGGCTTTATCCAAAGGCTGATCTCCTGCTGATGCATTGTAGTAGCCAATGGAAGCAATGCCTGCAGCATCGGCTGCAAGGATACCATCCTGTGAAGCGCTGACAACCAAAACTTCCTTTGGACTAAGTCCCATTTTTTCTATAGCATATAGAAAAAACTCTGGAGAAGGAAACGGGTCAGTAGCTTCTGGTGCAGAAAATAATTTATCTAAATATTTTTGCAGACCAAAAGATCTGGTGATTCCTTCAATTTCCCGATTGGAAGAAAAGGAGGTGACAGCAAGACGGATTTGGTTCTTATGAAGTTCTTCTATAAGAGTCTTAACCCCAGAAACAGGAATGTTTTCATTCTGTTCTGGTAAACGATTGACGATGACATCATCCATATCAAAAATAATCGCTTTTAACATATGGCATTCCTCCTTTCTTAAATATATATAAAGTATAACAGATTTCTAAGGAAATGTCTTGATTTTTATCTTTATTTTTTAAGAAAAAAGGATAGGTTTTTATAGTGTTTTCTGATATAATAAAAAGAAGTATATACAAAAATAACGATGAAAAGCAACAGCTTTGGAATGGAGGAAAAAATGGCACAGATTAAACCGTTTTTGGCAGTACGTCCTACAGAGGAGTTGGCAGACAGAGTAGCTGCGCTGCCATATGATGTATATAACAGGCAGGAGGCAAAGCAGGAGGTTCTTAGAGAGCCTGTTTCTTTCTTGAAAATTGATCGTGCGGAGACACAGTTTTCTGACGATGTGGATACTTATGCAGATTGCGTATATGAAAAGGCAAGAGAGTTGTTTCAGCAGATGGAAACAGAGGGAACCTATATTTCTGACAATGATTCCAGTTATTATATCTATCAGCTGACCATGGATGGCAGAAAGCAGACCGGTATTGTGGCTTGTGCCAGTGTAGATGATTATTTGAATAATGTGATTAAAAAACATGAGAATACCAGAGAAGAAAAGGAGCAGGATCGTATCCGTCATGTAGATACCTTAGGAGCTCAGACAGGACCGATTTTCTTAGCATATCGTTCTCAGAAGGTGATTAATGATGTAGTCGATACAGTTATTGCCAATGATAAGCCTTTGTATGATTTTACCGCAGTAGATGGTATCGGTCATGCAGTATGGAAAATCGCAGAGGAAGATAAAGTAACAACCATTCAGCAGGCATTTGCTGCTATTGATGATATTTATATTGCAGACGGACATCATAGAGCAGCGTCTGCCGTGAAGGTGGGATTAAAGAGAAGAAATGAAAATCCAAATTATGATGGAACCGAAGAGTTTAATTTCTTTCTTTCTGTATTATTCCCAGATGATCAGTTAATGATTATGGATTATAATCGTTGTGTAAAGGATTTGAATGGACTATCTACAGAGGAGTTTTTACAGAAGGCGGAAGAGATTTTTACAATAGAAAGATTAGGTCAAGAAGCCACAGCGCCATCGGCTAAGGGTGAATTTACCATGTATCTGGAAGGGGATTGGTATCTTTTGAAGGCTTCTCAGGAAATGCTTTCCATTGAAGATGCAGTAGAGTCTCTGGATGTTTCCCTTTTACAGAATTATTTGTTAAAGCCTGTTCTTGGCATTGAAGATCCTAGAACGGATAACCGCATTGATTTTGTTGGTGGAATCAGAGGTTTGAAGGAGTTGGAAAAGAGAGCCCAAAGTGATATGAAGGTTTCCTTTGCAATGTATCCAACTTCTATTGGTGAATTATTCGCAGTAGCAGATGCCGGTTTGTTAATGCCGCCAAAATCTACTTGGTTTGAGCCTAAATTACGTAGTGGTTTATTTGTCCACAAAATTGGATAGAAGAGGTTATGTATGGAAGCAAGATTTTCAGGAGAAAGTAAGCCTGCAAAAATATTTGCAAGGTGTTTTGATGTTGTTCTATTAAATTTAATATTTTTTTTAAGCTGCATACCTGTGGTTACCATTGGACCAGCTTGTACTGCATTATATTATACATGCAATAAAGTGTTTCAGAAAAAAGAAGGAAGTATACTAAAGTCATATTTCCGTAGCTTTCGGGAGAATTTTAAAGTTGCATTTTTTGTCTGGATAGGTTATTTGGTATTGATAGCATTGGTGGCAGTGACGGCAGTGACGGCATTATTGTATGTCAAAGGGATGCCTGGTGCAATGATGGGTGGCTTTTGTGTTGCAAGTATGGCGTTTGTTTTGGCAGCAGGAGTGTACTTGTTTCCTGTTTTGTCCCGTTTTACTCTTAGCGGGAAGGAATTAGTACGAAATACAATGATTTTTATGGTGACTCATGGTGCAGCCACTGTAAAGATGACAGGGGTTTTGCTTCTATTTTTCGCATTGGTTGTCATAGGATTTCCAATAGAACCATTGATACTATTAGTAGCACCGGTCTTGTTTACTAATTGGATGTCTAAGATGATGGAGCCAGTGCTGGCAAAATATATGCCAAAGGAAGAAAAGGTGACAGAAGAGTATGACCTGGAAGGGGGAGGAGAAGATGAACAAGAAATTATATGATTTAATGAATTGGGCAGCTATTGAGGCTCTGGTATATTCTGAGGAGGATCATCCAGAAAGTACTCTAGGTCCGAAAAAGGTAAGAGGTGGATATTTAATTCATGCTTTTTATCCGGATGCTAGAAAGATTTTTGTAAAGATGAAGAAGGATGGCAAGCTATACCCTATGGAGGAAGTGGATTCAGAAGGAGTATTTGCAGTAATTATTCCAGAGAAAAAGCTGACACCATATACCTATATTGTAGCTTATGAGGATGGTTCAGAAATCGAAAGAGAAGATCCGTATCTGTATAGGGAATTAATGGGAACTAATGATCTTCGCCGGTTTGAAAATGGAATTCATTATTCTATCTATGATTATTTGGGAGCGCACCCTATGGTGGTTTCCGGCTGTATGAATGAGGCAGAACCGATTTGGGATGCTAAGCCTTCTCAAGCGAAAAAAGGTGATGTATATGGAACTCACTTTGCGGTATGGGCACCAAATGCTATGCGTGTCAGTGTAGTTGGTGACTTTAATCTGTGGGATGGAAGATGCCATCAGATGTGCCGTATTGGTGATTCCGGTGTATTTGCTTTGTTTATTCCAGATGTGGAGCCGGGACAGATTTACAAATACGAAGTGAAAATAAATTATAAGACTGTGGTTTTGAAAACCGATCCATATGGTTTTGCCTGTGAACAAAGACCTGCCAATGCCAGTGTGATTTGTGATACGGCAGGGTATAAGTGGAAGGATTTAAAATGGATAAAGAATCGTGAGAAGGAGGATTTTAAATCCAAACCAGTATCAATATATGAGTTACATTTAGGCTCTTGGCGGAAAAAAGAGACCACAAAAGAGAATCCAACCTGTGAAGATGAATTTTATAATTATCGTGAATTAGCACCAATGATAGCTGATTACGTGAAAGCAATGAATTATACTCATATTGAGCTGATGCCGGTTATGGAGCATCCTTTGGATGAATCCTGGGGCTATCAGGTGACAGGCTATTATGCAGTAACTTCCCGGTATGGTACACCGGAAGATTTTATGTATTTTGTAGATTATATGCATCAGAAGCAGATTGGTGTGATTTTAGACTGGGTGCCAGCACATTTTCCAAAGGATGAAAATGGTTTGGCGAAGTTTGATGGAACCTGTTTGTATGAGCATTTAGACCCTAGACAGGGAGAGCATCCTCATTGGGGAACATTGATTTACAATTATGGTCGTCCACAGGTAGCCAACTTCCTGATTGCCAATGCATTATTCTGGGTGAAAAAGTATCATGTGGATGGAATCCGTATGGATGCAGTGGCTTCTATGTTGTATCTGGATTATGGTAAGCAGGATGGGGAATGGGTTGCTAACATGTATGGTGGCAATGAAAATTTAGAAGCTGTCAGTATGTTACAACATTTAAGTAAGGTGTTCCGTAAAGAATGTCCGGGAGCATGGCTGATTGCAGAAGAATCAACTGCATGGCCAAAGGTGACTGGAGATATAAATGAAGATGGATTGGGCTTTGACTTAAAGTGGAATATGGGTTGGATGAATGACTTTGTTTCTTATATGCAGACAGATCCACTATTCCGTAAAGGACGTCATGGCATGTTAACCTTTAGTATGATATATGCTTATAGTGAAAACTTTATCTTGATTTTATCCCATGATGAAGTGGTTCATATGAAGGGGTCTATGTTGGCTAAGATGCCGGGGGATTTGGAGCAGAAATTTGCAAATCTCAGAGTAGCATATGGCTTTATGATGGTTCATCCTGGCAAGAAGCTTTTATTCATGGGCCAGGAATTTGGACAGTCCACAGAGTGGAACGAAAAGGAAAGCCTGCCATGGGAAGAACTGGAGAAACCAGAGCACGAGAAGATGCAGGGATATGTTTGTAAGCTGAATGAATTTTATCAGAAGCATCCGGCGTTGTATGACAATGATTATTCTTCTGACGGCTTTGAGTGGCTCAGCAGTATGGATGCAGACCATAGTATTGTTTCTTTTATGCGTTATAGCGCAGATGGTTCTGAAAAATTATTGGTGGTTTGTAACTTCACTCCGGTTTTATATGAGAATTTCAAGGTAGGAGTTCCATTCCCTGGTAAATATAAGGAAATCTTTAATAGTGATGCGGAAGAATTTGGTGGTTCTGGTCATGGCAACCGCCGTTTGAAAAATGCGAAATCCGTGGTATGGGATGGAAGAGATTATTCCATTTCCGTAGAAGTTCCACCATTGGGAATCAGTATTTATCAGTATAGTGAAAAATAAAAGAAAAGAGTTATTCATATGTTGTTTCAAAATATAAAATCAATCATCCTTTCTGCAACATCCACAGTTTCTCCTGGAGCTATGGATGTGCAGGATGTGGTTGCACAGATGAATTCAGATGCTTCTACAGAGGAAAAAACAAGCTTTATCATTGAGTACCTTTTGGCACAGAGAGAACCTTTATTGAATTTTGGTAAGACGGTTTTAGTGGCTTTGCTGGTTTTCTTTTTAGGAAGAAAACTGGTAAAAATGCTAATAAAGCTTATGGATCGTTGGATGGAAAGAGGTAACGTGGAGGTTAGTGTCCATAAATTCGTACTATCTCTGAGTAAGATTTTATTGCATATTTTGCTTTTGTTTGTGGTAGCTGGAATGCTAGGGGTTGGAACTAGTTCTATTGTGGCAATTATTGGTTCTGCTGGTCTGGCAATAGGTTTGGCATTGCAGGGAAGCTTATCGAATTTTGCCGGAGGGATTTTGATACTAGTTTTAAAACCGTTTCGTGTAGGTGATTATATTGTTTCTGCAACGGCAGAAGGTACCGTGCAGAGTATTGATATTTTCTATACCCATTTGGTGACCTCAGACAATAGAACGGTTGTGGTGCCAAATGGAATTTTATCTAATGAGAATATAACCAATAATTCTCGGGAAGAATATCGCTTATTAGTGATTGATTTTATGGTGGGATATGACACCGATATTCAGCAGGTGAAAGATATTTTACTGGAATTGATGCAGCAGGAGGAGATGATTTGTCAGGAAAAATTTATGGGAGTCAATATCGATAAATTAAATCCCGGACGTGTCAAAATGCAGGCGAAGGCATGGGTACTTAACGAAAAATACTGGGATGCAAGATACCGTATGCTGGAACTGGTAAAAGAAAAATTACAGGAAAATGGAATTTCCATTATGTAAATACGACAGAAATATAATTAGATTGGTGTGATTTTAGTGGTAACAATTTATAGAACCGACGACAGAAAAATCCATGAAGAAACGGATATTACAGAAGGTGTATGGATTAATATGATTAATCCTACCGTTTCAGAAGGAGAAGAGTATGCTAGAAAATTGAAGATAGATATTCACGATTTGCTGGCAGCATTAGATGAGGAAGAAAGTTCCCGTATTGAATTGGAAGACGGATATACTTTGATTCTGGTGGATATTCCTACTACAGAGATTCGTCATGACAAGGACGCATACACAACTATTCCTATGGGTATTATTTTGACAGAAGACAGTATTGTCACTGTGTGTACCGAAGATACTCCTGTGTTGCAGGCATTTATCAACGGAAGAGTGAAGGAGTTTAGTACCAAGAAAAAACTCCGCTTTGTGTATCAGATACTGTTTCGCATTGCAACCTTGTATCAAAGTGACCTGCGGGTCATTGATAAAAAGCGTACGGAAATCGAGGAACGAATCGATGAGGGAATTGAAGATGTGGATTTGTTTGAACTTCATGCATTGGAATCTACATTGGTATACTTTGCAACCTCTCTTCGTGCAAATGCGGTAGTGTTAGATCGTCTTACCAGATATAAACGGTTAGAGCAGTATCCGGAGGACAAAGAGCTGTTGGAGGACATTATTGTGGAGAACCAGCAGGCTATCGAGATGACCACCATTTATCGTGACATCATTGATGGTACCAGAGAACTGTTGTCTTCCGTGATAGACAAACGTTTGAATAACGTCATGAAATATCTGACCTCCATAACGCTTTTAATGGCGATTCCAACCATCATTTCCGGATTCTTTGGAATGAACGTAGATGGAATCCCACTGGCAGATTCACCAGTCAGTTTCTTTATTATAGCCATATTAACCATACTAATCTGTCTGTTAATCTTAGTGGTATTAAAAAGAAAGAGAATACTGTAGTAAGCAGTTTTGAAGTCAGCAATAACTTAGTCAAACTTGCTGATGAAATGTACAGAACAAACTCATTTTACTAACTAGTATCAGGATTGCTGAAGGATATTATTTATATAATATTGAATAATCAATATACAGCAGAAAAAGGTCATATATTTTCCGATTGAGTGGCGTTTGAGCTCGCTGGTGTTTGAATGGTATCAAGTGCGATAGCACGAAGATAGCATTCTAAGCACCATTGCGTAGCTCATCCCGAGCCGCAAGGCGTCCACGAAATGGAAATATATATGACCTTTTTCTGCGTCATTTTCATCAATGATACTATTCAGAAATCATCCTCCGAATACTTTCGTTTGCTTTTGCATAGATTTCTTCTGGGTCAGCCCCTACAAAGAACTGCCCATCTTCGTATAAAATCTTTCCGTTTACCATAGTCAGTTTTACATTCTGTTTACTGCCACTGTAGACAATATTTTTCGTAATAGCATGTAGTGGCTGCATATTTGGCTGGTGAATATCCAGCATAATTAAATCTGCTTTTTTTCCGGCAGCAAGAACATCGCAGTCCTTTAACTGCATAGCACCAGCACCGCCAACCGTTGCCATTTTTAATACATAATTTGCATCTAATGCAGAGGCATCTGGAATAGAAACCTTTTGTAGTGCAGTAGTAAGGAACATTTCCCGGAACATGTCTAAACAATTATTGCTGGCAGGTCCGTCCGTTCCAATGGCGAGACCAATATTTTTTTCTAACATTTTATTGATTGGAGCAATACCACTTGCTAATTTTACATTAGAAGCAGGATTGGTAACTACCCAGATTCCTTTTTTCTTGCAAATATCCAAGTCTTCTTCTGTCATGTGGACACAGTGGAAACCACCGCCACCATATTCAAACATACCAAGGCTGTTTAAGAAGGTAGTAGGAGTCATTCCGTAGCGCTCCTTGCATCCCTCTACTTCCGCTTTTGTCTCAGAATTATGGGTATATACTGGAGCCTTGTGTTTCTGTCCCAAAGCAGCCATTCCTTCTAAAATTTCCCGACATGTGGTATATTCTGCGTGAAATCCTAATTCATAGGAAATTAGTTCGTGATAATTGTTAAAATGAAGATATTCCTGCTCAATTTCTTCTACAGTTCCTCCAAAATCGTTGATGCTTCCGCACAGTACGGTACGGAAACCAGAGTCTACAGACGCTTTGGCATTGGCTTCATTCTTCATGTACATATCAAAGTTAGCAGTAATACCACTGGTAAGATATTCTAAAATTGCCAAGCGGGAGCACCAATAAACATCATCCTCTGTAAGCTTTGCTTCCATAGGGAACACCCGGTTATACAACCATTCCTGTAGAGGAAGGTCATCTGCATAGGAACGTAAAAAGGTCATAGCAGAATGAGTATGGGCATTTTTGAAGCCTGGAAGAATTAAATTTCCTTGGGCATCGATTTCTCTGTCCCATTTTTGGGATAAATCCGAAAGAGAAGGGGCGGAATCAGAAGCTCCTACATAGGTGATGGTATTGTCTTGAATTTGAATTTCCCCGGAAAGAATCACTGGCTGAGGAATGTTATTTTCTGTAGTTTCATAAGAATCCATGGTTAAGATTCGTGCATTGTAAATACGTGTGTTCATAAAAATTAGCCTCCATATTACAGATGGATTTCCATCAAAAAATATTTTTTATTAAGCTTCTATTTTTGGTAAAGCAGTCGAGATTTCCTGAATGCAGGCAGTTACCAGCTGTTTGAAAAGAGGGGCTACCCGGTCAGCTGTTTCCTGAACTTCCTGATGAGTCAGTGGATTCTCTGTAATGCCACAAGCCATATTGGAAATGCAGGAAATACCACAGATATGCATACCCATATGATTAGCCGCAATTGCTTCACAAGCAGTACTCATTCCTACAGCGTCTGCTCCTAAGATACGACACATGCGAACTTCGGCAGGAGACTCGTAGTTTGGTCCGGTTAACTGGATATAGACACCTTCCTGAAGAGGGATGTTGCATTTTGCAGCAGTATTTTTAATGATATTCTGAAGGCTCTTATCATAAATGTCGCTCATATCTGGGAAACGAACTCCAAGCTCATCCATGTTTGGTCCAATAATTGGAGATGGAACAAAGCTTGCAATCTGATCTTTAATTAACATAAAATCTCCCGCATGAAAGGAAGTGTTTACTCCACCAGAAGCGTTTGTGAGAAATAACACCTTTGCTCCCATTAATTTCATTAAGCGGATTGGCAGAACAACATCGCTGATATCATAGCCTTCATAATAGTGCACCCGCCCCTGCATACATACCACAGGAACTTCTCCGACATAACCGAAGATATATTTTCCCTGATGTCCAGGAACGGTGGAAACTGGAAATCCTTCAATGTCGTGATAGTCTAAAGTAGCTTCTACTTTAATATCCTTTGCATAATCTCCTAAACCGGAGCCGAGGATTAAAGCAACCTCGGGAGTGAAATTGATTTTCTCTTGAAAACATTTGTAACAGGTCATAAGTTTTTCATATACTGGATTCATTTTTGTCATTCCTTTCTGTTTGAAATAGTATTCTCCATTTGAAAATGGAAACAATCAATAACATACTTTTTATTATAATAGTATTGTACTGATTTTTTGTGGAAAATGCAATGTAGGCTTTACTATTGAACTCGTTTCTTGGTTGTTGTATACTTTTTTTATATTTATTAAAGAAAGAAGGAATCTTATTTGAGTGGAAATAAAAAAAATATTATCGTATATTTGCCACAGATATATTCTGAGTTTATGACTGGACTGCGGAAAGAAATTGAGGTGGAAGCAAAGAAAAAAGGATATCGTTTGATTTTCTTTACTTGTTTTGGTGATAATAGCAGTATTGACGAGAAACGGATTGTAAACCGAAAATATGATGAAGGTGAACGGGTGATTTTTCGTCTCGCAAATATGGAACAGATTGACGGAGTTATCATATTATATGATACCTTTGCCATGAGCCAGTGGAAAGAAATATTTGCCATGCTCAAAAGATGCAAATGTCCGGTAATTAATTTTCGCTCTCCCTTAAAGATGCCTGGTGTATATGATATATTTGTAGACGATAATAAATCCTTTGCAGACATAATACAGCATTTTATTGATGAACATGGTGTAAAAAAGATTGATTTGGTCACAGGACCAAGGGGGAATGTTCATTCAGAAATTCGTTTGGATATTTATCGTAAGGTTTTGGAAAAAAACAGTATCCCATATGAAGAGAGCAGGGTTCATAGAGGAAATTTTTGGAAGAACTGTGGAGAAGAAATTGTTGAGGAAATGCTGGCTGCAGATACCGATATTACAGAGGCAATAGTTTGTGCTAATGATTATATGGCATTTTCAGTAATTGAAGCATTAAAGAAACGACATATAAAAGTGCCCGGTGATGTTCTGGTTTCGGGATATGATAATGTGGAAGAAAGTCAGTACAATCATCCATCTATTACTACAGTTGGTCAGCCTATAGAAGAAATGGCTCAAAAGTCTTTTGAGATATTAGAGCAGGTATGGGCTGGAGAACAGCCGGAAAGAGAAGTTTATCTTCCGGGAAAGATAATTTATAGACAATCCTGTGGCTGTGATGAAAGTAGAAAGGATTTTTCTACAGAATATAGTCTTGTGTTGGGAGAACGTTTGGATAAAATGTCTTACTTAGAAGTGGCTTCTACAACCATGGTTACTTCTATGTCAAATGCTGCTAATTTAGAAGAATGTCTGAAATGTTTAAAGGAATATGCGTTAAAAGATACTGGTTTTAGGAGTTTTGCTCTTTGTCTGGCAGAAAATTGGGAGAAGCAGCTTTCTTTGCCAGAGTCAGAATATGGTGCTAGTAATTGCAGAATGCGTATGGTGGCAGGGGTTCATAAGGGAGAAGAAATTCCATTGGAAGAGTTTTCGGCTTCTCAGCTATTACCAGACTTTTATTTGAAACAGGAGGAGCCATGTTATATTATTCCTATTCATTATCTTGAGCATTATATGGGATATGCAGTAGTTCAATTAGAGTTTGATTTGCCAAATATGTCAAGTATCAAAACATGGTTCTGGCATTTGGATGATGCTTTGGAAAATATTCGTATGCGCGGTCATTTGAGCCAATTGGTTAATGAGTTGGAGAAATTATATGTCAGGGATACATTAACTGGTTTATATAACCGACGGGGAATGGAGAAGTACGGTGACCAGTTTTATAGGGAATGTATGCAGCGGAAAACAAACCTGATGTATATGGAGGTTGACATGGATGGTTTAAAGCAGATTAATGATCAATATGGACATGCAGAGGGAGATTTTTGCATAACCATGATTGCCAATGCTATAACCTATGCTGCAAAGGAAGGAGAGGTCTGTATCCGCTCTGGTGGAGATGAGTATGTGGTGATTGGAAAGGATTATTCTCAGGAAAAGATAGAAAAATTCTTAATGTATTTTCAGGAATTTATTGAAAACGCCAATTATACCATGAAGAAGCCTTATTGGTTTGATGCTAGTATAGGGTATTATATGGCAGTGCCGGATGGCAGCATTAATGAAGAAGGATATTTAAAACATGCGGATGCGCTTATGTATGAAAATAAGAAAAAGAGAAAGGAAACGTCTAATAGCGAAGAGAATATAAGATAACAGAAACTGGGAGGATTGTCCGGTTAGGCTTCGGACAATTCCTCCCATTTTTCCATTAATTCCATTAAACGATTGTCATTTTCCTCTTTTTCTTTGGAAAGCTTTTGCAATAAAGCAATGTCTGTTCCATTGGCAGGATCAGAAAGCTGCTGGTCTAATTCTTCGTTTCTATCCTCTAATTGAGTGATTTCTTCCTCCGTTTTCTTTAAGGCATTTTCGATTTTCCGAAGTCTAGCCTGCTCCTCTTTTTGCTGCTGCCAGCTTAATTTGGTGTCGGAAATCTTTGATGAAGAGCCGGTATCAGGAGCTTTTTCGGAAACTGTGTTTACTAATTGTGCCTGCTCTACATCCTCTTTTTTCTCTAAATAATAATCATAATTACCAATATAATTTACCAGTTGTTTCTGAGTTAAATCCAAAATTCTGGTAGCTGTCTGATTGATAAAGTAACGGTCATGGGAAACATAAAGCACCGTTCCTTCAAAATGATTTAATGCATGTTCTAAAATTTCTTTGGAGTCGATATCTAAATGGTTAGTTGGCTCATCCAAAATTAACAGATTAGCATCCGAAAGCATTAATTTAGCTAAGGAAACTCTACCCCGTTCTCCACCGCTGAGATTTTTTACCTGTTTAAAAACATCGTCCTCTGTAAAAAGGAAGGCGGCAAGAATATTTCGTACCTCTGTGTTATTCATATGAGGGTAGGTATCCTGAATTTCATCAAATAAGGTTTTCTCCATATGAAGTACCTGATGTGCCTGATCATAATATCCGATTTCTACATTGGTACCCAATTTAATAGTTCCATTATCAGCCTCCAGTAAACCATTAATGATTTTTAAAATGGTAGTCTTTCCGGAACCATTGTCACCGATAATCGCAACCCGGTCTCCCCGCTTTAATTCAAATCCAATATTTTCAAAAAGGGTTTCTCCATCAAAGCCTTTGCTTAAACCGGAAACCGATAACACATCATTTCCGCTTTGAATCCGTGGAGAGAATAGAAGAGACATTTTAGTGTTTTCTTCTACGGGTTTGTCTAAGCGCTCTATTTTATCTAACATTTTTTCCCGGCTTTCTGCCCTTTTTATGGATTTTTCCCGGTTAAAGGATTTTAGCTTTGCGATGACTTCTTCCTGATGTTTGATTTCTGCCTGTTGGTTCAGATATTGTTTCATCTGGGCTTCTAAAATTGCCTGTTTTTTTTCAGAAAATTGGCTGTAGCTGCCTTGATACACCATGCTTCTATGCTGGCGGATTTCCACTACCTTTGTTACGATTTTATCTAAGAAATAACGGTCGTGGGCTACGATAATCACTGCTCCACGGTAGCCGGAAAGATAGCCCTCCAGCCAGCGGATTGCTTTTAAATCTAAGTGGTTGGTAGGCTCATCCAGTACAATCAAATCGGGAGTCTGTAGCAGCATTTTTCCAAGTGCCACACGAGTCTTCTCGCCACCGGAAAGCGTAGTAACCGGTTTGGAAAAATCACTTTCTGTAAAACCAAGTCCCTTTAAAACTCCTACGATTTCGCTTTGGTAGGCATAGCCATTTAACTGCTCAAAACGATGACGCAGGGAATCACACTGACGGATAAGAGTCTCTAAGTCCTCACCTTGGCAATGGTTCATTTTTTCTGTTAAATCATTAATCTGTTGTTCCAGAGCAATGATTTCCTTTTTGGCATCCTGCATTTCCTCTAAAATATTTTTTTCAGAGGAATATTCCTGATTCTGTGCCAGATAGCCAATGACAGCATCCTTACGGATGATTACTTCACCAGCGTCTGCATCATATTCCTTCATAAGAATTTTCAGCAGGGTAGATTTTCCAGAACCATTGACACCTACAATTGCAACCTTTTCATTATCATTTATATGGAAAGAAATATCACTTAGGATTGTTTCTCCGTTAAAAGCCTTGTCAATATGACTACATTGTAAAATCATAGTTATCCTCGTTTCTATCATAAATTTAACATATGTTTTTCGCATTGCACCAGCAAAAAAGGATGAAAGTTTATCATTAGATGCCGGTACGTCAGCTATTATAACGGAAAATAGAAAAAAAGAAAATAGCTGTTGACAAAGTGAAAAATGAGGAATATTATAGTGATATCAAAATAATATCAGATTGAAATGATTGATTAGAACCATAATTGTTTTAATGAGAATGAAAAAGGGATGCAGAAAGAGTATTATTGCATTCTAATCAGGAAAGGAAAAAGGTGATTCAAATGGAAGAGAATGGAAAACAGACATTTAAGGGTGAGGAAAGAGAAATTACAAAGAAGAATGGTTTTGGCATGTTGGCTGTAGTTCTTATTGGATTTTTGGCATGTGTAGGTGGTTATATCGGTGGTGGCTTTGCTATGGAAGCAAAATCCTATCCGCTAGGAGTGACTTTATTTGTTGTGGCTTCTGTGGGTGTTGTGGTATTTAGTATTATGTGTGCAGGATTTCATGTAGTCAATCCCAATGAAGCTGTAGTACTTACTTTATTTGGTCAGTACTATGGAACCATTAAGCAGGAAGGCTTTTACTTCGTAAATCCATTTACATCTTCTATGCAGCCGGGAACAGGAAAGAATGGTGGTCTTAGTGTGAAGCTAGAGGAAACACCGGAAATCTCTGTAAGTAGTAAGAAAAAGGTTTCTTTAAAAACCATGACATTGAACAATAAGCAGCAGAAGGTAAATGATGCATTAGGTAATCCTATTATTATTGGTGCTATTGTAATCTGGAAGGTGGTAAATCCTACAAAGGCATTGTTTAACGTGGATGATTATGGTACATTTCTTTCGATTCAATGTGATTCCACCATCCGAAATATTACTAGATTATATCCTTATGATTTAATGGATGAGGAGGATGACAATAGTGAAAATAGTCATGAGAAAACCCTTCGTGGCAGTAGTCAGGAAATTGCAGAAAGTATGAAGGCAGAGCTTGGCAAGCGGGTAGAGGAAGCAGGAATCGTGGTAGAGGAGATAAGAATTACCCACTTATCCTATGCGGAAGAGATTGCAGCAGCCATGCTTCAGAAACAGCAGGCGGCAGCAGTAATTGCAGCCCGTAAGAAAATTGTAGAGGGGGCTGTAGGTATGGTGGATATGGCCATTGAGCAGTTAGGAGAAAAGGAAGTTGTCGTATTGGATGAGGAGCGAAAGGCTGCTATGGTAAGTAATCTGCTGGTGGTGCTTTGCGGACATCAGGAGGCACAGCCTATTGTAAATAGTGGAAGTATTTACTAAATATTAGGGTTTCGTATATGATACTGTTGGGAGAAAGCTTTTTTACTCCCAACAGATAAAGTAGGATTAATATGAGAAGCATTAGGTGGAAACGAAATGCAGGGTGATGAGGTAAACAGATGAAAAAGGCGAGAAATATATTTTTGATGATATTTGCTATTGTATTCTGGGTTGTTGGTGCTCTTTATGGATTGCCTAAAATGATAAATGGTGTTTATCATTGCTGGTATGGGCAGGATAGAGTATGGCTTTTGTCAGGAAATTTATCGGTTCTTCCTATCATATTAGCTATCATATTTTTTGCAATATGTGTCTGGCTATATAGTCCCTATGGATTACTAGCAAATATGTATACAGGGCAAGAAGGATTGAAAGCAAAGCTTCCATTAAAAATCAAAATAATCATAACAATAATTTCTTTATTAGTGGTTATCCTAGGAAGTTTGTTTAGTACATTATGGCACGATGTGTTTACAAAGGACGGAGTCCATGTCTATCATTTTGGCGTGGAAAGGGAATATTCCTGGGAGGATGCGAAGGCGTTTCGGTTAAAAAGTGATTATAATGGGGTGCTTATATTTGAAGTCACTATGAAGGATGGAAGAGACTATTATTTCAATGGCGGTTTCTTTCGGGGGATAGAATATAGTAGTACGAAATATGATCGGGAATTTCCGGATTATGATTATACGATTTATCTGGCGAAGGAGTTGGCTAGAAATGAAGTAAAAATGGAACTATCTGATTGGAAAAAGGTAAAGAAGGGCTTAGTATATGATTCCTGGGATGAATTAGCAGAAGCTATCCGAGAAAACTATGAAAAGACTGTAGAGCAGATGGAGAAAGCATCATAGAAAGCTGCGGTTACAGCTAATGCCATTAGAAGCAGGAGCGTATGAAAACAAGAAAGTATGGCAGTATGGTTTGACTGTGGAAAGGAGGGGACTATGGCTGATAAAATAGAGCAGAAGGAAAAGGAACTTCAGGAGCGGCTGGAAAAGCTGGAAGCCATGGAAGAGGAAATAAAAAAAAGGGAAAAGTCTGCCAAGGAAAAGGAGAAGGCAAAAAAACAGGTGCTACTCCGGCTGTCGCCCTCTTTATGGAATGAGCTGGCGAAGTGGGCAGAGGATGATTTTCGTTCTATTAATGGGCAGATAGAGTTTTTATTGTCAGAGGCAGTACGGCAGAGAAGGAAATAAAGAAAGTACAATTAAAACACCAGTTTTGTCAGGAGGTTGTTGTTAGATGTCACTAGAAGAAAAAATATATAGTAAAAACATAGAACTTCAGGAAAAATTGAAAGTGGAAATAGATAATGTTGCAAATGGATTAAGTAAGAGAGATGGAAAACAGCTTAATTCGATATTATCAGAACTGATGAGCTAGACAAAAAGGGATATTTTTCATGGAGAAATGAATAAAATCAATAGGCACTTTTTCTAAATTCATTGGAAGGAGTGCTTTTTTAATTTGGTCATTTACTGTTCAATTTAGTCATTTTGGTGTAAAATGACTAAATTGAAGTTGAAAATGAGTAAATTGAATGATAATATAAAAATATGTGCAAAATAGGAATAAATGGGAAAAGAGGTGAGAGAATGAGAAATTATGATTTTGGAGATAAATGGAGTCGATTATTAACTCCGGATATCGTGGGGCTGTTAACGCAAATACATGAATATAAGGGTGAACAGACGCTATTTATTGAGGCAAAAGTAGATACATTGACTCAACTTGTTGAGGTAGCCAAAATTCAAAGTACAGAAGCATCAAATAAAATTGAAGGAATATATACTTCAGATGACAGATTAAAAATGCTTGTAAAAGACAAAACAACACCAAGGACAAGAAATGAGAGAGAGATTGCAGGATATAGAGATGTTTTGAGTACAATTCACGAGAATCATGAACATATTCCTCCTAAACCCTCAATTATTTTACAGTTACACAGAGATTTATATAAATTTAGTGGCTTGGAAGTTGGTGGAAAGTATAAAATTTCAGATAATGTAATCAAGGAAGAGGATTCGGAAGGCAAAGAGTCTATTCGATTTCAACCTGTACCAGCATGGGAGACTCCGGAAGCCATGAATGCATTATGTACATCTTTTGATAAGATGATCAATTATGGAGAAGCAGATCCTTTATTGATAATTCCAATGTTTATTTTGGATTTTCTTTGTATTCATCCCTTTAAAGATGGAAATGGTAGAATTAGCAGATTATTAACATTGTTATTGCTATATCGAACAGGATATATTGTAGGTAAGTATATAAGTATCGAAAAACTTATTGAAGAGACAAAGGAAACATATTATGATGTTTTACAGGAGAGTTCCTATGGATGGCATGAGGAAAATAATGACTATGAACCTTTTGTGAAGTATATGTTAGGAATCATAGTGAATGCATACAGAGAATTTTCTTCTAGAGTAAAATTGCTGACAATCAGTGGATTATCTAAGCCAGAGCGTATTGAACATTTAATTAAAAATACCATAGGAAGGGTGACAAAAACTGAGGTTATGGAAAAGTGTCCTGATATTAGTGATACAACGGTTCAGAGAACCTTAAAGGAACTTCATAAACAAGGAAAAATAATTAAGATAAGTGGTGGACGTTATACCTCTTATGTTTGGAACAGGGAAGGTGAATGAAATGATAACAGGTGAATTGAAGAATAAGATTGATGGATTGTGTGATGTGTTTGCGGCAGGGGGATTAGTGAATCCTTTGGAAGTAATTGAACAGATAACCTATTTTATGTTTATTCATGATTTAGACGATTCAGATAACTTAAGAGCTAGAGAAAGTGCTATGTTGGGACTTACTTATAAGAGCATTTTTGCAGAAGAGGTGGAGATTGGAGAAAGGAAAATAGATGGGAGTCAATTAAAGTGGTCTGTATTTCATGATTTTCCTGCAGGAAGAATGTATTCTATCATGCAAGAATGGGTGTTTCCTTTTATAAAATCGTTACATAGTGACAAAAATAGTGCGTATTCAAAATATATGGATGATGCAATTTTTAAGATTCCAACACCTTTAATGCTTTCAAAGGTGGTGGATTCCCTGGATGAAATCTATCATTTGATGTCGGAAGTGAAAGACATAGATATTCGAGGGGATGTATATGAATATTTGCTTTCTAAAATTTCACAATCAGGACGAAATGGACAGTTTCGTACACCGAGACATATTATTCGTATGATTGTGGAATTAATGAATCCACAGCCAGATGATATAATATGTGATCCTGCCTGTGGTACTTCAGGTTTTTTGGTGACAGCAGGAGAGTACTTAAAAGAGAATTCTAAAGAAGACATTTTCTATAACAAAGAAAGAAAAGAACATTATATGAATCACATGTTTCATGGCTATGATATGGATAGGACAATGCTTCGCATTGGTGCGATGAACATGATGACTCATGGCGTAGACAATCCTTTCATTGAGTATAGGGATAGTTTATCCGATCAAAATACAGATAAAGAAAAATATTCGTTGATATTAGCCAATCCACCATTTAAAGGGAGTTTAGATGCGGATTCTGTATCTGCTGATTTGTTAAAAACATGTAAAACGAAAAAGACAGAATTGTTATTTCTTGCTTTGCTTGTCAGAATGTTAAAAATCGGTGGAAGATGTGCATGCATCGTACCGGATGGTGTATTATTTGGTTCTTCAAAGGCACATAAAGACATTAGAAAAGAAATTATAGAGAATAACCGGTTAGAGGCTGTGATTTCAATGCCTTCTGGAGTGTTTAAACCATATGCAGGAGTATCTACAGGTGTTATGATATTTACAAAAACAGGTCATGGTGGAACAGATCAGGTGTGGTTTTATGACATGACAGCGGACGGTTTGAGTTTGGACGACAAACGTACTCCTGTGAAAGAAAACGATATTTCAGATATTATTGAGCGTTTTCGTAATAGAGAAAAAGAAGTGGAGAGAAAACGTACGGAAAAATCGTTTTTTGTACCAGTGCAGGAAATTATTGAAAATGATTATGACTTGTCCATCAATAAATATAAGGAAGTGGAATATATTCCAGTGGAATATCCACCTACTGAGGAAATCATAGCGTCAATTCGAAAAATCGAAAAGCAAATTAGTATAGAGATGGATGAATTAGAGAAAATGTTAAGAGAATAAGCTTATATTTGTGGAGTAAATAAAAATACGTGCAGAATATATGTTTGATATATGATATATGTGGTGGTAATATACTAATAGAAAGGTGCTACCGATAGACGGCTAGCCCTGTGATTTTTTTGTGTCTTGTTACTAGTATTGCTTTTAGAGCCAACTGAATAGCCAAGACTAAAGCAAGTAAGACATAAACTGATAATGGCAATTAAACCTTCAGTTGTAAGCATAAGCAACCCTCCTTTTCACAGACGCCTTAGTGGTGCGTTAGGATATCTATGTAATCAGAGGTCACAGTCCTCTGGAAAAGGACTAACCGCCTACCGTTATGGTAACACCCAATAACATCGTAACAAACATATGTTCTTGGTGCGAGTAATTTGTGAGGGATGAAGATATGAATGATGCATTGGTGAAAATTTCTAATATAGCAGAGTTGGTTACTAAGGGGACTACACCAACTACCCTAGGGTATAAGTTTCAAGATGAAGGCGTAAATTTCTTGAAAATAGAATGCTTTGACGAAAATGGAGAATTTATTGCTGATAGAGTTGCACATATTTCAGAAGAATGTAATGATAAGTTAAAAAGGTCACAATTAAAGGATGGAGATATTTTGTATTCTATTGCTGGTGCTATTGGACGCGTTGCTATAGTAACAACGAAAATGTTACCTGCAAATACAAATCAAGCATTAGCAATAATTAGAATACGCGATGAAAAAGTATACTTACCATATATTAAATTAATTTTAACATCAAGTATTGTAAAGGAACAGATTGAAAGAAAAAAACAGGGTGTAGCTCAGATGAACTTGTCGTTAAAAGATATTGGAGACCTTTTAATTCCACTTCCTGAATTAAAAAAACAGAAAGAATTTATAGAACTGTTTGGTAAAATTAAGAAAATTATTAGTGATAGAAAATATGAATTGACTTTTTTAGACAATCTCATCAAATCCCGATTTGTGGAGATGTTTGGGGATGAGAATAATTCAAAAAAATGGGATGTTGTCAATGTAGAAGATGTTGCTGATGTTCAGGTAGGAGTAGTTATTAAACCATCTCAATATTACGCAGATGAAATAAACGGTGTAAGGGCATTTCGTTCACTTAATATAGGGGAAGGTTATATTAAAGATAATGATTGGGTTTATTTTACCCGAGAGGGACATCAAAAAAATTCTAAATCAATTTTGAAAGAAAATGATTTGCTTATTGTAAGGTCAGGAGCACCAGGAACAGCGTGTGTAGTAACTGAAGAATATGCGGGCTATAATGCAATTGATATTATTATAGCGCATCCGAATTGTGAAAAAGTTAATCCTCATTATTTATGTACATATACAAATATGCCACATGGAAAAAAACAGATTGAAGAAGGTACAGGTGGAGCGGCACAACAACATTTCAATGTTGGTAAATATAATAAATTAAAGCTAATGTTACCACCAATGAAAATACAGGAAGAGTTTGTAAATTTTGTGACTCAAGTCGACAAATTAAAA
>CAZEFX010000005.1:0-49651 GCA_964511525.1 uncultured Jutongia sp.
GAAAGAACCTTCTTCATAGCCTTCTTTGTCTCTTCTGTGATAACCTTTGGTCCAGTAATGTAATCACCGTACTCAGCTGTGTTAGAGATAGAGTATCTCATTCCTGCGAAACCACTCTGGTAAATTAAGTCTACAATGAGCTTCATCTCATGGATACACTCAAAGTATGCATTTCTTGGATCATAACCAGCCTCTGTAAGAGTCTCGAAACCAGCCTGCATTAATGCACAAACACCACCACAAAGTACTGCCTGCTCACCGAAAAGGTCTGTCTCTGTCTCTGTACGGAAATCTGTCTCAAGAACACCAGCTCTTGCTCCACCGATACCTGCAGCATAAGCTAATGCCATTTCCTGTGCCTTACCGGTAGCATCCTGATATACAGCTACAAGGCAAGGAACACCCTTACCCTCCTGATACTCAGAACGTACAGTATGTCCTGGTCCCTTAGGAGCAATCATTGTAACGTCAACATCTGCTGGAGGTACGATACATCCGAAATGTACATTGAAACCATGAGCGAACATTAACATATTACCAGCTTCTAAGTTTGGCTCGATATCATTCTTGTACATATCAGCCTGCTTCTCATCGTTGATAAGAATCATAATAACATCAGCCTTCTTAGCAGCCTCTGCTGTTGTGTATACTTCAAATCCCTGCTTCTCAGCCTTTGCCCAAGACTTAGAACCTTCATAAAGACCAATGATAACATTGCATCCTGACTCCTTTAAGTTCAAAGCGTGAGCATGTCCCTGGCTACCATAACCTACGATAGCGATGGTCTTGCCGTCCAATAAGGATAAATTACAATCGTCCTGATAAAAAATCTTTGCATCTGCCATTTTTGTTTTCCTCCTAAAAAATGTGTTTGTTTTATTTGTTTATTACTTCGATAGTTGTCATACAACCCATTCGATATGTATGACAACTATTGTAAAGCCTAATATATTGGTTGTCAATAGCAATTTACGAAAATCCTTAGAAATCTATTTTCCTTTTTCTTCCTGCCATGACAACTGTTCTGTCCAGAATGCATGATGAAGGTGGATAGTTACTGCACTCTTCAACGCCTGAGCATCCCTTTTTTCCAAAAAGTTCATAATCATAATATGATCCTTATAGGCATCCTCTGCTATCACATCCAAATTAAAATCCATGGCAAAGGTTTTCTCAATGGTCTCTGTCAGCATCGGCATAAATCCACTGATAAACTCATTATGAGATGCCTTCAAAATCGCACCATGAAATGCACTTTCTGATTCAATACGCTGCTTGCCGGTAGGATTTTCCAAAAGATGCTTCTGACATTCCTTTCCAAGCTCCAAGATATGAGCGATTTCCTCATCACTGGCGCGTTTACATGCCAGAGCTGCTGCCTCCGGTTCAAAAATCATTCTGGTTTCATACAAATCCCTTAAAGTCACCTTCATATCTGCAAAATCCTGCATATCGATTCTGCTTTCTGCATAGCGGTTCATCTGCTCTGCCACAAAGGTTCCCTTTCCTCTATGTACAATTAAAATCCCTTCTGATACGAGGATTCGTATCGCTTCTCTTAAGGTTGTACGACTAATCCCCAACTTGTCTGACAACTCATTTTCATTGGGAAGCTTCTCACCACTCCCATACACCTGCTCCTTTTCAATCATATCCCGAAGAATTTGGGCAGTACGCTGGGATAAATTCTCTTTTTTTTCCTGCATCGGTATCTCTCCCTATTTCCATCATTCTTTTTTGGAAATTTACTGGGCACCTCTGCTCAAGCCGGTAATACCGGTACGAACCATTTCCTTAATCTCATATCCATCTAAAAGACGGATAAACGCATTAATCTTTTCCTGATTTCCTGTCATTTCAATCATCACAGAATCTGTCTCTACGTCTACAATGTTCGCACGGAAAATATCAACGACAGAAACCAACTCCGGACGCTGCTTTGGCTCAACGCCTACAGTAATCAAAACCAGCTCACGGCATACAGCTGCGCCGTCCTTTAGCTCTTTCACTTCTCTGACATCCTCCAGCTTTGCCAACTGATTTTCAATCTGCTCCAAAATCTGGTCATCTCCTCTGGCAACCACTGTCATTCTGGAAAAACGAGGATCTTCTGTCTCACCTACTGTAAGACTGTCTATATTATAACCGCGACGACTGAAAAGTCCGGATACACGGCTTAATACACCTGCTGTATTATCAGCGAGAATAGATAACACTTTTTTCTTCATAATTACAAAACCTTTCTATTTATTTTTTCAGAAAAGCAGAAAAACCCACTTTTCAAGTAAACATAACTTCCTCGATTGTAGCAACAGGGGGTGTTTTTGTCAAGATTTTGCTATAGGCCTACAAAGATAATAAAGAAAAATGCTTTTAAGAAAATACTCTCTAAAAAAACTATGGCCGGACTTACGCCCAGCCAATACAAAAGTATGCACTTTTTAATTCCATAAATAGTATGATAATATAACTACATCCACATGTCAATTACTTTTTTCACAAAAGAATATGCATTTTTAACGGTCAAACAATCCGAAAAATATTCTTTATGCTTCAACATTCTCTCTACAAATAATTTTTCCACTTCTTCTTTTGTATGCTTTATTATGCCTTCACTCTCTATATAATATTCAAATGCATATAATAAAGTTACAAAATCATTAATGCATCGAGAAGATAGCCTATTTTTTCTTTCTTGTCTTCCAATAGTATCGTTACCAGAAACATATTGACTGATTTTTGCTATTGGTTTCGCATCTCCTGACTTAATCTGGCTTAATAAACAATGGTTGTGGGCTGCCGCATTTCTCAAATCCCTAATCTTAAAAATAACATCTAATTCGCTACAATTAACATATCCTTTTTTCGATAAAAATTGATAAAAATGACATAAATCTCCAAAGGATACTACTTCTAACATTACCCAAAGTGGTAATTTATTTTGATTTTGAAGAACTAAATCCATACAATAAGAATTATTTGCATTCTTCAGTATTTTCCCTTTTACGTCCTCGTTTTGAGAATTAAAATACTCTTCAACGATAGCATAACCATCTTCTTTATTATCAAGACATATATTAATTGCCTTAACCTTTAATGCATGCTCTATATTCAAACACATCTGAATAACAATAAATCTAAATTCCATATCAATTCTTGAGAGTTCTACCAAATAAGCAAAATCAAGATTTGAATATATTTTCTTCCCTTCTTTTATAGAATAATGAAAATTACTTTCATAGCTAGTTATTTTCTTGTAATATGTATTATGTTCCAAAAAATGGATTGCATTTTCCTCTGTCATTATATTGAATTTAATATTTTTCTTTTTCATCCGTTCTATTAAATTCTCTGGTGTTTCAAGTATATTAATCTTTCCCACTCCTCTGCATTTTATATTTCAAGTATACTCTATAATCCATCTTTGGTCTACTATAAATCATTATTTTTAATATTCCTCATTCCAAATTAAAAGCAAACATTTCCTCAAAATATCAAGAAAGCACTCTCTAGATATGTTATTCTTTCATTACGGTACCGAAAGGGGGAACTACATTCATGAATCAACTAGAATTATTGGCGGCAGCATTGAACTATATCGAAAAAAATTTAAACCAGAACATTAAAACCATTGATATTGCCAATGCCTGTTACTGCTCGAAATCTACCCTCGAAAAACTGTTTCGATGCATTAACAATATGAGTATACGGGATTATATTATTCGCCGTAGAATGACCATTGCTGCAAAACTGATTTCTAGCCATCCAGAAATGACCATCCTAGAAATCGCATTGCAGCTAGGCTATAACAGTAATGAATCCTTTACCCGTGCATTTGAACAGATTTGGCACTGTAAACCGTCCGAATACCGAAAACAAACTCGGTATTACGAGCTTTTCCCAAGGCTTCTATGCCCCTTGGAGAATTTAGGAGATGATTATATGGACGCAAGAAAACCTGTGGATATTAGTGAATTATATGATTTATTTGTAGAAAGAAAACAATGTTATTTCGTATGCTGTGACATAAAAGGACTGATACCTATTAATAATATTTCGAGGAAAGCTGGTGATTTAGCTATCCTTGAAGCATTTAACCGAATGACTTTTCCCTCTGGTGAAGAGGACATTGCCTTTCGCATTGGTGGGGATGAATTTGCTTTATTAACTAATAGTGAAGATATTCACTATGCAGAGGAAATCGCCGAAAAAATTGCAGCAAAAAACGGTCAGCCTATTCATTACGAAAACCAGCAGATTCCTCTACACTTATACATCAGCATCACAAAGCTGGATGAAAACACCATAAAATATTCGGAGCTGTTTACAAAACTACATACCTCTATTAAAAATACAAAGGATACCGTTTCATAATATTAATTACGAGTAAGTGACGCAGAAAGTACTAGTGCACAGCAGAACCATAGACCTGTTTCTGCGTCACTACTACATAATTGAGATTATCAACAGATAATCTCCTGATTCTGCTGATAATACTTCGCCTGACAGCGGAACATATCCGCATACTGTCCATCTAATTCCATCAATTCCTGATGGGTTCCCTGCTCAATAATCTCTCCATTCTCAAACATATAAATGCAATCTGCATCTCTGGTGGTTGACAGCCGATGAGAAATAAAAATCACGGTGGCATCTCCTGCCTTATTGAGAATATTTTTATTTAACTCATACTCTGCCTTTGGATCTAAGGCACTGGATGGCTCATCCAAAATCGCAATATGCATCCGTTCCTTTTTTGCAAAGAGTCTGGCAATGGCTACTTTTTGTGCCTCACCACCAGATAATTGCACTCCGTCCTCTGCAAATTCTCTGGTAAGAATCGTCTGTAGTCCCTTTGGCAATGTATTTATCCTGTCCCAAAAGCCAGACTGGATAAGTGAATTCTTTACTCTCTCCACATCTTTGCCTGCTACCTCCTGCATCAAAACATTTTCCTCTACAGATGTAGCATAAATCTGATAATCCTGAAATACCGAACCAAAAATATCACGATATTCCTCTGTGGAAAATTTTCGGATATCCTCACCGCCATAACAAATACTTCCATCTGTCACGTCATACAACCGCATCAACAGCTTAATAAAGGTAGATTTACCGGCACCATTTTCACCAACAAATGCAACCTTTTCTCCTGCTTTAATCTTCATATTGATGTGCTTTAATGTATCTTTTGTGGCTCCATCATAACGAAAAGACATATCTTTGATTTCCAAAACACTTCTCTGTTCTGGTATTTCTTCTGTACCGATAGCATTTTCAATGGTGCTTTCATAATTCATAAATCGTCGGAACCGTTCACAGAAAAGTCCTGCTCTCTGTATCCTCTCCACACAATAATTAATAGCATCCAGTCGATTACGTACTGTACCCTGAGCAGCATTTAATGCTGCCACATCCCCAAGTCCTATTTTTCGTACAACCAAAGCCATATATCCCAGATACAATGGCACACAAAACATGGACAAGAAGGTAAATACCGTAATCCAGTTTACTAACGACCATAAGGAAATACGAATCCCATACTTTTTTGAAACTTTAATAGTCTCATCAATTGCTTCATGAAACTGTTTCTCCAATGGAATTTCGATATGAGATAATTTAATTTCCTTGGCGTATTCCGGCTGATAAAACACTCTCTTGGAATAATTCGCCCGACGCATAATTGTCTTTTTCTCTACATCATAATCGTATTCCAGTTTCATAATACGGAATCTGGAAAAAATATTTACCAAAAATCCTAGCACTGGAAAAATGGCAATCACTGGATCAATAAAGGTAATTAAGCCTGATAATACCAATACGGTAGTAACATTTCTTCCCATCCCTGCCAAATCAAAGATAGCCGTCATGATCATATCCTCCAATTGGGATGCTGCTACCACAAAATCATCATAATAGGTATCACAGTCATAACACATCAAATCCATATCCACCACTTTGTGAATCATCTCTTCCTGCATCATACCTGCCATCCGAATAAGCCTAGGTGTGGCAAAGCTTTCTGTACATCGGTCAAAAGCCATAAGCAAAGCCATACCAACAGTTGTACCAACTACCAATACGGCGGTTTCCTGAAAGCTGTACCGGGAATCAGACAAATAATTAATAAAAACCCGCATAAAAATGGTATCCATGCAGGCATATCCCACACCACCAGCTACAAAGGCTGCAAAAATCAGTATGATCAGAGGCGCATCCTTGCTGAAAGCATACTTCAACAAATAAATATAATTACTTAAAATTCGGCTGACAGGAAGCTTTTCTTTGGTTGTTTCTGAATTATTCTGCATACAGTTCTCCTCCCATTCCATCCTGATAATTCTTCGCCTGAAGACGGAACATCTGAGCATAACGCCCATTTTTCTCCATTAATTCCTCATGAGTTCCCTCTTCCACAATAGCACCATGTTCCAAAAATAGGATACGGTCTGCCATACGGGCAGAGGACATTCGATGAGAAATAAAAAATACCGTTTTTCCTTCCGAGGCTTCCATCATATTGCAGTACATATTATATTCCGCAATAGGATCCAAAGCACTGGATGGTTCGTCCAGAATCACCACATTCGGATTCTTGGCAAAGACTCTGGCTATGGCTATTTTCTGTGCCTGTCCACCAGAACAGACAAATCCATTTTCATCAAATTCCTTGGTGAGACAGGTATTAATCCCCTCTGGCAGTTTTTCTAAAACATCACCAAACTGGGCTTTTTCCAAGGAATCCATCACTAACTGGCGCTCTGCTTCCGTCTCTGGAGTTTTCATCAACACATTTTCCCCTAAAGGCAGTGCAAATATTTGAAAGTCCTGAAATACTGTCCCAAAACAATCCCTGTATGCAGAAGGCTCATATCTGCTGATATCTGTGCCTCCTACTAGAATCCTGCCTTCCGATACTGGATATAATCCCATTAAAAGTTTCATTAATGTAGTTTTTCCGGCACCGTTTTCTCCTACTAATGCAATGTGCTCTCCCTGATGAATGGTCACATTCAAATCCTGAATAATCATCTGCTTACTTCCGCTATAATGATAAGAAACATGGTCAAATACAATTTCGCCCATATTTTCTCTTGGCTTCACCCCATCCTCTACAGCCTCTTCCACCTTACACTCCATAAACTCCTGTATGCTATTCATATACATACAAAACTTCCCTGCTCGTGAGAAATATTCAATTGCTTCACTAATAGAATCTACCACATATCCAACTGCTGAAATCATAGCAATATAAGCTGCAACCGCAGTACTTCCGCTAACCTTCAAGCGATATGTAATATACAAATATGATCCAAGAGTTACTACCCCCGCAAAAAGTATGGTTTCAATGATTCGATATATCCCAATCTTACGCTGGTGAGATTTATTCTTCTCAAATCTTTCCATATAACCATCTCTATGAATTCCGAAAAGAACCTTTGCAATAGGATATAATCGAAGTTCTCCGGCATATTTTTTCTCATAAAATACCCTTTTCGCATACTCCATTTTTCTTTTTCCAACGGTTTCATCCCTGCGGGCGGCAAACTGCTCTGAGCTTTCCTTAATACCAAAATAAAGGCTGCCAATCACTGGTGGAATGGCAAATACAATCAGCATCAAATCCACGGAACCCAAAATAATTAATGCCGTAATGCTTCCAAATACAGAGCCGACTCCCCAGGTAGTAAATGCAAGACCCCAGATTCCCTGCTCCAAGGCTTCGTCCAAAGCTCTGGAAAACTTGTCATAAAAATCCGGATTTTCATACTGGTTAATCTCAACTTTTTTCGCCCGATGAATGAGTTTCCCAAAGATATGACGGTAAACCTTCATTTCTGCAATCTTATGACAATAACTATGAAATGCAGATGTAAAGTGAATAATCACATGGGCAATACAAAATATACTAACCATAATAAACAGTTTTTGATAATCCACTCCTTTTTCAATGCACTCATAAATATACTTAATCAAATAAATGCCATACAGTGCATTAAAAATTGCTTCCGATATACTTTTATAAAAAGAAAAATATACAATCCCATGGTCTCCTTGATAAATCAAGCGGATTGCATTTATTATACTCTTTATAACGCTTTCCTTCTTTTTCTCTTTCATTTTCTTCCTCTCTTCTTCATATCCTTGCAATTCCCATACTTCTTTTAATAGTTCGCCCATTACAGGTTCTTGCAAGCTGATGTTGTCTAAAATAGCGCATTCCCAAAAATAATATTGTATATTTTGAACCATCTTATAGATTTTTTCAATATACTCGTAGTATAAATTCAAAAATGGCATGCGAAAAAAACTGCATGCCATTTTCTAAATTCTCCCTACTTTATCAGCCATTTTATAATGGGCATTTTCCATATTTCTGTCTGGTATGTATACATCATAAACGAATAGTGATGATACCAATATTTATTGCCAACTAATTTTGTTGTATATTTATAAAAAAACACAGACAATGCTATTAAAAAAAATCCAGACAAAATTACTACTATTTTTTTCTTCCACTTTCTATTTCTGCCCTCTATCTTTTTCCATTTTATTAGCCATGATATTCCATTCCATAAAAAAAACACTCCAAATAAGATAAAAATAGCAACTCCATGATGATAATACTCCTTTGGTTTCATCATAAATATTGCAAACAAAAAATTTAAAACAAGAAAAAAGCTGGTAAAAACGATTCTCTCTTTTCCTTTTCTCTCCTCCTCCTTCCAAATTCCAAATAAATCTGTATCCGTAGAAAAATATACTAGAAAAATCAAACCTGCGTAAAAACAAAAATTGTCCAATCCAGTAAGTATCCTATATTTTTCTATTTCGTACATATCCGAAAAAGAGCATCCATAAAAAACAGTTCTTTTTATAAAAAAGATTATAGCCGCTGCTAGCAGCCAGAATCCAGGTTGTGCCCATTTCCAATTTCGTTCTTTCCTTGGAAATGTCAATACCCAGCATCCAATTAAAACCAACGCAAACAAAGGATGCATTTTCGTCCATGCCCCTATTGTCATTTCTCCACCAGAATAGCTATGGTTCACCCGTAAGAAATAATTCATACTAAAAGTAAATATGATATAAACTAATATTAAAATTCCTCTTAGGCGCATTCTTTTGGTGTAACAAAAATCCCCTTGTTTTTTTATGATGCTCTTTACATCTTGTATCCACAGGTAAAGCAACATAATATCAATGCACAAAAATCCAATGATAAAGCTTTTCAAAAAAAATGTGAGCCAGGAATTCCATGCACCTCCTCTCCATAGAAACTGATATACCGAACATGTTGAGAAACTAACACCACAACATCACCAAAATGTTCTTTGCACCAACTCCATACGGAATAGTACAAAGGAACATATTGGCAAAACAAGCCATAACAATAATGATATTTTCTTCATTTTCTATTCTCCTTCCATACATATTCTTTTTCTAGACAACCTTTAATAATATGTATCAAAAATGAAAGAATTGTTGCATCCCTTAATTTTAAAGTTTTTCTTACAAAACTGGCAAAAAGTTGAAAATAAATATCATTTTTTGTATAATATCTCTGTTAATAGGGTTAATACTTTTACAATAGTCATCCTATAACACAAAAAGAAAAAATGAAAAAGTACATGGGAGGTTAAAATGAACGAAACAAATAATTACAATTCTCAAATGGGTTCTCCTAACACAGGAAAGCCAAAGCATCTTACACCATCTAGTAGTTTTTTACATTCAGGTACATCAAAGCCAAGTGCTACCACTGCTCAGCCAAGTCAGACATATACACAAGGCACACAATCAGCTCAAGCTTACAGCCAGCCCACCCAAACAACGACTCAAACTAGTCCGGCTTACACACAGGCTTCTTCAGCTTACAGCCAACCGACCCAGACTACAGCTCAGGCAGGTTCTGCTTACACACAGGCTTCTTCAGCTTATACATCAGCAAGCCAGACTACAACTCAGCCTTATGCACAGTCCAGTCAGGCTTATGCCCAAACAGGTCGTGTACAGACTTCCACCATACAATCCACAGATTCTTCTAACCTGTTCCTTGGAATTATTGGAATGCTCTTAGGACTAGCTTTAGCTACTGTTTTGATTGTACTTACATATAGCTTAAATTACTTTAGTAAATTACAGGTTATTGCCTCTTGTTTCACCTATACCTTTGCAGTATTTGGATACAGCCTTTTAGGACGTGGTGTTGATTTCAAAGGAAGAGTAGTTTGCTCCATTGCAACTTTAATTATGGTATTTTTTGCTCATGAAATTGCTGTAGCTTGGCATCTGCAAAAAGCCTTAGGAGATGAAATTGACTTTGTTACTACATTTCAAAATCTCCGCAGCTTTTTAGATTTTTCGCCTGAATTAAAAGGCTGGTACTATATTGAACTTGCTATTGCATACGTTTTAAACATCGTATGTGTTATTGCTGGTCCCAAAGAGCAACTCCGACGATAAGCCAGCCGTAATTTCATTGACATAGTATAATTTCTAGTGTTATCATACATAGTATTAAAAACCACATTATTTTGGTTTTTAATACTATGTTTTGTTTTAAGGAGGTTGCTATGTCGTATTTAATCCTTTGTGACAGCTGTACTGATTTCACTCCAGAATTACGAAAAGATTCCCATTATAAATCTGTCGCCTTAACGCTTCATATTGGTGATTTTGATGTAATAGATGATGAAACCTTTGACCAGAAAGATTTTTTAAAGCGTATTTCTGAATACCCAAATTGTCCAAAATCTTCCTGTCCTTCCCCCGAAAGCTTTCAAGCCTATTTTGAGGAAGCAGAAGATATTTATATTGTTACTCTTTCTTCCCATTTGAGCGGATCCTATAATAGTGCCGAGTTGGCAAGAAAGATGTATCTGGAAAACCATCCTGATAAAAATATTCATGTGTTTGATTCCCAATCCGCATCTGTAGGACAGACATTAATTGCCATGAAAATAAACGAACTAGCGGAGTCAGGAGTTACTTTCTCTGAAATTGTTGGACAGATTAATGCTTTTATTTCTACTCAGGGAACCAAATTTGTTCTAGAAACACTGGAAATCCTCCGAAAAAACGGTCGCCTTTCTAAAGTATCCGCTGCTGCTGCCAATATTTTAAATATCAAACCAGTTATGTATGCCGCAGGTGGAGAAATTTATAAACTGACTCAGACCAGAGGACTAAAAAAAGCCATTCAAAAAATGGCAGACTCTATTGCAGAGGATGCAGTTGAACCAGAAAAACGTACTTTAGGTATTGCACATTGCAATAATCGGGAAAGAGCAGAATATACCCGGGATGAGATTTTAAAACGGGTTTCCTTTAAGGATGTTTATATCACTGATACTGCCGGAGTCAGCACCTTATATGCAGCTGACGGTGGCGTTATTGTTAGCTATTAAATTAAAGAGGAATATTTTATCACTTAAAATAGCGTTAAAATATTCCTCTTTTTTAGTTCTCTTTTTCTTTTGTTTCTCTTATTCTTTGCAAAAAAATAGGTTTCTGGGCAAAAAGAAAGCTTTTCCTGCTATAATTATAATTGATTATATTTAAGACATCATCCTCTGATGCCAATATACAATCATTCACGTCAATATAAATCTTTTCTAGTGATAAGTCATCTACCACAAAAATATCGTCTACAATACAAATTTCCTTTGCGGACTCGGGCTTATCCACCCACTCTATAGAATATCCCAGACTCTCCGCAATATCTTTAATCCTTTGGGTTGTTTCCGGATAATTTTCTGAGGATAAATAATAACGTTTTTCCAATGTAAATAACCGATGCCATGGCTCTTCATTAAAATCTATCGGAAAAATCCGATGTTCTCCTGCCTTTCCTGTCACTCCATGAATGGCATCATCATAAGCCAACAACACTGTCTTTACTTTATTTTCCTCCTGCTTATGAAGCCCCTGATATACCACTTGAAAAATCTCGGACAAAAAAGCTTCTGTCAATTGTTCCATTTTTTCTGCCGGTGTGTATTGAACAAAAAACCGTATCCAGTTTCTCCATGCATAATAGGTAGGAAATGTATTTTCGATTTCCTTTTTTGCACCCATGGCATGAAGAGCGATGGCATTCCCTACAGAAGCTACTTTATATCCTGCCAGATTACACCGATGACACCATTCTGTGTCATCCCAATAAAGAAAATTCTCCTCTGGCATGAAACCGATTTTTTCCACTATACTTCGCCGCACCATCAACGCACAGGCAGCAACACAGTCAACATACAAAAATTCCGGCATAGAACCATCCTCATAGAAATTTAGGTATGGAACTTCAGTACAAAAATGCTCAAAATCAATACTCTGTCCAAATTGTTGTACATAGTCCGGCGCTTCTAGATGATAAATCTTCGCTCCAGCCATACCTGCCTCTGGATGTTGTAATAAAAACTCTCTTAAATTTCCGATGGCTCTTTCGTCTAATAAGGCATCATTATCAATACACATCAGAAACGGATACCCCTTTTCATACACCTGACGTAAGCCTGTATTGAATCCACCGGAACCACCAAGGTTTTCCGAATTTTCAATTAAAACAAGTTGATTTCCATAATTTTCTTTAATCACCTGAACGGAACAGTCTGTGGAACCATTATCTACCACATACAAATCAAAGTCTTGATATTGGGACTCTAAAACACTTTGAATACACTCCAAAACCTGCTTTTCTTTATTGTAATTGCATATTACAATACCAATTTCCTTCATTTTCTGCTCCCCTTCCTTTGCTCAAAGTATACTATTTCATAAAAAGGGCAAAATTAACATTTTGCCCTTTCTCAAATACTGCAATATTAGATGCTGCCATCCTCATTAGTTAGCAGCTTGCCACTAATCAACTCTTCTTCAAACAGCATACGATAATACACATATCCATCCTGATACTTAATCTGAATCAAGGAATATTCATCTGCATACTTACTAGTAGCCTTCCATTCCTGTGTTGCAGAGTTAGCTTCATAATCATACAAATACACACTATTATAGGCGATGAAATAATATGTGTTTTCGTCCTTCTGTACTAAATTAGAACCTGTAACATTATAAAGCACTTCTTTCTCTCCACCTACCAGCTTGGTTCTTTCTACAATTCCCTTCTTGGTCATATACAACCATTTACCATCCACATAATGAATAGCAGAATTGATATTTTTCCAATACTTCTTATCATGCTTGGTGCTTGTAGCAAGAGTAGTATCAAAATCATGATGTCCCGTCTTTTCAAACTGTGCAGAGCTACATAAGAAGTTATTGTGCTTTACCACTCCATATTGATCCTTATTTTTATAAGCATCTACCGGATCATCCCATGTTACATCTACATGATACCACTGGCCGCCAATTTTAATAATGTTCCACATGTGGGACATTTCTTCCGAACTAACATAATCTACCGGAATACCAACCTTTTCCATTAAAATAGCATAGGCAAGTGAATATCCCTGACAATTTGCCTTATTCTTTAAGAATACCCCCACCTCCGTTAAGCGGAATGGCTTTGTACTATCCTTCACATAGGTGGTATTTTTCACAAGATAATCATGTAACACCAGAGCCTTTTCTATTTTTGTCATACTGGAATCTACACATTCTAACGCCTTATTAATGGCTGCATCCAGTTTAATTCTAGTATTAATAATCTTCTTTTCTCTTATAGTCCCATCTTCCTTCTTGTACTCATCGGTATAACCCAGACCAATTTTTACAATCCGGTTTGTTTTGCTATTTCTGGAAACAGTATAACTTGTAGCTGCATAAAAAATGTATGGTGTCTCATTTACTACCTCTCCCATCATTGCTTTTAGCTCTTCATATTCTGTTTCGTAATTCAGTTTATATTTCTTTACATCCACCTCTGTTTCGTAGCTCTGATAGGCTTTGATAATGGCTTCTTTAGCCCCCTGCCAATCTCCTACTGTATCTGCTGATGCTTTGGATGCAAAAAGCATACTGACACAAAAAAGAACTACCATGATTCCCAGCATAGATAAACCATGCTTTCTGATTTTTTGTAACAACTTCATGATTCTCAACTCCTCTTTCTTATTCTATCGCTGCAATTCCTGCCAAGTGGTTCACAAACTGCTGCGCAGTTCTACCTGAGATTCCACCGTGTTTCAACTCCCACTGATTCGCTTTTAACTTAATCTCCTCTTCTGATAAGGTGATTTCTGGATATTTCTTCGCCAATGCCAGTACGATTTCAAAGTATTCCTTCTGAGATGGCTTATAAAATCCTATGGTTTCACCAAATCTTGCCACCAGAGAAAGCTTTTCCTGCATAGTATCAGAACGATGCAACTCATCCTTAGACATATCCGACCGATCACTCCAAGTTTCTCTAATTAAGTGGCGACGGTTAGAGGTTGCATAAATCAAAATATTTTCCGGCTTTGTTTCAAGTCCACCTTCAATCACTGCTTTTAAATATTTGTATTCGATTTCAAACTCCTCAAAGGATAAATCATCCATATAAATAATAAATCGGTAATTTCGGTTTTTAATTTCTGATATAATAGCTGACAAATCCTTAAATTGGTGCTTATAAATTTCAATCATCCGCAGTCCCCTGCTATAATACTGATTTAAAATTGCCTTAATACTAGTGGACTTGCCAGTGCCGGCATCCCCAAAAAGCAATACATTATTTGCCCTTCTACCGGAAACAAATGCCTCCGTATTATCAATCAATCTCTGCTTCTGGATTTCATAACCTATCAAATCATCCAGTTTCATATCTCCTGTAGTAGTAATTGGACTAAGCAAACCATACTCCTCATCATGTGTCACACGAAACGCCTTATTTAATCCAATCTTTCCTACTCGGTAATTTCGGTTTTTAATTTCTGATATAATAGCTGACAAATCCTTAAATTGGTGCTTATAAATTTCAATCATCCGCAGTCCCCTGCTATAATACTGATTTAAAATTGCCTTAATACTAGTGGACTTGCCAGTGCCGGCATCCCCAAAAAGCAATACATTATTTGCCCTTCTACCGGAAACAAATGCCTCCGTATTATCAATCAATCTCTGCTTCTGGATTTCATAACCTATCAAATCATCCAGTTTCATATCTCCTGTAGTAGTAATTGGACTAAGCAAACCATACTCCTCATCATGTGTCACACGAAACGCCTTATTTAATCCAATCTTTCCTACTCCATATTTCTGATAGAAACCTGTAACAATCTGATATAGTTCTTCCTCATTAGCCGCCTTTTCAATCTGAGCACTTAGCTCCTGCACCTTTTCGCTAACACTTTTATTATAAATCTGCTCACTTTTCACCACAGCTTTATAATTAAGAATGGTGGTAAAGCAGGAAATCCCCAATGCCTCTTCCATTGGCTTAAAATCATAATCAAATAATTGCTTAAAAATACAAAAATCATTTTTCGCAAAATCATTGACGGAGCCTTCATTGGCTCCTATCTTTTCAGAAACCAGAGTAAAAGGATTTTCATTCATCGCCAGCAAAAAACTGAGATAATTATGCCATAGATTTTTGTCAAAACCGTGTCTTGTGGAAAGTTCCAAAAGATGGTTTATAAGTCCATAGATTTCTGTAATTAAGCTTTCTTTTACATAGTTTCCAGATGCAAATTTTTCACAAACCTCTGACAAAGGAAATAAAATATTGTCCTCTCCCAGATTTCTATAAATAATTAATTTTGATGTCAAACGATACATGTTTAGCCTCCATATTGCGACACAAGAATTCTTTGTAATGTTTTAAGCTACAAGTTACAAATCATTTAAGTCCACCAAAACCATATTTCTTACGAAATCAGCCTTCTTTCGCAAGTCCTGATCAAAATCAGATTTTGAAAACAGATAATAATAATCTGGTTCAATTCCTGACTTTACAAGATACTGCAAAATCTTTTCCATATCACCGGAAGAAAATTTCTCTTCCTTCCACTTACTATGTAGTAACAGCAGCTTTCCATCCTTGTCCTTTGCCAAAAGCTGGATTTCTCCGTCTTTTCCAAACCATGCACCAGTCTTTTCATAATGCAATGGCAGCTTTTGATAACGATTCATCAACTCCAGATACTGTCCACATACCTTGCTAAAATATGGTGCTGTATAAGCCCCCAGACTCTCTTTAATTTTCTTATGGTACACTTCCTGTGGGGATAACTGATGAAGCAAGGATTGATTTGTTGAAACAAAACGATACCAGAAATGAATCAAAGGATCCGTAATTTCATACATTCCCTTTACTTCTTGATCACGGCATTTCAGTATCATGGTGTTCACCTTATTTACTACACCTAGCTGTTTTAAATTCTTCATATATACACTAATTTTCGCTCTGGAAAATCCTGTAGCCTCATAAATATCATTCAGTCTGGTAGCCCCATCTGTCATGGCATGAAGCACTGTATTGTACAACGCCAATTCACGAAGTGTAGTCTTTAAATATCTTGCAGGCTCTTTCATCAGTACTGCTTCCGGCTGCAAAAACAACTGGATTATATTTTCTTCTATTGATTTTTTAGGATTCCAATATTTTAAATAACCAGGAATGCCACCTAAGATAGCATAAATCTGAACAATTTCCCCTACGGAAAGCTTTGGAAAAAATTTTACCATCTCCAAGAACTCAAAAGGCTCTACCGTAATGCGGCTAGTGATTTTTCCTACAAAAGCTCTATAATCAATCTTCGCTTCTTCCTCTCTCCACACAACAGTAGAAGCAGTAAGCACCACCATAACCTGTGGTTCCGCCTCCAGAAAATCTACTATATCCTTGTAAATACTGTCATCATTTTTTGCAATCCACAAAAAATCCTCCAGAATAATCACAGGTTTGCCAGAAGCTTTTTTACAAATCTTGGAAAGAATAGGCAGATATCCTGCATCTGCTGACGCCTCTGTTCCATCCTCCAAATGATATAACTCACTCCATGCCTGCTTCAAAAGATTTCTCTGCTCTTTTTCAGAGCATTCACATGCCTGATATACAAATACCTGCTTATCTTTAGAAAATTCTTTCAGAAGAGTGGTTTTTCCTACACCCTCTCTTCCCGTTAAAATCACCAGACTGCCAGAGTCAGAACAATACGCCTCCTCCAGCATCTGAAGTTCTTTCTTTCGTCCAATCATCATAGACTACATCCTTTCAGGAGCCTCCAGCCCCAATAAATCAATGGCTGTTTCCAAAATATTACCAGCAAGACGACTCAGCTTAATCCATGACTCTCTTACTGCTTCATCCTCATTGCCTACAATTTTATTTTCATGATAGAACTTATTAAAGCTATCACTAAGCTCATACAGGAACTGGCAAATCTTATGTGGTGCCTGCTCCTGATATGCAGTTTCTACAGTTTCTCTCCACTTTGACAACGCCAGCATCATATCAGTTTCTGTCTTATTGTGGGATGGCTGGATTGGTGTATTCTCATCCAGAGTAATTCCCAAGGTTTTTACCTTATTTAACAGAGACTTAATACGAACGATGGTATATAAAATATATGGACCTGTATTTCCTTCAAAGGCAGTGAAACGATCAATATCAAATACATAATCCTTGGATGCCTGATTGCTTAAATCACCATACTTAATTGCTGCCAGACCAATTTTTGCAGCAGCATCCTCCATGGCATCCTGTTCCATATCACGATCAGCCATTTTCTCTTTCACCTTGTCTGTAACATCCCCTAAGAGCTGTTCCAGACGAAGTACACCGCCATCTCTGGTCTTAAATGGCTTGCCATCCTTTCCATTCATAGTACCAAAGCCTACAAAGATTAAATCTACATCCTCACCAATGATTTTAGTCTTTCTTGCACAACGGAATACCTGCTCAAAGTACAGGGACTGACGCTTATCCACCACATAAATAATCTTATTTGGATCAAAGAGTTTTCTACGTTCTACAATTGTAGCAAGGTCAGTTGTATTATATAAAGTAGCTCCATTAGACTTCAAAATCATACATGGTGGAATCTCTTTGGTATCTGTTTCTTCTTTTACATCTACAACTAAAGCCCCCTCATCAATGTGAGCATATCCACCATCCTTCATATCCTGTACCATAGCAGGAATATACTCCTGGGCATCTGACTCCTTCTTCCATAAGTCAAATTCCACATTCAGGCGGGTATATATCTTGCGCAAATCCGCCACAGATACATTAATAATATGCTGCCACAGCGCTAGATATCCTCTCTTACCAGCCTGTAACTCAGCTGTTGCTGTCTGGGCTTCTTCCTTATATTCAGGATGTTCTTTTGAATAACCACTTGCATATGGATAAATCTCTTCCAAATCAGCCATGGTAAATGGCGGCTCCTGTGGATATTCTCCCTCAAAGCTATCATCAAAGTAAACTAACTCCGGCTGGCGATGTTTTAACTCTGTGATAATCAGACCAATCTGCAAGCCCCAATCTCCTAAATGAACATCACCAATGACTTCGTGTCCCAGATAACGGGCTGTTCTCTTAATACTTTCCCCGATTACCGCGGAACGTAAATGTCCTACATGAAGAGGCTTCGCTACATTAGCTCCGCCGTAATCAATCACAATAGTTTCCGATTTTTCAGCCTTCTCACAGCCAAATAATTCAGACGCTGCCATTTCGTTAATGAAACCTGCCAAAAATTCATCACTGACAATCATATTAATAAAACCTGGCATCTGTGCCGTGATTTCCTGAAATGTCTTGCTATCCTTTAAGCCATCTACCACTTCATTAGCAATCTGAATTGGTGCTTTCTTATACTGCTTTGCAGCAGCCAGCGCACCATTACACTGATACTGGCAAAGGTCAGGACGATTTGAAACCGTTACCTTTGCATACTTTTCTTCATAACCAGCTTCTACAAATGCCTTACTGATTTCTTCCTGTAATAATTCAATAATGTTTTTCATTTCTTTCCTCTTTTCTTTTTTATTTCTTTTCATTCTTTTTTACTTTTGACAACTGTTATTTCTATTTTTATTTCTACATAGAAATAACCGAAGCTTATCCTTGGTTCTCTCCCAGAACCTGATCCAGTACCGAAAAATAATCCTCAAAGGTTTTTCTGCAACAGGATGGATTCTCTATGACGATTCCTTCTGCCCGAAGTCCCGTTAATGCAAAGGACATAGCAACCCGGTGATCTTCATAGGTTTTCACCACAGCTGGCTGTGGCTGGGAAGGATATATGGTAAATCCGTCCTCCCTGATATCACATCGGACTTTCATCCGGGTAAGATTGGTTTCAATCGCCTGCAATCTGTCACACTCCTGACCACGGATATGTCCAACATTTCGCACTGTCACAGGTTCTTTGGCATAGGGAGCTATCGCCGCTAATGTCAAGGTCTGATCTGAAAAATCACTGAAGTCCACATCAATTCCCTGTAATTTTCCCGTCTCCGGTCCCTGTAGATACAACTGTCCCTCCTGCCAGAAAAGAGTACATCCCATCCTTTCCAGTACAGACAAAAACTTCATATCTCCTTGCAGAGAATCCTGACGCATATATTGTACACAGGCTTTTCCACCTGTTATAGCTGCCATTCCATAAAAATAGCATGCCGCTGAAACATCTGGTTCGATAGGATAATCCTGAGCCTGATACTCTCCATTGGAAACCTCATAGCAGTTTTCATCCAACTTCTTCACCCCCGGATGACCAAACTGCTTCATCATCTGCTCCGTCATCTCTACATAAGACCGGGCGCTTCTCTGTCCTGTCAGCCGGATGCGCAAGGTCTCAAAACGAAGAGGTGCTGTCATTAATAATGCACTCAAAAACTGACTACTTCGGTCTATGTTTAAAGAAATCTCTTTCTCGTTCTTATGCATCTGACCAATTCCTGTAATCTCCATCGGGAAGGTATCCTCTATCTCAAGGCATTGGACTTTTGCTCCCAGCTCTCGCAAAGCATCCAACAACTCCTTCATAGGACGTTTCTGCATCTGTGGAGATGCTTTTAAAAGACAGGTTCCCTCTGACATTGCCACAAAAGCAGTCAAAAAACGGGCAGCCGTACCAGCACTTCCCACATAAATCTCAGCCTGCTCCTTTGGAATCCTGCCACCAAGCCCCTGTACCTTAACACATCTTTCCTCTTCATTTATATCTACTACAAAGCCTAAATCCTTTAATGCCTGTAGAAAATAACGGGAATCGTCACTAAATAGAACACCGGAAAGAATGGTTTCTCCCTGTGCCATAGCTGCCATAAGCAAAGCTCGGTTCGTAATACTTTTAGAACCTGGCACTGTTACCTGAATATCCGGGTTTGTCTTTAACTTTCCCACCTGATATATGTCCATATTCCTGCCTCCATGTTTAATCAAGATATAAATATACCATATTATATAAGAATAGTCTCTGTGTATCTTTTTGTCAACAAAATAAAAGCCTCAATATTTTTTTTAATTTGGATACTATGTACAGTTTTTTATTAAAAAAAGATTTTCCTTTGTTACATGTGTCATTTCCGATTTTTACCTTGCCAGTTTTCACAATGATTGATAAAATAGTTCTGTTACTGACAAGATTATTAACTACAAAAAATAAGGAGATCATGTATCATGGGCGGATTTTTTGGTGTCGCTGCGAAAGACGACTGCTTGTTTGATTTATTCTTTGGAACTGATTACCATTCTCATCTAGGCACCCGCAGAGGTGGTCTTGCCGTATACGGCGAAAACGGCTTCGACCGTTCTATTCACAATATCGAGAATTCACCTTTTCGGACAAAATTTGATAAGGACATGCAGGAAATGAAAGGCTACTATGGCATTGGCTGTATTTCAGATTACGAGCCACAGCCTTTGATGGTACGTTCTCACCATGGGACCTATGCCATTACCACTGTCAGCAAAATTAATAATACGGATGAATTGGTAGAAACACTTTTTAACAACGGAAATTCCCATTTCTTAGAAATGAGTGGTGGAGATATTAATCCAACAGAGCTGGTAGCTTCCCTCATTAATCAGAAAGAAAATATTATAGATGGAATCCACTATGCATTAGAAGCGGTAGATGGCTCCCTTACTTTAATGTTACTGACACCAAAGGGAATTTATGTAGGAAGAGATAAATATGGACGTACTCCTGCTGTTATCGGCAAGAAAGAGGATGCATATTGTATTTCTTTTGAATCCTTTGCTTACCAGAATCTTGGTTATGAAACTTATAAAGAGCTAGGACCTGGAGAAATTGCCATTGTTACTCAGGATGGAGTGAAAACTTTAATGGCTCCTGGCAAAGATATGAAGATTTGTACCTTCCTTTGGGTTTATTATGGATATCCTTCCAGCTCCTATGAAGGCATCAGCGTAGAACAAATGCGTTATAATTGCGGTGCCTGTATGGCTAGAAGAGATACGGTAAAACCAGACATTGTAGCTGGTGTACCGGATTCTGGAATTGCCCATGCTGTTGGATATTCCAACGAATCTGGCATTCCATTCTCCCGTCCATTTATTAAATATACCCCAACTTGGTCACGTTCTTTTATGCCTACGATTCAGAGTCAGCGTAATCGTATCGCAAAAATGAAAATGATTGCTGTTCACGAACTAATTAAAGATAAAAGTTTATTACTGATTGATGATTCTATTGTTCGTGGAACCCAGCTTCGGGAAACTACAGAATTCCTATATCAGAATGGAGCAAAAGAAGTTCATATTCGTCCAGCCTGCCCACCATTGGTATATGGATGTAAATATTTAAACTTCTCCCGTTCTAACTCTGAAATGGATTTAATTACCCGTCGTGTCATTGCACGGTTAGAGGGAACCGAAGACGTTTCAGAAGAAGTTTTACAGGAATACACCGATCCGGAATCTGCCAAATATGATCAAATGGTAGAAGAAATCCGTAAGGAATTAAACTTTACATCTCTGCGATTTAACCGATTGGATGATATGCTGGATTCTGTAGGAATTCCACAAGAAAATCTCTGCACTTACTGCTGGAACGGCAAAGAATAAGGAGGCATGTCTATGAAGACATATGAACTCAAGGCAAAAGATGGTTATTTTCTATCAATAAATACCCATGACGGCAAAGAGCCTGCTGCTGTAATTCAACTAATCCATGGCATGGAAGAACATCAGGGACGTTATGAAGCATTTATCCATTTCCTTACTCAGAATGGCTACTGTGTCGTAAGCTCAAATCTTCGGGGACACGGTAAAAATGCTCCTATATTAGGACACTTTAAAGATAAAAATGGTGCGGTGGAGTTGGTACGAGATCAGTTACTGATTCGCAAAATGATTGCAAAGCTTTATCCGGGAATGCCTGTATACCTTTTTGCGCATTCCATGGGTTCTGTCATTGCTAGAGTACTTTTACAAAACCACTCTGCTAAATATGATAAGGTAGTATTAAGCGGTTATCCAAACTTTCGTCTTGGGGTATTCTTTGGATTACCTCTTTCTTCTATTATGATGAAATGGAAAAATCCTACCTATAAATCCTGGTTCTTAGAGAAATTAAGTGTAGGTGTCTTTAATAATAGTATTAAAGATTCTGTTACACCTTTCGACTGGCTGACCAGAGATAAAAAGCATGTAAATAAATTTATGGACGACTCGCTTTGCGGTGCAGGATTTAGCTGTGCAGCATTTCACGATTTGTACCAGCTAATGTTTCAAATGCATCAACCACGAAAGTATAAGCATGTCAATAAAAGACTTTCCATCTTAATGTTATCTGGGACTGCTGATCCATGTACCGGTGGCCAAAAGGGTACCTGGGATTCCTACTCTACGTTGGTAAAAGCCGGATTTCCAAAGAAAAATATTTCTTGTATTGATTATCCTGAAATGCGCCATGAAGTCTTAAATGAAATTAATCATTTTAAGGTTTTTGAAGATATTTTAGATTTTTATGATAAATAAAAGAATAGACCAAAGAGTCATTTGCAACTCTTTGGTCTATTCTTTTATTTTAAAATCTCTATAAAGGCATAGGAGGTATTACAATGACTCCAATACCTTTTCTAACTGTTTTCGTTCTCCCATCATAGTTCCCTGCACCATAACAGGACTTCCACCTCCGCGAACTTCTACTTCCTTACGGAAATCATCCAAAAGCACCTTACAATCCTTCTGGGAGCTTCCAATGACAAAACGATAACCTTCCTTATCAGTTCCTGCAAAGATTCCACAGAAGCCTTGGTGCTTCTGTGTCAGCTGATTCACTGTTTCTCGCATAACCAAAGCATCTAAATCATCCTCAAAGAACATGACATGCTCCTGTTCCTTTGGTACTGCTGCCACCTTATCTGCCATTATCTTTCTCTTCATAGAACCTATTTCATATTTTAAGTCCTGATTACTTTCTTTCAATTTCGTTACTGCCTCTAAAATATTCTCTTGGGGTTCTGAAAGAAGAGAAATCATTTCAGACAGGATATTGCTCTTATTTTTGTAATCTTCCAGTGCTCTGTAACCACAAAAGAAACTAATTCTCACACCTCCTCGATGACTCTGTACACTAATCACCTTAAACATTCCAATTTCTCCGGTCTGCTTCACATGAGGAGCACAGCAGGCACAAACATCTACTCCATCAATGGTTACAATACGAACTGCACCAGCAATTTCAATTTTACTACGGTATTCTAGTTGCTCTAATACTGCTTTATCCGGATATTCCGCCTGAATGGACAGATTCTTGGCAATGACCTGATTCACAGACAGCTCTAGCTGCTCCACATCCTCCTTGGTCAGTACTCCGTTAAAATCCATGGTAACAATATTATCACTCAGATGAAATCCTACATTATCGTATCCAAAACGGCTATGAACAAGCCCAGAAAAAATATGCTCTCCTGAATGCTGCTGCATATTGGAAAAACGATGCTGCCAATCTATCTTTCCTGCCACCTTTTCCCCTTGGGAAAGTGGCAAAGACAGAATATGATAAATCACATCCTCCTTAATCTGCACATCCAGTACCTTTGCACCACCAAGACTTCCTCTATCGGGTGTCTGTCCACCTTCCTCCGGGAAAAATAAGGTCTGGTCTAAAATCACCTCGTATGCCTTTTGCTTATTCCATTCTTTTTCTTCACATGCAAGCACTAAAGCCTCAAACTCTGTAGCATAGGCATCTGCATCGTACAACTTTACTGTTTCCGTCATTGGTATACTCCTCTTTTAAAAACTCTTAATCCAGTTAATCAAAGATGGGATATGAGTCTGGTTTGCCACATCCTGCTTCATCTGCTCTGTCACTGGTCCATTCTTTTCCATCCGGGCAATTACCGCTTCCTGAAGACCGGCAATTCTACCTTCCTCATAGGATTTCTCTGTATTTCTGTTTTCTTCAGATAGTTTCTCTTCCTGAACTAGTTCAGAATCTGTCTCTACTGACACATCCTTCTCTGATGCTTCGCTTTCTTCCTGACATTCTACAGCATTCTCCACTTCTTCTACTGCGGTAGTCCCACTTTCAGAAACCGTAACTATCTCCACAGCTTCTTTTGTAATTGTTGGAAGCTCTTCCTTTACAATATCCTCTCCGCCAGTATATGGTATCCAGATATCTCCTGAATTTGCCTTTACATTTACCACAATATTTCCATTACCCACAGATACCCTTTCACCAGAAAGCGCACCAATATACTCTGTACAATTTCCAGCAGGAACAGTCATGGTATAATCACTGTCATCATTATTTACAGTCACTATCACACTGACCCCATCACAATTTCTAGAGTAAGCATACTGACGGTTTGTTAACATCAATTCCTTATAATCGCCATAGGAAAGAGCCTTTACTTCCTGCCGTACCTTACCTAACTTAGCAATCAGCTTTGTACAAGGATTATCTTCTATTGCCCCTGCATAATCCGCCAGCTTCAATGGGGGACGAAGAGATGCATCCGAGCCACGTTCCTTTCTGCCTTCGATACCAAACTCTGAGCCATAGTAAACCGAAGGGATTCCTGGCAATGTGTACATTAAAATGTGCACTGGTGTAAAATGCGCCTTATTGGTAAGCTTCGTATAGATACGCTCTACATCATGATTATCTACGAAGTTATATAGCTTCAATCCATCTGGTCTGCTTCCTCCCATTTCATACAGACGCTTTACCGTATGGGCAATCTCAAAGAAATTGTGGTCATTATGTCCTGAATAAAGAGCCTTATGCAAATGATAGTTTGTTACAGAATGCAAAGTGCCTTCATTCACCCAACGGATATAATCCCCGTGAATCACCTCACCCATAAGCCAGAAGTCCGGTTTCACCTCATTGGCAATCTGGCGCAGCATCTCCATATATCCAAAATCCAACACATCTGCCGCGTCCAGACGGATTCCATCAACATCAAACTCTGTTACCCAGAAACGAATCACATCTGCAATATACTCCTTTACAGCAGGATTGTTCTGATTTAATTTCACTAATAAATCATAGCCACCCCAGTTTTCATAGGAAAATCCATCATTATATTCATTATTTCCCCAGAAATTCACATTGCAATACCAATCCTTATACTGGGAATTCTCGCGATTCTTCTTAATATCCTGAAAAGCAAAAAAATCTCTTCCTGTGTGATTAAATACGCCATCGAAGATAACCTTTATTCCCTCTTCGTGACAATTTTTCACAAATTCTTTCAAGTCCTCATTATCACCAAGACGGCTATCCAGCTTTTTATAATCTGTCGTCTCATATCCATGTCCTACCGACTCAAAAAGAGGTCCAATGTAAATCGCATTGCATCCAATTTCCTTAATATGGTCAATCCAGCCTGTAAGCTCCTGTAGACGGTGAACCACCTCACCATATTCATTTTCCTTTGGTGCATCACATAAGCCTAACGGATAAATGTGATAAAACACCGCTTCATCATACCACGCCATGTTGTCCTCCGTTCCGAAAATGTATTTTTCTCTACATTTACCTTTTTTGTCATGCCCTCTATTATAGCAAATCTCTCTCTTTTTGACTATTCCCATTTATTAGGATATTACTCATCCATGAATGCCTCCAGTCTAACGGATTCATATATCGCTTCCATAGTGTCCGCAAAATGTCCCTTATCAAAGGTTGCTGCAATTTCCTCGCTATGCTTTCCTGCACTATTGCGCCACTCAGAATTTTCCATAATAAGATTTAGCTTTGCAATAAATTCATCAATAGAATCATATTCATATCCATTCACACCATCTTTGATAACAGCATTCAGACAAGGATCTTTCCGACACAAAAGCGGCAATCCATTAGCGGCTGCTTCAATATAAGTCAATCCTTGGGTTTCACTGGTAGAAGCGCTGACAAACACATCTGCCAGCTGATAATACTCCTGTACTTCTGAGGGTGGAACCATTCCCGTAAAAATCACATGACTGTCAACATCCAATTCTACCGCCATTCGTTCCAGATTCATCTTATCCGGACCATCTCCCACAATTAGAAAGGTAAGATTAAAATTATCTACGAGAGCTGCTGCAAAAAAATCCAGCAATTCTTCTAAATTCTTTTCTGTACCAAGCCGTCCAAGATTTAATAATACCTGATTCCCATCCGGTATTCCCAAAGCACGACGTTTTTCTCTCCGCTCCTCTTCCTGCATCCGGGAATTATGCTGCTCTAATGCAATTCCGCTAGGAACTACATGAATTTCATTATTCATTCCGTATCCCCTCAATGCATCTTCTACTTTCTCGGTAGGAGCAATGATTTTATCCACCTTCTTCAAGCGTTTCCGGGATATTTGACGCACCATGGTTTTTCCCAGCCGCTCACTACGAATCACATAGGAAACATACTGTTCATATAAGGTATGATAGGTATGTATTAAAGGCGCCCCTGTTCGTCTTGCAATACGCTTCGCAAACTGAAAACTGAAAAATTCACATTGACTATGTATAACATCCGGATTCCAAGCGATTAATTCCCTTCTTCAAGCGTTTCCGGGATATTTGACGCACCATGGTTTTTCCCAGCCGCTCACTACGAATCACATAGGAAACATACTGTTCATATAAGGTATGATAGGTATGTATTAAAGGCGCCCCTGTTCGTCTTGCAATACGCTTCGCAAACTGAAAACTGAAAAATTCACATTGACTATGTATAACATCCGGATTCCAAGCGATTAATTCCCGAATCAAGGAGCTACGAAAAGAAATAGGCATACGGACATCTGGATAGATTTTTCCCACCGATACGGACCTAATATAATAAACATCTCCCTCTTTATAACTGTCCATTCCCCCTGACAGGGTCAAAATACGGACATCATGTCCCTTATTTTTCAATTCTTCATATAGATTCTTGACAGAAGTCACTACCCCATTAGTAGAGGTTACAAACAAATCTGTCGTAATTAATATTTTCATTGTAATTCTCCCTCGATTATATTAGTTCAAATTAATTACTAGATTTTCTAATTCCTCCTGCAGCTTCTGCAGCTGAGCATCCTGCTCCTCCTGCATTTCTTCTACTTCTCTTAAAACCTCAACAATTTGCGTTTTCACCCTTCTTACATTTTCAAGAGATTTTTCAATTTTATCCTGAACCATAATATCCGTAAAAAAACAGTCCAGCCAAACATCTGCAAACTTTAGCATTTCATCCATATTAACATCTAATTCTGCACCTCTTGAAATATCTGCTAACTCAGTATTAAAACTACGGATTGCCAACTGCAGCCCCTCTGTCATCTTCTGAGCATTATCAATATGCTCATGCTTAATCATACTAGAAAGCATTCCACCCCCAAGCATGTCATATGTTCCCCAGCCTTCTGCATCTTTCAGCTCCTTTAGCATATTCTGAGCCATTTTTTCTGCCTGCTGTCCTGCATCTAATGCCTCGTTAATTTCCTTTAACTGTGCCTTAGCATTGCCCACTTTTTCACTTAACTCCAGAATCCTTTTCGCCTCTGGTATATCCAATTTCTTGGACTCTTCTACTTTTTTATGGAAAGCTGTTTGGTACTCTGTCTCACAGTTTTCTAACGTATCTAATTCTCTTTCATAACTGTTTATATTACTTTCTACTAATTCTAATTCTTGCATAGCAGCATCATATTTCACTTGGGCTTCATAAGCTTCTTTACGCTCTTTAGAAAGCTTTTCTTCCTGCTTTCCCACCATTTCATAGAAGAATGCCGCAAGGCTTCTACCTTCCATTTTTTCTACATCTCTTTGCTCTTTCAGACGCTTTTTTTCCAACTGCTGAACTTTTTCTTTTAGTTCTACTCTTTGAACATATAAGCTATCCATAATAGAAAGTAGATAGTTCTGTCGGTTTACTCTCTCCTGAAGTTTTTTCAGATTTTGATCAAATAAATTTATACTCATAATGACTCCCTTTCTATAGAACTATATATTTGCACAATAACGTCATGCGTTCTAATCATTCCGCTTACCTCTGAACTTGTTAACTCACGAATATTATACTCTACCTTCACTAATTTCACAATTCGTAACATGCTGTTTTATCTATATTTTTATTGACAACCTAATTCCCTAGTGTTAAACTGACAACAGTTTACAGAGAGAGGTGAAAAGATGGAAAGATAATTTACTTTTGATTGCATGAAAATTATTTGTAGTACATGACTTGTTCAGGTACTTCTTATCATGTTGCCAAAAGTAGATTATGTTCTCATAACCTCTCTTTTTGTGTGCAGATTTTCATAAAACCAGTGGCATATCCACTTCTTTCAAATATGAGGTTATAGTATGTAATAGAACTATTTGGCAACAAATGGTTCTTTTTTATGTAGTAGGAAATTCAAAAAATAGTTTCTTTTTTGCATATTAAGAACTCTGAAAGGAGGAATTCATATGGCACAAATTAATGTAAGTAATTTAACTTTTTCTTATGAGGGAAGTTTTGATAACATTTTTGATAATGTATCTTTTTCCATTGATACGGATTGGAAATTAGGTTTTATTGGACGAAACGGAAAAGGAAAAACAACCTTTTTAAATCTTCTTTTAGGAAAATTTCCTTACAAAGGAAGTATTAGTACCTCCACGATATTTGATTATTTTCCGTACCATGTGACGTCAAAACAAATGCAGCTTTCTGCAGCAGAATTTGTAGATGACATTAAGACGAACTGTGAAATCTGGCGGGTTATCCGAGAATTAGAATTATTAAATGAAAGTGCAGAAATACTCTACCGCCCTTTTACCACCCTTAGCCCCGGTGAACAGACGAAAATCATGCTGGCTGTTTTATTTTCTGGTGAAAATGATTTTCTACTAATTGATGAACCTACAAACCATTTAGACCACGAAGCTAGAGAAATCGTCAAACAATATTTATCCGCCAAAAAAGGCTTTATTCTGGTATCCCATGACAGAGATTTATTAGATGCCTGCATCAATCATGTGCTGGTTTTAAACCGCCAGACCATTGAAGTTCAGGTAGGAAATTTCTCCAGCTGGTGGGAAAATAAACAGCGCAAATACCAATTTGTTATTGCAGAAAACGAGAAACATTTAAGAGAAATCGGCAAACTAAAACAAGCTGCTGCAAGAACTTCCCAGTGGGCGGACAAAAATGAGCGAACCAAAATAGGATATGATCCCATTAAGGAGCACGACAGATTCCTTGACACAAGAGCCTATATTGGTGCAAAAACTAAGAAAATGCAAAGCCATGTAAAACAAATCGAAAAACGAATCGGTCGGGAAATTCAGGAAAAGGAAGGTCTTTTAGTGGACTTGGAATCCCCCGCAGATTTAAAACTAATGCCTTTGGTGCACCATAAAAAGACTCTGGTGAATATTCGAGATTATGCACCAAAATATACAGATGCAAAGGAGCCTGTTTTTTCTAATCTGACATTTACCATGGATGCCGGAGAACGGATTGCCATCCATGGGGAAAACGGCTGCGGAAAGTCTACTCTGATTAAAATGATTTTACAGCATGCAGGAATTCCTGATACCAATAGTAATCTTACCGAATCAGGAACCTGTGAAACCGCCTCTGGTCTGGTTATTTCCTATGTCAATCAGGATACCTCCATGCTACAGGGCAAAGTCGCTGAATTCTGTCGAAAGAACAACTTAGAGGAAAGCTTATTTTGCGCGATTCTTAGACAGCTTGATATGGAACGGGTACAGTTTTCCAAAAACATAGCGGATTACTCAGAAGGGCAGAAAAAGAAAGTATTACTGGCTGCAAGTCTTTTGACTCCTGCTCATTTGTATATATGGGATGAACCATTAAATTATATTGATATATTCTCAAGAATGCAGATTGAAAAGCTATTGCTGGAGTATAAGCCTACTATGCTATTTGTGGAGCATGATGTTCGATTTCGCGAAAAAATAGCAACAAAGACTATTGAATTATAATCCTAAAATAATCTAGATACGCTTTATACTTATCCTGTGCAGACAAGCAGGTATCCCTTAAATATCCTTTTTCTTGGTTCCATTCTTTGAGTCCCCGATAATAAAACATTTTAATATTATCCTCGATGATGAATGGAACCAGATTATGTTTGAGACATTCTTTGAACATAATTAATCTGCCTACACGACCATTTCCATCTTGAAAAGGATGAATTCGTTCAAATCTTACATGAAAATCCAAAATATCATCCAATGTTTTTTCATTTGTTTTGTTATATTCAGCTAATAACTCTCTCATGGCACTTTCCACTTCTTCCGGTAATGTCGTAGGCAATCCTCCTACTTCATTTGCCCGTTTCTTATAATCTCCTACAGCAAACCAGTTAAGTCTTCCATCGCTTGTTCCTGTTTTTAGAATCGAATGTAATTCTTTAATGTATTTCTCTGATAAAATACTCTTGGCATGGTCAATAACCATATCTATACACCGAAAATGATTTGCAGTTTCAATAATATCATCTACATTCAGTACTTCTTCCACACCTATGGTATTTGTTTCAAAAATGCACCGAGTCTGATCATGTGTTAAACGACTTCCCTCCATATGATTAGAATTATATGTCAGTTCAATCTGTGTTTTATGATATATTCCCCCCGAATACTTTCTCTTTTTTTCTTCCTGCAATATTTCTAATAAGGTTGCAGTTTTTTCTTTCTTTCTATTTGAACGTTCCGGCTTTTTCGCCTCTTCTGGTATATTCCAAGTTTTCCCAGTAAGAAAAGCACCTGTCACACGCCCTTGTGCACAATAATTCCGCACGCTTCTTTCAGAAATTTTCCATTTTTTTGCTATTTCTCTTACAGAAAGATACACCATATTTTCCCTCCAAACTATATTTCATCAGTCATTTTTCAGCCTTAAAATAGTATATCATACTATCGGCAAAATATCCACTCATCTCATTTTTCTAATTTGCGGTATTTTTGCCGATAAAGGCAATTTTTTAGGGAGATTTACTGTACCTTATATGGTACAGCAAATCTCCCCTTCTTTCTTACTCTAACTCTACATTTTGCTTTACATTTTTCTCATCTTTTTTCTTAAAAATATAGGATTGTCATTGTTCCCTATAGGAATCTTTTAACAGAAATAAACCCTGATGAAACTTCTTCCATTTGAATCCTTTCCTGTTCCATCTGTTTTTTCACGTTACTTCTGGATATTCCAAGCACCTCCGCCAGCTGCTTCTCTGGACGGATTTTTAACCCATAGGGATTATAAATATGGATCCATTCCATCCCTTCGCCATCATACTCTTCCTGATTCTCCTGCAGCTTTACGAACTCATACTGAATGCTCCCTGAGTCAACCTCCGCTTTATTCCTCTTGAAAAACGGAAAGTTTTTACCGTACTCCTCAGCAAGCTCTTCCTCATTACTCAAAAAACATTGGTACTCTTCCTTCGGCACGGAGGCTGGCTTCTGCCTCTCATAAATAGTAAGATTCAATGTATGCTTACATTTCTCACATTGATAAATCAGCCACACATCCAGCCTATTTCCGTTAGCATTGACACGAAATCTTTTGGTATTGATATAATGTGTCTTTGCACCACAACCTGAACAGTTACGTATTACCGAAAAACATTCCTTTGGAACAATTTTATATTCAATTTTCTTTAAATAGCTCATCTGCATCTCCTTCTTATTTGCATTTCGATGCGCAAGCTATTACCCTATTCTATTTATTTGCAATAGCTGCGCTATGCAAAATAATCAGGTGTCATCATAAACCATTCCTCCTTTCCAAAATCATTTCTCTATTTTACCCCTGCACCACTTCATTCAATCTCTCTGATAACTCTCTTATCTGCTCTACGATTTGTGCCAGACTTTCTGTTCCTGCACTATTTTCCTGAGTTGCAGAAGACACATGCTCTACAGCACTACAGTTTTGCTGTGTATTATTACTAATTTGTTTCATTCGGGCAGAAACCTCACCACTCTTTTCCCGGATAATTGCAGCAGTCTGGTCAATAGCATGAATCTGTTGTGATAATTCTTCATTAGAAGAGGTAATTAATGTAGAGGATTCATTTGCTTTCTGAATGCTGTCCATTCCATTTTGTGTAAAAAGCACATTCTTCTCCATGGCACTAACTGCATCTTCTGTATTTTTTACAACCTCATGTACAATAGTCCCAATATTTTCTACTGCTGTTTTGGTCTGCTCTGATAACTGTTGGATTTCCTCTGCAACTACAGCAAAGCCTTTACCATGCTCACCGGCTCTTGCCGCTTCAATCGTGGCATTTAAAGCAAGTATATTTGTCTGGCTGGAAATACTTGTAATGGTCCGAATAATTCCAATAATCTCTTGAGATTCTTCCCCAAGATTACTAATAATCTCCTTACACTCATTGGTACTTTTATGTATCTGTTCCATACTTGCAGTGGCGTCATCCATACGCTTCTGATTTTCCTGAGTATTTTCCTCAATCTGATCCGTAAGCAAAGCGGTTCGATGATTCATATTGCTAAGCCCAGCTAACTGCTCTGTAATATCCTGAACTCGTCTGTCTGCCTTCTCTACCGCTTCTGTGTTCTCTGTAGAACCTTTTAATAGACGCTCAGACTCCTCTGCAATCCTTTGATTTGCCTGAAGGGAACCCTCAGTAATACCTGAAAGCTCGGTTACCATACCAACCAAAGTTTCAGAAGTATGTGCTGCATTATCCTGCATCTTCTTCATATGATTTAACATTCTTTCCTGCTCTTCCGCTCCCATAAGATTGGAAAGCATATTTGCTGTTCTTCCTGAAAGCATGGTAAAAATTGTAGCAACCGCTATTAAAACCAGTGCCCTTGGAACAACTCCAAATATAATTACTGATTGAATATCCGTAAAATTCTTATCTAATACAGTATTTAAGCCTACAGAAACCACCTGCCCAACAGAAGTTCCAACTACTGTAATTCCTGTTGCAATAATATTTAGTCTTCTAGAAAAATATAGACTTGCAATGGCAATTGGATATACATAAATTACCACCACATGATAAGTAAGTGTAATACTAAGCAGCATAACAAAAACAGAGGCACATATTACATTGATATACATAATATGACCATTTTGCAGCTTTAATCCGTTAACCAATACCGTTGGCAGCAAAAGCAACACACTTCCTCCTATGAATGCAATAGCCATGACTATTTTATCCACAGTAAACACACCAATAATATTTAGAAAAAATACCAAGATAAAAATCAGAAAAGTAATACGCATAACCTTTGCAACAATAATGTTAGCTTGTTTCTCATTCTCTTTTAAAATTCCATTTTCTACTGCCATCTTACATTCCTCCTATGTTCTTTGTATTTCCCATACTATTATGCACTTTCTCCACTTTCTCCCTAATGTCCAGAAATACTTCTACCAGCATTGGATCAAAATCCTGTCCACTCCCTTCCTGAATAATGTCAAAACACTTTTCCAACGGCATTGCCTCCCTGTAACATCGCTTTTCCGATACCGCATCAAATACATCTGCAATTGCCATAATTCTCGCAGAGAGAGGAATCTCTTTTCTTTTTAGTCCTTCAGGATATCCTTTTCCATTCCACTTTTCATGATGAAAACGTGCTACCTCATATGCCATCTGGGTATATTCCTCATTTCCCAAATTTCCAAATGTTTCCTGAACAATCTTCCCTCCACTTATGGTATGTTGCTGCATTGTTTTAAACTCTTCCTCTGTCAGTTTTCCAGGCTTTTGCAAAATCACATCCGGCACCGATATTTTTCCAATATCATGCATAGGCGCCGCCATACACAGATTTCTCATATAGTCCTTAGTTAAAACCCTTCTATAATGCCCTCTACGCCGCAATTCCTCTGCCAGCAGCTTTACATACATAGTAGTTCGTTTAATATGTCCTCCGGTACTACCATCTTTATTTTCCACAAGGGTAGCAAAGCCCATAACCATCTCGCTGTGATAATGGGATAATTCTACCACCGATGGATTTTCCTGATTCATATACACCCCCAATACAATAATAGTCACACATATACTACTAAGCAGTGACTGAGGATGCATCATTTGATATCCCGTCACACATGCCATTACAAACAAATATGTAAAAATACTTACTCTTTTATGCTTTTCTATATATCTCCATCGACCAAAGAAGAGAATCATACTAAACAAAATATAAATTCCTGCCATAACAAAACAGGTATACGCCGAAATCCCCATAGAATAATTGCTGATTTTACCTTCATAATATTTTAGGGTTGGTATGTTCACTACAACCAAAATCACATTAACAAAAAACGGACTACATAATAGAAAAATTCTACTTTTCCCTTTCGGAAGTCCTATTGTTATTGAAATCATGTAGATGAACAACAAAAATATAAAGGAATCTAAGCTAAGCAGAAACAACAAATGCAATACTTGATTTGTAGTTTTGCTTATAACTTCTAAGTGATTGACTGTATGCGCTGTTATTCCATCAAAAAGAACGCATAACAGTCCCAACACTAACAATCCATCAAAAACGGATAGCTTATGATGCTGTCGAAATCTCTTGCATTCTTTCCAGTACATAAAAGCGATATACAAAATTATCAACAGACAGCCTATTTGCAATTTACAATATACCAAAATTATCATCCTCCTCTAAAAAAAAGAAGAGCCAGAAAAACATGATTTTTACATGTTTATGGGCTCTGCGTCTATACGACTCTGCGTCTTTGCGTCTGGCTCTTATTATGTTATTCGGTTGTTATGCACTCATTTTTGTTATAACAGTCTCCTTTAATACAATAATATCATCTAAAGAAGTCTGAAAAATCGCCGCTAATACCACTAAATTATCTATAGCAGGTAAAGCCGTTCCATTCTGCCACTTATAAATTGCCTGTGGTGTGGCAAATCCAAAAACATTCTGCAAATCCTTCACAGACAAGCCTTTCTCCTTTCGCAGCCTCTTTATATTTTGCCCTGTTTTTGACATGTCAATGGTGGGTATTGTTAACATTTCTCCTCCAATTCTTTTTCTAACAAAAATTCTCTTTCTTATGGTTTTAACGAAAAAACGCAAAGCAAATTATCCTTTTGATAATCAGCTCTGCGTCTTTGCGTCTGGCTCATTTATTACGGTTATTAAAAAATTTTCTAATTCAATTAATGATTCCTGTTTGCATTTAGGACAAAATAACGGAAATCGCTTCATCACTGTATCCTTGCGCATCTTACTTCTTGTCTTCTGACCACATATCGGACATTTCATCCATTCTGTTCTTTCTTCCATAATATTTTCCTCCACTTTCCGAATTAATACACGAAAAAAGAACCATAAATATAATGTAACTTCGTTATGTAACGCTAGTTTCAGTATATTCCTCTAATTCTTTTTTGTCAACTAACTCCCCAAAAAAATCCCACCATAATATTTAACCCTGATAAATTTTTCTAATATTATTTTGCCGATAAAAACAAAAACTAAATAAACTCCCTAAGATTCCGGTGCATAGAAACATCACTGCCATACCGCATCCGGAACCACTTCCCACTAAGACATGTAAAATTGCTGTAACACCGTTTTCCTGCCTCATAAAAGGTTCAAATACATAGTCTGCCAAAAATCCTCCCAGTATAATCCCAAATGGTATTGTAGCAAACTGAATTGCATTTCTCACCGAAAACACTCTCCCTTGGATATCCTCTGGAACCTTCTGATATAAAATCACATTTTGTCCTGCATTAATGAACGGAATCGGCAAGCTTGCTGCTATGGCTGCAAAGCTCCAGAATACTATATTTCTTCCAATTCCCATTATGATGTCTCCTAGTAGAAAAGATAACATTGCTGGAATATAAATCATTTTCACGCTATTTCTGGAAACCTTTCCAGCAGTAACAATAATACCGCCAACAATACCACCAATTCCCATAGCAGCATTCACAACACCTAATACTACGCTATCATTTCCGCTTCTTGCAAGAATCATAGGGGATAGAATATTTTCATAGGTTAGTCTGGAAAAGAAATTTAGCAACGCCATGGTAAGTATAATCATCAAAATCCCTTTATTATCCCTTAAATATCCAAATCCTTGGACACATCCCGCAAAGGCAGACTGTTTTTTTACACTTTTCCCTTCCTCTTCTGGAATCTGAATTACAAATAACAGTACCAAAAATGCCACTAAAAAACTTAACAAATCAATAATCAGTAACAGCTTAAGTCCTCCAAAAGCAAATAATGCACCTGCCAAAACTGGTGATAATACCGCTATCAGATTCCCAGAAAAGGAATTCATTCCACTGATCTGTGCCAGTTTCTCCTTTGGAACGATTTTTCCAACGGCTACAGCTAAGGCAGGAGATTGAAATGCATTCATAAAGCCAATCATAAAATTCACAATATAAATATGCCATATCTGCAAACCACCACATATTGTCAGAATAAATATCATTACAGAACAAACTGCAGCGATACTATCTGACACCAGCATGATATTCTTCTTTTTATGACTATCCACAAAGCTTCCGGCAAACAAACTTACAATGATATACGGCATGTAGTTAAAAAATGACATCAGAGAAACCGTCATTGCTGAACCTTCCTGAGTATATGCCCATAACACCAATGCAAATCCTGTCATGGCACTTCCTAATTGTGATAAAGACTGACTTAGCCAAAATACAATATATCCTTTGAAATTTTGATTCATTGAACGTAACACAATATGCCATACCTCCAATTTGTAAATCTGTTAATATTGTAACTCATGCCAGCTTTTGCGAATAGGCAAATAATGCAGAAAAATGTGTCAATTTTATAGATTGGGGGTTATTTTTTCCACTAATACCCATTTCATCATTTCGATTTGCTTCTTAAAAAACCTCCATATATCAGGATTAGTGCCATACTTAACAATATCCCTCCCAGAATATCTGTAAACCAATGAACCCCTGAAATCAATCGGCCAAATACTGTTATTACCATAAGAAGAACCGACAAAGTTTCCATTATAAGACGAGGCATTTTCTTTTTAATACGCATGTGAAACTGCATCATTGCCGTAGCCATAATGCACAACACAATCATGGTATGAGAGGATGGGAAAGATGCTTCCAGATTCTCATACAAAATAACCGGACGGTAATTCACAATGTACACTTCAAAGAAGATATACAACACCACTACTACCACATAAAATACGCCTAGTGCAAGAATATCTGCATCGACACCCATGATTCCCTTTCTGCGAATCATTTGAACAAAACCCAAAATAGCAAATCCAAATGCCACCAGAATCGCCACAACTCCCAGCCAGTCTGTAATGTTGTACCAAATCAGATTAACCCCGAAGAAATCAAATACGCATCCATTTATTGTGGCCAAACCGATTTGAGAATTCTTCGGACCAATTTCCTGCACATCAAAATATTGCACTGCTCCTATTAAAAGGATAAAAAGCAATAACAATAAACCACTTGTTACGAAACATACTTTTGTTTTTCTAGTATTCATTTTTTTCTCCATTCTTTTGTTTTTTGGATATATCCGTAAAAAATCATAGAACAGAGAAAGAAAATCCACCAGAATCACAGCGTCACACCACCGACACTTTCCGTATCATTGCCCTTTTATCAGTAAAAAAGCCTTTAATCCAAGCACTCCTAAAAGAAACACCGCTGCATATGGCTGACGACTCAAAATAAATAATGCACTGCCAAAAAAAGTGATGCAAAGAGATATAATAAATCTATTTTTACACCATATCGAATTCTCACTTGACTGTAATGCTAATTCTACTATACCAAACAAAACTCCAACCACAGCAAATGCAATGTACCCCCATTTCAAATATACCGAAATATTTGATAAGGATAATACAGCTACTGCCAAATAGACTTCTCCGCTTCTCTCTCCGAATAACGGCAAAAATAACAAAAGAAACATCATGCAGTCCATAATCCCCAACACCAGATTACAGATATTTTTCGTTTTTTCCTGCACCTGATTTTCTGCTGCTTCCATTAATTCTTCACTGGAAAGCAGATCATCAATGGAAATTTCAAATAATCGAGAGATTTCTTTTAAGGAATCAATGCTTGGCATCCCCCTGCCAGACTCCCATTTCGAAATCGCAGTCCGGGACACAAAAAGCTCCTGTGCAAGTTCTTCCTGAGTAAGCTGCTTCTGTTTGCGCAAAGCTTGCAATTTATCTTTAAATTCCATCCTTTCATCTCCGTTTCTTCGCTTCTAGGTACATGACCCCTAACCATTCCTTTTCGCATAAATATATGTATCTTTCCAAATAGGGTTATCCTTCTCATCCTTCCAGAAATATATATTTTCCTTTAAATGTGCCTCTCTCTCAAACCCTAAATTCTCTAGTAAGTTCCATGAATCCGGATTTTTAGGATCACATTCTGCATATATTCTATGTATCCCTTTCAAAAAGGCTAATGCCATCAGCTCCATGCAGCTTTCCTTTGCATATCCCATTCCCCAATATTCTTTGTTGAATGCAAATCCAATTTCTAGGCTTTCAAATTCACGTCTACCTAAATACACATTTCCTATCATTTTATGAGTACTCTTTAATTCAACCGCAATCATTTCATCCGTGGACATTCTCCATTCAAGGTTGCTTTCCACTTCATTCATAGTCATTGGCTTGTATGGTTCATATTTAACAACAGCAGCATCCGATAGATACTCATATAAATCTGTCAAATCACTTTTCTGGTATCTTCTTAAAATCAGTCTCTTGGTTTCTGCAATTATATTTGTTTCATTCATGTTATTTGCTGCTCTCCTCCGCATGTAAAACATATATTCGTTTTAATTCTCACTTGCTATATCTATTGACGTGAGAAGAACTGTGGGATTAATAAACCGCTAAAAATGATGTTATTTTTCCGTATGGATACTCTCCCTCTATCAATCCAAATTCCGGATCGTAATATTTATTATTATATAATAATGTCCAATGAGTATAGCCCTCGTTTGTATGTACTGTTAAAATAGAATATTCATGCGGAGCTGGATTCTTTTTGGAAATACGTACATTCCTTTCCGCATGCTTTACCCCATAAAAGTCCAATATTTCAATCAATTGACCTATACTGGTAGGTCCGCTTGTCTTCATGTCTTTAATCACTACGTCTATATCTTTTCCTATAATCATTGCAATACATGCTTGTCCGCATGTTTCAGGCGTAGGTTGCATTACTAATTCCATTTCTGTTCTCCTTCCAGTTTTAAATAATAATGATTTCACTTTCCTTATATCTTGTGGTTATTGACTCTACGAAAAATTTGTAAAGCTATCTGATTTCAAAACACTATCTACATGAATATATACATCCATACAAGTAAGCCCCTCTTTTTCATACACATACTCAAAGCAAGATAATATATTATGACTATAAGGAAATAAACACCACATCAAAAGCACTATTCCTGACTGTAATGTCAACTGACAGTTTACATTACTATTGTCCTCTCTCATATTTGAAGTTATTTCACTCCCCAAATCCCCACCTGCATATTTGAAAGCCATAGTACCTCTACCGCCCTGAATCCACAATTTCCCATAAGCTCCATATGTTCCATTAATGAGATTGGAAAATATTCTTTCCCATAACGCTCTATATGCTTATGAGCTTCCTCTGGACTTTTTCCTTGTTTTATTTGATACGATTTCCACTTATCCAGACAAATCTGTTTTCCCAAATCACTAAAGGGTGCAAAATTTTCAAATGTAATAAATAAACCATTTTCTTTTAATGCTTCATAACACTTCTGAATAGCGATTTTACGTTCTTCCCTATGAAGATAGTGATTTACCTGTATGGCTGTAACAACATCAAACTCTTTGGAATACGTCATTTTCCGAACATCACACAGTGAAAATTCTGTATTTGAATACGGAAAACGTTCTTGTGCAATTTTTAACATATCCGCAGAACAATCACAAAATGTGAATCTTTGAATTTTAACATTTTCAAATGCCATAGATGCCATTTTCCCTGTTCCACAGCCCACATCAAGCCACGCCAATGTATTATGATAATATGTCTTGACCAGTTCTATAACCTGTTCATAAAAATTATCGTAACATGGAATCGTTTGTTTGATTTTCTTGTCATATTCACTGGAATCAAATGCAGAGCTATTATTTCTCACTTTTCGCCTCCTATATTATTCCGTCATTTTTATCCGCAATGAACTTTACATGATTAATTACGTGTCTTTGCGTAAAGATAATTCAGCTAAAGAAACAAAATGTAACACTTCAAATTTTTCAGAAGCATTTTTCTTCAACATGTCTCTGTGCTCCTTATCCCACTTCAGCAAATCATCTTTTGTAAGGGATGCCCCAACACCTCTGCATGCACGCATCCTTCCATGCCAAGATTCTCTTGTAAATGGAATTTTCACATCAAATTCCTCACGATGTGTAATATCAAAATATTCAAGATATTCCTCTGGAACCCACATTGGTTTTCTTATTTCTCCAGCACCAGTCCAGTCTGGATTATATTTTAAAATAACATCCTCACTTTTTTTAGCAATATTATCTTCATAAGGCAACCAAGCCATATATAATATCAAAAATTTTCCATTCTGTTTTAATATTCTTGAAAATTTAGGAGCAAGAATTTTATGATTAGGATACCAGATACATTGACATGCTGTAATAACATCAAATGTATTTTTAGGATACTCTATATCTTCAGCAGAACATGTGTAAAAATCAATTTTCATATCTGCTTTTTCAGCTAAAAGTTTTGCCTGCTCAATTTGACTTTCAGATATGTCTGTCCCTGTCCAATCAGCACCATATCGATACATATTACGAGGTATTACACCAGTGCCTGTTCCAATATCTAACACACGCTGCCCATTCTTGCAAAGACCAAGAGCCAATAGGCTTTCATATAACCTGTCTGGATAAATATCTCTGTATTTTGCATAGTCATTGGATGTCTTTCCCCAATCAAATGCTTTGCCTTTATCAATAGAATCTATTTTCATCTTTTCCTCCTTATCATTATTTTCTAGTGCAACACTTGTGCTCAATGACAACATATTCTTAATACTCAAAAAGAATTATCCTAAAGTTTCTGCAAATATCTGTTTCAAAACTTCATATGGTATATCTTGTTTTAAATAAATTTGCACCATTCCCTTAGGAGTAACCTTATAACCAGTTAATTCTTCCTTATGTTGAATTACTGCCTGTGCCTCAATATTAATATGGTCTTTAAATGGAATTAATCTCACGAATGATTCACCAACATAATAGCTTGCTATTTTTGCCCACAATGTTTCTTCTGGTTCACATGAAGTACTTTCCATAATTATTTGCCTTAAATTAAGGTACATATCAATAATCTCACTTGGATATTTATCTATATACTCTTTCACTTGCTTATTCATTTGAACAACCTCCATATTTTTAATTTCTTAAATTGGAATTGGATGATGTATTTGTCAGAGGCAATTTGCAACGATAGTGGCGTAGTTTTCGTAGAAAACACATCGTTAGCGTGGAAAATCCGTAGCATTTTTCGAGTCTGGACTAAAAACACTATGAATTTCCTTTTTGCCCTACATCTTTTGCTTTTTATATCATCTAATAGGGCACATTTTTTCTGTCGTGCCCTACTGATTTTTCATTTCACCTTTTTAGTAGGACAATATTGTTTTGATATTCCCTACTATTTTCTTACTTTTCTCTTATTAGTTGGACAGCATCTTTTTGACTCATCCCACTAAATCACCATTTTTATCTTGTTAGTCGCCCAATATCCTTTTGACACGACCTACTAATTTCTTGTTCTTCAATTATTAGTAGGATGACATTGCTTTTGCACGACCTACTAAATCATTATTTTTATATTTCTAGTAGGGCAATGCTATTGTAATCCGCCCCACTAAATCACCATTTGTATCTTGTTAATTGGGCAGCGTTCTCTTTGAGCATTAATTTCTAAATTATACATTAATTTATGTTGCACCTAAAATCTAAATTTCTCATAATTGTATGGAATGCTTGAACCAGCAACTACATCCTCTATCTTATCAATAATCAACCAGTCATCCATATTTCCCTGATGTTCAAACTCCAGTGGCGGAACAATTTCCTCTACGCAATCAAATTCCACAAGACAAAGACACTTCTTATGCCAACGTACAATCTGTTTATCCGACAAATTAAGCTTACTCTGATTTGCGGAAAGAACATCATCTATTTCGGAATCAGTCAGCTTAACAAAATTTTGAACACTCTTAACCTTTGCTTTTGCTGAAATCTGAGCAGTACCCTTTTCCATAAAATAGAGTTCTTCTCCTTCAAAAACTCTGCTATGTGGAATTTTTCTTCCGGCAGCACCTCTCACAACCATAGTCTTTATACCTGCCAGTATTTTATCTATTGGACGTTCACCCTTTTTACCCACATTATCACAATATACTAAATGTGTCATACTTTCATCTCGCTTTCTAATTATCTCTTCTTACAACAGGAATCCACACTTCATACTTTGCATTAACAGGGTCTGGGTTATAATATACTTCTATATCTGGAGCATCGGCATACTCATACCCACTGGTAGGAAGCCACTCTGTCACAATTTGATTTTCCAGCTCCTGCATTCCCGAAATAGGACCTTCTTTTGAGAATATAGCCCATGTACAGGCAGGAACTACATATTCCTCCAAATCGTCTGCTTCTTTTGTAGTTGCCACAGCAATATAGTACCGCCACTCATCCGTATTATTACATGTACTGATACCAAGAAGACCTAAATTCTCAATCATTCCGGCTAATCTTTGAACCGTTCCGTCCATACTTGCTTTCGCCCAAAATTCCGGTGTAATTTTGAAATTCTCCTCAATACTCTGCTTTAATTCTATTGATTTTCCTATAACGCGAAATGCCTCTTTCTTTTCGATTCTGTAATTCATAGGGGTTACTCCTTTCACAACCATCTGAAATTTCATAGGAGGAAACGCCACAACCTTTGCACCATCCTTTACTTCGGATGGAGTAACTCCATGAATATCTGCAAAAGCTCTTGTAAATGCAGTTGGAGAACTGTATCCATATTTTAATGCAACATCAATCACTTTTACAGAACTATCTGCAAGTTCCGTTGCCGCAAGAGACATTCTTCTGCGTTTTATATATTCCTTTAATGTCACACCGCCGAGATAGGTAAATATCCTTTGAAAATGAGATGACGAACATCCAGCAAGTCTTCCCAGTTTCCCGTAGTCAATCTCTTCCAAAATATGCTCCTCAATATAATTAATTGCAACGTTCATTCCACTAATCCATTCCATAATTATAAGTTCCTTTCACCAGCTGATAATTTATTCTATCATACAACCATTAAGACATCCTCGCATTTTTTGGACAAAAATTGTAATATACAGTGCGACATATTCAAATCTTTAAGTGCTTTCAATCTCTCTGTAAGACTGAATTTTTACTTCTCCAATAATTTCAAAAACCGCTTGTCATTCATCTGCTCATTGGTAATGTAATTACCATCTAAAAACAATGCGTATGTTGTGATTGGTGTCGGTACATTTTGGGCTTCTTCCTTACTCTGCAAATGAATTGCTTTAAACGGTATGGATTTTTCTTTTGCAATTGCTTCGATTACAGGCACATATTTCGCATTAAATGGACATTGACTTGTATAATACAAAACATAACCCATTTCGTCAGTATGGGGGTGTTTCGCACATTCTTTGAATTGTGGCAATGTGGAATTTTCTACGAACGGCAAATACCATAACTGAATACCATTATCAGCTTCATCACAAACTTGAAATCCTTTATACTTCAGAAATTTAGGGTCAGCTAAAAATGGTTTCTTCTTTGCCGCTGCTAAAATACACAATCCCTTTTTTCCTTTGTTTTTACTATCCTCAATACAAGCATTTAATAAATCTGATGAATAGCCATGTCCCTTAAATGAACCTGCAACCCACAAACAATCAATATACATATAGCCATCTGCCGAAATCGGATTCCATGCATTTTCGGCAGGGATATATTCAATAAAACACTTGCCTCTCTCTGTACTTTTAAGAAAAACCAAACCATCTTCAAACCGTTCTGACAGCCAAGCTTTTTTTGAAGATACTTGAATATCATTGTTATTAGAAATTGCACAACATATATGTTCTTTTTCTATATTTTCGCTCGTAACCTTTATATATTCCATTATATAAAACCTCCATCTACTTCAAATTTGTCAAACGATTATTATCTATCATCTTACTACCGATGAATGGCTATAGATATAAAATTCTTCCTGACTTGGCATCCACATCTTCTCCTTGAATGAAAATGTAGCATCAAATGCCTCTACAGCAGCAACATCCTCACAGCAGTCAGCAGCAGTGCTCGGAATGTACATCCACTCTTTACCATCAAGAGTCCCCGGTACAAGCTCGCAGACAAGAAGTGCCGTCGGGAAATTACCGTTAACAATATAGCTGACATTTTTCTTTTTGCAACTCACAAACCCACGACTGACATAGTTTCCAGGATTGCCAAAATTAATATTCACATCGTATCCCATTTTGCGTGCCACATCAAATGACCGCTCAATCAGTTCCTTGCCAAGCTTTTGCCTCTGATATTCAGCTGCAACGCAAAGAGGACCAAAGGAAATGATTTCTTTTCTGACACCATTTTCATCTTCAAGCCAAGCCTTCGTATACATTATGTTGCCGACAATTTTGCCATTCATTTCCATCACAAAAGCAAGCTCTGGAATGAAATCCGGATGTTTTCTCATCTGATGAACATAATAATGTTCGTCAGCACCTGGCTTATAAACATTCCAAAAAGCCTCACGGGTAAGCTCTTCGACTGCTCTGTAATCCTTTTCTGTTTCTAAACGCATTGTAAAATTATTCATCTTAACATCTCCATTTACATTATTTATATGATATACCCACTGCCTCCATAACTACACCATAATACTATTGTAAATAAACACATTTCTTTTATATAGACAGATTCTTCATAAAAATGTGTCAATTTTATAGCTTCAAAAAAAGCGGAACCACCTATAAAGTAATTCCACTTTTGAAATTTTCTCTTGATGATTACATTCTAATCTATGACGTTCCGTGAAGGTCAATAATATTTTGTATTTTATACCTTTTCACAAAACATCCCATGCCTATTGCAATACCCATAAATCGTTCCATGCCCTTTTCTTCTAAATCTTGCCGATACCCCCTGTTCTGGATATAACTTAATAACTTCAGCACTTTCCGATGCAACATATGCAATAAACGATATATAATGATTTTTCTCCATAGGATGATTCATTGTTACATGATACTCATTGTCTACAATCTCAACACGAATAGAATGGTTCTCATCACCTTTTTCAGGTTTCTGTGGCAACAAAGACACACCACAACAGGAAAAAGCACCTTGTCCTACAGACGTTATAATATTTCCACAAATGGGACAAACAAAGAAAATCATCTTTTTCATGTTTGCAGAACGGTTCTCATTTTCTCTTAAATCACCAGTCAGCAGTTCTGTTACGGATATTCCTAACGCATTGGCTAAGTCTTCAATAATCGCTATGTCAGGAAGTCCTTTTTCCGTCTCCCACTTCGATACCGCCTTATCACTCACATTAATCCTCTTTGCAAGTTCCTTTTGTGTTATCCTGCGCCTTTCTCTTAACTCCTTAATAATCTTTCCAGTTACATATCCCATACTGTGCACCTCTCTCTTTATTTTTTATGTGAAAATAATAAAGATTCCTATCCGATATGGCAACCTACGGAAAGTAGAGTGATACAATTCCACTTCCAAAGCATGCTCCTTTCTTTAAGGCTTGTTCTTCCGTTAGTCCTAATTTCTCTGAAAATGCCGTAAAAACCACCTATGAACAAGGGACTTTCTATCAAATAAAGCATTTGCTTTCTCTATATACGTCACTATATTGTCCTCTCTTTTTCTTTTAATTGTAAAATCTTGCTTTCAATCTCCTTTATGATTGTCTTAAATTCATCATCTGATTTCCCTGTAGGATCTTCTAATCCCCAATTATCATCAAACGCCCTTCCGATAAAAGGACATCCCACATTACATCCCATAGAAATTGCTATGTCAGGATTTGGAATATTTGTTATCAATTTTGAATATTGTGTTTGTTCCATATCAATCCCATACAATTCTTTCATAATACGAACCGCATCTTGATTGATTTGAGGCTTCGTTTCTGTTCCGGCAGAATAACTTTCAAATATATCAGCAGCCAAATATTTTCCTAACGCCTCGGCAATCTGGCTTCTGCAAGAATTATGAACACATATAAATGCTACTTTTTTCAATACTACCCTCTCACTTTCTTCAATATTTCAACCACTTCTTCTTTTTTCAGGACTTTTCCATAGGCAACCACTTTTCCATCCACGACAAGTGCAGGTGTCGTCATAACTCCATACGCTGCTATCTTTTCAAAATCTCTTACATGTTCTATCGTACTGTCCATGCCAAGTTCCAGAAGTGCTTTAACCGTCACTTCTTCTAACTGGTTACATTTTGCACAGCCTCCACCTAAGATTTTTACTCCAGAACTTCTTTTCTCCTTTTCATCCTCTTTCATTGTTTCCGGTGTACAATTTCCACTACAACAGCAACTGGATGCCTTTTCTTCTTTCTTCTTCCTTAATCCGAACAATGCCATTTTGTAATCCTCCTAAATAATGAATACTTGAAATATATTAAACAAATAGCCTACAACGATAATACCAACTGCACAAATGGTCACGAACACACTGAGAAGTTTCGGTTTCACTGCTTTTTTTAACATGATCATTGACGGCAAGCTAAGTGTTGTAACAGCCATCATAAAGCTTAATACTGTCCCAAGCTGTGCACCTTTTGTCAATAAAGCTTCTGCAACAGGTATCGTACCAAAAATATCAGCATACATTGGAATCCCTACTAATGTGGCTAAAACAACTCCTAACGGATTATGACTTCCTAACACCGTTTCAATCCAGTTTTCTGGAATCCAATTATGAATAGCTGCTCCAATCGCGACACCTACTAATATATAAGGAAACACTTTTTTGAATGTAGATACTACCTGTTCTTTTGCATACAACAAACGATCTTTCTGATTAAGCGTTGGACTGTCAATATCAACGGAATCTGCATTTAATATAAATTCCTCAACATATTTTTCCATGTGCATTTTTTCAATTAGGATACCACCTACTACCGCAATGATTAAACCAACCACAACATAGCTTACAGCCACTTTTGTCCCAAATATACTCATCAATAAGACCAAACTCCCCAAATCTACCATAGGAGATGAAATCAAAAAAGAGAATGTAACTCCTAATGGGAGACCGGCACTTGTAAAGCCAATAAATAATGGGATGGATGAACAGGAACAGAACGGAGTAACTGTACCTAGCAATGCAGAAATACAGTTTGCCCAAATCCCTTTAAATCTTCCAAGAATTTTTTTACTTCGTTCCGGTGGGAAGTAGCTTTGTATATAGGAAATCGTGTATATCAAGGTACAAAGTAATACTGTAATTTTTATCACATCATAAATAAAAAAATGAATACTTCCTCCTAATTTGCCGGATATGTCTATACCTATTTTTTCTAATAGTACGCCGACTATTTCATTCCTAATATCTGATTTTGAATAAAATCCCAGATCATGAGCAGCAGCTTCCCCCTTCCTTAATGCAGGACAAGCTTTCAATGAAACTTTTAAACCCTTGCAAAGTCTCACAATTTAAAGAATAGTGGTGCCACTTTCCTTCTTTTCGGTCATGTACAAGACCGCATTCACATAAAATTTTCATGTGATGGGATAATGTCGGTTGTGTTATTTCAAACGCCTCCAACAATTTACATCCACACTTTTCTCCATCCGATAGCATCTGAACAATCTGCAATCGGTTACTATCTCCAAGTGCCTTACAAATAACTGCTACATCCATTGTATTCATCTCAAATCACCTCACATAGATAGTTGTCAATGTGTATAAATTATCAAATACATAGATGGTTGTCAATATGTTCTTACAAGCATGTATTCAAACTGTATATTTTCTGGTTTGTTTTGCATTGAAAATAATTTCTTTCTTTTTTGCAATGGAATAGACACCAATAAAAAGTTTAGTGTTTTCAAGGATTTATACTTCAATAAGTGCGGCAGAATACACATCCTGCCGCAAACAATTATTTTGTCGCCACAATTAAATATCTATGTATTGTCCCTTGGACAAATCCATTTTTCTCAATCTCTTCTTGCATCTTCAACAATTGTTTAAAACACATATCGACAGAAAAATCTGGAAACTCCCACTCTATAATATGAGCAAACCACACAAACGCACCCACATCATAGAAATAAATAGGTCTATATGCTTCTTCTGCTATTAAAATATGAAAACCTGCTTCTTCAAACTTCTTCTGTTGTGTTTTTAGATTCAAATCAAAAAATGGTTTTTCTGTGTCAGGTAGCACCATTTCAACCAAATCTCTTTCATTGTCTTCTCCAACCTGTTCCGTAATGAATACACCATTTTTTCGCAGCAATCTATATATTTCTGTTGGTACAAATTCTCCATGCCTATTAATCATAATATCGAAAGATTCTTCATTAAATGGTATATTATTAGGATTATTGCATTCTCTAAAATTAATGCCCAGAGGCAATAATCTATTTCTACAAAGTTCAACATTAGGAGCATAACCTTCTGTTGCAGAAGTCTTTTCAAATGGATGTTCTAATGACAACAAAAACTCGCCACCACCAGTATCATAATCCATCATTTGCATATTTGGGGCTAAATATTCTCTTACAATCTGCTCGTAATCCCATGGCAAATCATTTTCCGCTTCATACCTTCCTTGAAGATGCGAAAAATCCCATCCATGAATATGTGCTATTTCCTCTTCCTGTTTCCATATCTTTTTTAAACATTCTTCATTCATAAAACTGCTTCCTTTCAAATAAAATAGTCTATTTTATAATCAGTGCAGTCCCTGACAACATAAGCAATTTGCGTAAATTAACCTCGATACAATCTGCTGCCAGTTTAAAACTGCACCGAGTATTTAATTCGTTTTCTCACCTTAAAACCTCCATCAACTTCCAATTTAACGCTTACCTGTTTGTATGAATCGAACGAGCTCTTCGACATCATCAAAATCATCATAGTCTCCAACAATTCCCTGTCGATGAT
>CAZEFX010000006.1:0-49052 GCA_964511525.1 uncultured Jutongia sp.
TTTCTCTATAGGATTGGATTAAAATAATAAAGTTGTGGTTTGTACAAAAGAATATCTGATAAAAACAAAGGAAAGATTATGGTACAGGAGGAACTGAAATGAAGTATTTAGATACGATAATACCACTGCTGATTTCCTTTGCAATCAGTGTTGTACTTTGTCCTATTGTGATTCCTTTTTTGAGAAGGTTAAAATTCGGACAGTATGTACGGGATGACGGACCACAAAGTCATCTGAAGAAGGCAGGAACACCGACTATGGGAGGTTTGATTATCCTGATTTCGGTGTCGGTTGCTTCTATAATGAATATGGAAGAGAACCAGGAAATTTTACCGGTTTTATTTGCTACGGTGGGATTTGGTCTCATTGGTTTTCTGGATGATTATATTAAAGTGGTTATGAAGCGCTCTCTAGGTCTGCGGGCGTGGCAGAAAATGTGGCTGCAGCTGGTGGTGACAGGGATTTTTGCATATTATTATCTGGAGAGACTACATTACCAGCCAGAAATTTTACTTCCCTTTACAGGAGGAATAGTAAAGGGGATATATATACAGATGCCAGTTTGGTTTTACTGTATTTTTCTGTTTTTTGTTATGGTGGGAACCGTGAATGGAACTAATTTTACGGATGGATTAGATGGTCTGGCGTCTAGCGTTACCTTGCTGGTGGCAGTGTTTTTTACCGTGGTTGCCGTTGGCACAGGAAGTACAGCAGCACCGGTTTCTGCAGCAGTGGCAGGGGCATTAATGGGATTTTTACTGTTTAATGTTCATCCTGCCAGTGTATTTATGGGGGATACAGGCTCTCTTGCTTTGGGAGGCTTTGTTGCTTCTATGGCATTGATGTTAAAAATCCCATTGTTTATTTTGATTGTGGGAGTGATTTATCTGGTTGAGGTATTCTCTGTAATTTTACAGGTGGGTTGGTTTAAAATCACCCATGGAAAAAGATTATTTAAAATGGCGCCAATTCATCACCACTTTGAACAGTGCGGGTGGTCAGAAACAAAAGTAGTAACCGTGTTTTCGGTTATTACTGCCTTGTTTTGTCTGGTGGCATTTGCAGCACTATAAAGAGAAAATGCATAAAAAAGGAAAGGTTTGGTCTGAAATGGAATTAAATGGAAAAAGGGTACTTGTGGTAGGAACAGGAATTAGTGGTGTGGCAGCAGTAAAGCTTTTAGCAAAGCAGGGCGCTGTGATTACTGTTTTGGAAGGAAATGGAAAGCTAAGCAAAGAGGATGTGGCAGGTAAAATGCCATCTAAGGTGGAATATCGTCTGATATTAGGGGAACTTCCTGAGCAGGTAATGGATGAAATGGATTTGGCTGTGCTTAGTCCGGGTGTTCCTACGGATTTGCCCTTTGTTGAGAAATTGCAGGAAAAGGGAGTTCCAATCTGGGGAGAGATTGAGTTAGCATATGCCTGTGCCAAAGGAGAATTGGTAGCAATTACTGGAACTAATGGAAAAACTACCACAACGGCTTTGACAGGTGCTATTATGAAGGAGTATTTTGACAGTACCTTTGTAGTAGGTAATATCGGTCTTCCTTATACAGAATATGCTTTGAAAACAAAGAAGGATTCCATGACCGTGGCAGAGGTCAGCAGCTTTCAATTGGAAACCATTCATGATTTTTGTCCTAAGGTTAGTGCGATTTTAAATATTACACCAGATCATCTAAATCGTCATCATACCATGGAATGTTATATTGAAACAAAGGCAAGGATTGCAGAAAATCAAACAAAAGAGCAGATTTGTGTGTTGAATTATGAGGATGAGCATTTACGAAAAATTGCATCAGAGATTCCATCGGATATTTTCTGGTTTAGCAGCAAACAGCCATTAGAACGGGGAATTTGGCTGGAAGGCGAAGAGATTATTTATTGTGATAAAGAGAAAATAAGGATTTGTACCATTCACGATATGCAGCTGCTGGGAATACATAATTATGAAAATGTTATGGCTGCAGTAGCAATTACGATGCATGCAGGAGTACCAGTGGAGTGTATTCGTAAGGCAGTCTCAGAATTTCAGGCGGTGGAGCACCGAATTGAGTTTGTGAAAGAGGTTAATGGAGTAAAATATTATAATGATTCAAAGGGAACGAATCCGGATGCTGCCATTAAGGCGGTGGAAGCTATGATTGCTCCAACTGTAGTTATTGGCGGTGGATATGATAAACAATCGGATTATGAGGAATGGATTGCTTCCTTTGGAGAGAAGGTAAAGGCGTTGGTACTGTTAGGAGAAACCGCAGAAAAAATCCAAGAGACTGCAAGAAAAGCAGGTTTTGACAAGATTTTTCGTGTCGCTTCCCTAGAAGAGGCAGTGCAGGTCAGCGCAGCGCAGGCAGAACCGGGAGATGCAGTGTTACTTTCTCCAGCATGTGCAAGCTGGGATATGTTCAAAAGCTATGAGGAACGGGGGAATATCTTTAAGGAACAGGTTAATAAATTATAATAAAGCAGAAGAAAGGCGTGAAATTTATGGCAAGGCCTGTGGAAAGAAGAAATAAAAGATTTGAAAAATTTCATATGCAATATGACTATATGCTTTTGTTTATGACGATAGCGATTGCGCTGTTTGGTGTGCTTATGATTTATAGTGCCAGCTCCTATACAGCTTCTACCTCCAGGTTTAATAATCCATATCGTTTTGTAACCCAGCAGTTAATTGGTTTGGGAGCAGGTATTGTAATAATGCTTTTTGTGTCTACAAGGGATTATCAGCTGTTGTTGGTGAAATTTGGAGGAAAGAAAAAGATAAACTTAGCCCAGATTTTCTATTTGGTTGCGTTGATTATGCAGACGGCAGTATTATTTATTGGTGTGGAGCATAATGGTGCTAAAAGATGGCTGGACTTTGGAATTACAGAAATTCAGCCATCTGAGATAACAAAGATTGCAGTTATTATATTTATTGCTTATGCAGTTTATCAATCCAGACGGGCATTGGATTCCTGGATAGGATTTGCTGCGATTATGTTTTATGTTATCTGGCCCTTTGGATTAATTGCCAAGGAAAACATGAGTACCGCTATTATAGTGGCAGTTATTGCAGTAGGAATGTGTTTTGTAGCCAGTAAGAAAGTGAAATATTTTTTTGTAACAGGAATCATTGTAGTTGTGTTCTTTGCATTCTATCTGCTTTTGGGGGAAGGCTTCCGTATGCAGCGTATTCTTGCCTGGGGAGATGTGGAAAATAATCCTGTAGGCTATCAGGTTTTGCAAGGACTTTATGCCATTGCTTCTGGAGGCGTTTTTGGTAGTGGCCTTGGGGAAAGTATGCAGAAGCTGGGATATATTCCTGAGGCTTATAATGATATGATTTTTGCTGTTATTTGTGAAGAACTGGGAATTGTTGGAGCCGTCTTAGTAATGCTGGCGTTTCTGGTTCTGCTTTGGAGAATTGTGGTAATTGCCTGTAATGCGCCTGATATTTTTGGCAGTATGATTTGCATTGGTGTCCTAATACATATTGCGATACAGGTTATTCTAAATATTGCCGTTGTAACAGGGTCTATTCCGTCTACGGGTGTACCATTGCCATTTATTAGTTATGGTGGTACAGCGGCCATGATTATGATGGCAGAAATGGGCTTAGTCCTAAGTGTATCGAACCAAGTGAAGCTGAAGTAATGGGACAGGTGAGGTGATGTTGTGAGAAAGTACAGAAGAATATTAATGATTCCGCTGGTACTGTTATTAGTGGCGGTGGTATTATTTTTTACTCTTAGAATCCAAGAGGTTACCGTAGAAGGAAGTGAGATTTATTCTCAGGAGCAGGTGATTCAGCATGGCATGTCAGGTCAGTTTGCAGATCATACCATTTATTTCTGGCTAATGAATCGCTTGAAGGGAGTTCCTTGTCTTCCCTTTACTCAGGAGATAGACGTAGAATGGCATGGATTCAATAAGATTACATTGCACGTATACGATAAAAAAATCAGTGGATGTGTAAAATATATGGGGCAGTACGTTTTCTTTGATAAGGATGGAATTGTGCTGCAAAGTCTTAGTAGTCCCATGAAGGGAGTTCCTATTGTTACAGGAATTGAATTTGGTAAATTTACCATGAATCAGGCATTTGATGTAGAGGACGATTCTTTGTTTGAAACCATTATGGATTTGTCACTTTTGATAGACCATTACGATGTTCAGGTGGATCAAATCCGGTTTCAGGAAAAAAAGGTGACCTTGTATTCTGGAAAGGTTCAGGTTTTTCTTGGAGAAAAGCAGTTTTATGATGATGATCTGGCAGCTTTGTCCAGTGTGCTGCAAAAGACCAATGAAGAGGGCATGGGTGGAACCATTAACATGGAGCATTTTGAACCCGGGGACAAGATTGTACTAGATACAAATACTAATGGAAAGAAGCAGAATGACAATACTAGCGAGCCAGAACAATAAAACTTTGTACAAAACAGAAAAAAACAAATGTTCTCTTGATTATTCTTCTGGGAATTAGTATTATATAATCTAGAGGTAATTTTGGGATAATACTATCGTAATTACGTTCCGGATAGGATAAATTAGGAGAAGCAATAGATAGGAGGAGCAATTGTGTTAGAAATTAAGACAAATGAGGCAGAGTCCTCTGCTAAAATAGTAGTAATAGGTGTTGGCGGTGGCGGAAACAATGCTGTTAACCGAATGATTGAAGAAGGAATCATGGGTGTTGATTTTGTATGTATTAATACCGATAAACAGCATCTTTTAAATTGTAAGGCGCCAGTTTGTCTTCAGATTGGAGAGAAATTGACAAAGGGACTTGGTGCCGGCGCTTCTCCAGAAGTAGGACAGGCAGCAGCAGAAGAAAACAAGGATGAAATTGCAGACATTATTCAGGGAGCAGATATGGTATTTGTAACCTGTGGTATGGGTGGTGGTACAGGAACTGGTGCAGCTCCTGTTGTAGCAAAGATTGCAAAGGATATGGGTATCCTTACGGTTGGTATTGTAACCAAGCCATTTACTTTTGAAGCGCGTACCCGTATGAATAATGCAGTTTCCGGTATTGAGCGTTTGAAAGATAATGTAGATACTTTGATTGTTATTCCAAATGATAAGCTTTTAGAAATCGTAGATCGCCGCACTTCTATGCCAGATGCACTTCGTAAGGCAGATGAAGTATTACAGCAGGGTGTTCAGGGTATTACCGACCTGATTAATGTACCTGGACTGATTAATCTGGACTTTGCAGATGTACAGACTGTTATGAAGGACAAGGGTGTAGCCCACATTGGTATTGGTATGGGCAGCGGAGACGAGAAGTGTGTGGATGCTGTAAAGCAGGCTATCTCCAGTCCGTTGTTAGAGACTACCATCGAAGGTGCATCTCATGTTATTGTTAATATTTCTGGTGATGTAGCATTGATGGAGGCTCATGAAGCTGTTTCTTACATTGAAGAGTTAACTGGTGAGAATTGTAACATCATCTTCGGTGCTATGATGGATGAAAATGTAACAGATCAGGTGAAGATTACGGTAATTGCAACAGGTCTTGATGAAGAGAATCCGGCAGCAAAGCCAACCTTTATGCAGAGTATGGCACCAAAGACGAACTTTGCTACAAGAGAAGGACAGGTTGCATCCTCTATACAGAAGCCGGTTGCCGGTATGGGCATGAGTCAGACTGCTGCAACGAAGCAGACTCCACCACCTGCATATAACAGACAGGCTGCAGATAATGGAGATATTAAGATTCCTGTATTTTTACAGCGTAAAAAATAAGAGAGAAAGAAAATACATAAGGTTGCCACAGCATATGTGGCAGCCTTTTTCGGTTTTGGTGGATAGAAAAAAATATAGAGAAAAGAGGAAGAAAAATGAAACAAGAGCAAAAGGATTTAAAACTCTGGAGAAAGGTTCAGGTAGATAAATGCATTAAGGTGGTTTTGATTTTTATCGGAACTCTCCTTATGCAGTTTCTGGCATACCTGCTTTGTGTTCCGATGTATATGACAAGTCATTGGACGAGGATTGTCCATGAGGTGACTCAGGAAGGCAGGGTGACGGCTGGAACGGAAGAAATCGTGGACTATATGATGTCAACGGGAATGCAGGATATGCTTACTTCCGAAAGTGGTATGGTTATTATGATTTCTATGATATCCGCTTTTTTATGTATGATTTGGTGCGGCTTTTTATATTACAAATCCGATTGGCGGGAAAAACCATTTTCTTATAGAAAGGCATTTTCTAAGGAAAATATTTTAGGAATTGTTGGACTGGGCTTTGGTGGCTGTGTCGTATTAACCATTCTTTTGGCTGTTTTGAGGGCTATATTTCCTCAGGCTTTTGAAGCTTACATGAAGTTAATGGAAAATGTAGATTTAGATAGAGGGATTCTTACCTGGCTGTATGTATTGTTAATTGGACCTGTTTCAGAAGAATTGATTTTTCGTGGCGCTATTACGGACAGGCTAAAGATTGCATTTCCTTTTGGAGTGGCGAATCTATTGCAGGCAGCGTTATTTGGCTTGTATCATGGAAATTTGATTCAAGGCTTATATGCTTTCGGTTTGGGAATGATTTTAGGATTGGTTCTTAAGGTGACAGGAAGTATTTGGGGAGCGGTTCTTACCCATATTCTTTTTAATTGTACAAACTATCTGTTAAATAGTATTTTTGTTAATAATTCTCAGGAAACAGCAATAGGGCTGTTGATAGTATTTGCTCTGGCAGTTGTAAGTTTTGGTTGGGGATTAAGACATTATATAAAATCTTACGAAAAAGAACCAACTATAGATAATTAAGGAGAAGTATGGTATAATTAACCATTATTATGTTCAAAAGATCGGATAGGTAAATAGTGATGTCAAAAAAAATTATTGGGGTATGCGCCTCTCATTTACAGGATGAAGGAGCTTTTGGGTTACTTCATACTATTTCTGAGTATGGCGAGAAGCAAGGCTTTAAGGTATTAGTTTATGGAGCATTTGCGAAAATGGATTATGTAGATGCTCATGTAAGAGGGGAAGCATCGATTTATTCAAGAATTCCTATGCAGGAGCTGTCTGCGTTAATTATTCTTGGTGAGACAATACAGTATGAAAAGCTTTTGGAAAATATACGGGATGATGCTCTTGAAGCAGGAGTGCCTGTTATTACCATAGATTATGAAATGGATCGTTGCTTTAATGTTTTGTTAAAGTACCAATCTACCTTTGAAAAGGTAGTACGTCATGTGGTGGAGGAGCATCATTGTAAAAATCCATATTTTATGGCGGGCTATAAAGGGAATGATTCCTCAGAGGAACGTTTGCAGGTGTTCAAGCAGGTATTACAGGAAAATGGTCTGCCTGTGATTGAGAAACATATTGCCTACGGTGATTTCTGGGAATATCCAGCGAAAGTTGCCTGCGAGAAATGGGCACAGGATTGGCAGGATGACTTGCCAGATGCGATTATTTGTGCGAACGATATGATGGCAATTACCGTATGTAATGTGTTAACAGAGCATGGTTTGCGGGTACCGGAAGATGTAATTGTAACTGGCTTTGATGGAATCGATTTAGAAAGATACTGTACACCAAGACTAACAACAGCGAAGGTGGATCATGAAGAAATTGGTTTACAGGTAATGCAGTTAATACAAAAAAATATGGAGAATCCAGAATTAGAACCATATTCTGTTATGGTTCCATTTCACATGCGCTGTAGTGAATCCTGTGGCTGTCAGCCGATTCATTATGGAACACCAAACAAGTATGTTATGGAAGTGTATGGTCGTATGGCTCACAATAGACAATATGTTGACCGGATGTTTCAGATGATGACAAAACTTACAGAAGGCTATTCTATGTCTGAAATGGTAAATCGTCTTTGCAAGTGCATCAAGGATGTTACTACAAAGGATTTAATGTTATTTGTGAATCGTAAATGTTGTCGCCATACAGATATTTTAAATAATAAAAAAATAGAAAAAGGACAGATGCTGCTGCTTTTGTCTCAAGTAAATCAAAAAGCTACAATGCCTTTGGAATTGTGGGATAAACATGATATTTATCATCTTTCCGGTCAGATGTGGGATTCTAGAGGAACGATTTTATTTTTGCCAGTACATTGGCAGGGAGAAGTATATGGTTGTATGGCGATTCAGTATTTGGATCAGGAAGTAGAGTATGAGCGGTTAAATGATTTTATGCTGACATTGGCACAGGTTTTTGGAAGTATAAAGAAACAGTCGCTTTTGCATGAGATGTATATCAAAGATCCGTTAACATCTATTTATAATCGAAGAGGATTTTATAGTGAATTAGGCCGTCAGATGAAAAAAATGTCAGGGAAACCAAAAAAAATCTTTTTTGCATCAGTGGATTTAGACAGGTTGAAACCAATTAATGATAATTATGGACATGCAGAAGGTGATGTTGCGATTCGTCAGATTGGGAGAAGTATATGGTTGTATGGCGATTCAGTATTTGGATCAGGAAGTAGAGTATGAGCGGTTAAATGATTTTATGCTGACATTGGCACAGGTTTTTGGAAGTATAAAGAAACAGTCGCTTTTGCATGAGATGTATATCAAAGATCCGTTAACATCTATTTATAATCGAAGAGGATTTTATAGTGAATTAGGCCGTCAGATGAAAAAAATGTCAGGGAAACCAAAAAAAATCTTTTTTGCATCAGTGGATTTAGACAGGTTGAAACCAATTAATGATAATTATGGACATGCAGAAGGTGATGTTGCGATTCGTCAGATTGGTGAGGTTCTTAAAAAGTCTATTTTTCCGGGGGGCTTTTGTGCTAGATTTGGCGGAGATGAATTTGTAGCAGCATATCTATGGTATGCTGATGAGCCAGAACAAGACTACTACCAGTTATTTGAAGAAAGATTGCAGGAAGCTTTGGATAAATGGAATCGCAGGACGAATAAGCCGTATATTCTGGGGGCGAGTTATGGAATGGTGATTTCAGATATTCATAGTGTTAGTGATTTGGATGATATTATGAAAAAAGCGGATGAGGAAATGTACCATTGTAAGGAGAAGCATCATAGTATTAGAAAAATTAATAGAGAAGATGGAAAAGTAATAGATTCGGGAAAGGAGGGGGAATCATGCAGGGGAGCTTTACAGAGTTAGATATGGAATTGTATCGTCAGGTGTTTTCCGTGTTAAGTCTTTGTACCGATGATTATTTATATATTTATGATATGATAAAGGATGAGTATGCTATTTCCGATAGTGCAGTAAGTACCTTTGATATGGAAAACTCTCAGTTTTCAAATGTAGGAGAGGTATTGAAATCGGTGACCCATCCAGATGATTATCCATTACTGGAAGAGGATTTGAAGGCACTGATAAGTGGACAAAAGGTAGAGCATAATATGGAATATCGCTGGAAGACTAAGGAAGGACGCCCGGTCTGGATTAGCTGTCGTGGAAGAGTGGTTCATAATACAGAGGGAAAGCCAGCCTATTTGATTGGACGTATTTCAGAAATTGGCCGCAAAAGTAAGATAGACGGAATTACTGGACTTTATCGTGAAAATTCTCTGAAGATGGCATTGGCAAATTATGCATTAGAAAAAAACGTCCGGGGATTTTTATTGCAGATAGGTATTGATAATTTTAAAGATGTGAATGAAAAATACGGTCAGGAATTTGGAGATTTGATTTTGGCAAATACCGCAGATTGTGTTTGCACGGCAGTAGGAGAAAAGGGCAGGGTATTTCGTCTGGATGGTGATGAAATGATTGTGTTGATTACTGATTATCCAGAAGATATAGAAGACCCAGCGAAAGACATGTACAAGAGAATCCGGCGGATGACGGATGCTAGTATTTCGGATAATGGTTATCAAATATTTTATACGATTTCTGGTGGAAGTGTATATTTTGATGAAACTACAGTTATTACAGAAAAACTAATCGAACAGGCAGGTTTTGCTTTGCATCAGGCAAAGCTAAAGGGAAAGAATAACTGTGTTCGATATGACCAGAAGGAGTTTGATGACTATGTACATATGTTGGATATGCAGGAATGCTTACGGAAGGATGTAGAAAATGACTTCCGTGGATTTGAACTGTATTATCAGCCAGTTGTAAATATAAAGGAAAAGAGGGTGTTGGGCGCAGAGGCACTTCTTCGCTGGAACAGCGAAAAGTTTGGATTTATGTCTCCAGCAACTTTTATTCCACTATTAGAAGAGAGTGGTTTGATTATTCCTTTAGGAAGGTGGGTGGCAAAGACAGCCATCAAGCAATGCAAGGAATGGCAAAAAACGATTCCGGAGTTTAAGATGAATGTCAATTTATCCTTTGTGCAGATTAAGAAGAGTGATGCTTTGAAGGATATGTTGGAGTTGATTGAAGAACTTCATGCAGACAGAAGGGATGTAATTTTTGAAATTACAGAAAGTGGGGAGCTGGAGTCTGGTAATGCCATTCAGGTACTTAGGGCATTTAAGAATCAGTCTCTCCGCTTAGCTATTGATGATTTTGGTACAGGATATTCTAACTTACGTTATGTGAAGAATATGACCTTTGATGTGTTAAAGATTGATCAGTCATTTATTCGTAATATACGGAAAAACCGATATGATTATATGGTGGTTAAACAGTTTACGGAATTGGCACATTCCTTAGATATTCAAGTTTGCTATGAAGGAGTGGAAACAAAGGAAGATTTGGATTGTACGTTAGAGTTAAATCCAGATTATATACAAGGGTACTATTTTTCTAAGCCAGTACCGGCAGAAGAGTTTGCCCAGAAGTACTTGTCTGGGGAAATGGTAATTTAAAGGAATCATTAATTTCATGGTGAAAGGATGATGAGATGCAGTATTTTGAGAAATCCCACAAATTAGATAATGTTTGTTACGACATTCGCGGTCCTGTTATGGATGAAGCCAATCGTATGATTGCTCAGGGACAGGATATTTTGAAGTTAAATATAGGAAATCCAGCTACCTTTGGTTTTCAAGCGCCGGAAAGCCTTATTCGGCAGATGGAAGAAAGTCTTACCAGTACAGAAGGTTATTCGGATTCTAAGGGGATTTTATCTGCCAGAGAAGCAATTGTTTCCTATTGCAAGGAAAAAGGGATGCATAATGTATCCATCAATGATGTGTATACAGGAAATGGTGTTAGTGAGCTTATAACCATGTCTATGCAGGGGCTTTTGGATCAGGGGGATGAAATTTTGGTGCCATCTCCAGACTATCCGCTATGGACTGCATCAGTAACTCTGGCAGGAGGGAAAGCAGTACATTATCTTTGTGATGAAGAATCGGAGTGGTATCCGGATATTGCAGATATGAGAAGTAAGATTACAGATAGAACAAAGGGGATTGTTGTGATTAATCCAAATAATCCAACAGGTGCTTTGTATCCAAAAGAAATTTTGGAGCAAATTGTGGCTCTTGCTAGAGAATTTGGATTGATTTTGTTTGCAGACGAGATTTATGACCGGCTGGTGATGGATGGTCATAAGCATATTGCCTTGGCGTCATTAGCCCCGGATTTACTAACGATAAGTTTCAATGGTTTGTCCAAATCCCATTTGATTGCCGGATACCGTTGTGGTTGGATGTGTTTGTGTGGAGATAAATCGAAAGCAAAAGGATATATCGAAGGATTGAATTTGCTTTCTGCTATGCGTCTTTGTTCAAATGTGCCTGCCCAGTCTGTAATTCCACTGGCTTTGGCAGAGAGGGAATCTACCCAGGAGCTTTTAGTTCCGGGAGGACGGGTATATGAACAGAGAGAGTATATATACAATGCTCTAAAAGAGATTCCGGGGATTCATGTAGTAAAGCCGAAGGCGGCATTTTATATTTTTCCGAAAATGGATATACAAAAGTTTGGAATTAAAAATGATGAGCAGTTTGCTTTGGATTTTCTAAAACAAAAACAGATTCTGATTACCCATGGGCAGGGATTTCACTGGGAACAGCCGGATCATTTTCGGATTGTGTATCTGCCGGAGGTTTCGGTTCTAAAAGAAGCCTGTGAAAGAATGAAGGAGTTCTTTCAGGAATATCATCAGTAAAAAGATGGAACAATTTGCTTTATTTGAACGAGGATGTTAAGATACAGGGGTGAAATAAAGAAAGAATAATCGGTCAGAGGCAAATTTTGGAATAAGGAAGGTGAAAAAGTGGAAAAGTATAGACAGAGTAGATGGTGATTTTCACTAATGGTACTAAATTGTTTTATCTGTTCTGCTTTTTCTATTTTTTATGTGTTGGAGCAAGTTATGATTTTTTAGAAATAGATATGGGGAAAAGTGGAAAATCATGAAGAAAATCTGCGTAATAGCATAAGCTGAGGGCAGAAGTATATATAAGCACAAGGAGTATAGGCTAGAGAGCATTGTCTGGAATGACAGCCAGAATGGAGGAAAAATGAGAAAAACAAAAATTATTTGTACAATGGGACCTGCAACCGATAAGGATGAGGTTGTTGAAAAATTGATTATGGAGGGCATGAATGTAGCTCGTTTTAATTTCTCTCACGGAACATATGAAGAACAGACCCAGAGAATGGATCGTGTCCGTCGCATGAGAGAAAAATGTGGAAAGCCAGTAGCAATGCTTTTGGATACCAAGGGACCAGAAGTGCGTATTGGTAACTTTAAAGAGGGGAAAGTAGCATTAAAAACGGATCAGAAGTTTTCTCTGGTTTGTGATCCAGAGATAGAAGGGGATGAAACAAAGGTAAGTGTAACCTATGAGAGACTTTATGAGGATGTGAAGGTTGGTTCCACAATTTTGATCGATGATGGTCTGGTGGAATTAAAGGTGGAGTCTATTAAAGGAAAGAGTATTCATTGTGTTGTAAAAAATGATGGAGAGATTTCTAACCATAAGGGTGTAAATCTTCCGAATATGCATGTAAATCTTCCATATATGAGCGAGAAAGACCGTGAGGATATTTTATTTGGTATTAAACAGGATGTAGATTTTATTGCAGCATCCTTTGTACGTTCTGCATTTGACGTAAGGTTAATTCGTAATTTATTAGATAGTAATGGTGGAACGGACATTAATATTATTGCTAAAATCGAGAACAGAGAAGGTGTGGATAATATTGATGAGATTATTGAAGCTTCTGATGCCATTATGATTGCCCGTGGTGACATGGGTGTAGAGCTTCCAGAGGAGGAAGTTCCCATTGTCCAGAAGATGATTATCAGCAAGGTATATGAGGCTGGCAAGCAGGTTATTATTGCTACACAGATGCTGGATTCTATGATGAAAAATCCACGGGCTACCAGAGCAGAGACTGCTGACGTGGCAAATGCAGTTTATGATGGAACCAGTGCAATTATGTTATCTGGAGAGACTGCAGCAGGTAAATTCCCAATTGAAGCATTAAAAACCATGGTTCGTATTGCAAATAGAACAGAGCAGGATGTAGATTATCAGAAACGTTTTTATAGTCGTGAGCGTAAAGCAAATCCGGACGTAACAGATGCAATTTGTCACGCAACCTGTACCACGGCATATGATTTAAATGCCAGTGCGATTTTAACAGTAACTAAGTCGGGACGCTCTGCAAGAATGATTTCCAGATATCGTCCAGCCTGTGATATTATCGGTGGAAGTACCTCTGAAAAGGTGTGCCGTCAGATTAATATGTCCTGGGGTGTAACTCCTGTACTAATCGAGGAAAAGAATGAAGTGTTTGAACTGTTTGATCATGCCATTGCAGTGGCAAAAGAGAAAAAGGTTCTTAAGTCCGGGGATATTGCGGTAATTACCTCCGGTGTACCAATTGGAACTTCGGGAACTACCAACATGATTAAAGTAGAAATTGTAGAGTAAGATTTGTGTATTAACAATTTTGAGAAGTTGACGCAGAACAAGGTCTATGGTATTTCTTTTACACCAGCACCTTTTGGCTTGAATTGGGCTGGCTATAAAAGAAAACCATAGACCTTGTTTACAATTCTTCAATAGCACTTTTTATTTATTGGCTTCGTATGCTTCCCGTACCGCAATGGCAAGCTGGTCAGCGCAGGAGGTTCCGCGGAATCCGCACTGTACCCCTTTGATTTTAGATTCGATTTGTTCTACGGTAAGTCCGTCTACTAGTCTTGGTACAGCTTTCAAATTTCCGTCACATCCACCAGTGAAAACTACATTGGTGATAACATCTCCGTTGATATCGAAGGTTATTTTAGAGGAACAGGTTCCTTTTGTTTTATATACATATTCCATAGTGTGTATCCTACCTTTCTTTATATGAGATTTCTAATCCAAAGCATCCACAGCAGCTTTCATAACCACATCAATACTATCGTTAATAACTAAATCCGCCTTGCTGTCAGCTGAGGTAGAAGATTTATTAATCAATATCAGATTTTTTCCGCGAAAATAATCAATCAGACCTGCGGCTGGATAAACCACCAGAGAAGTTCCACCAATAATCAGGGTATCTGCCTGAGCAATTGCCTGAATGGAATTGGTGATAATGGTATCATCCAATCCTTCTTCATAGAGGACTACGTCTGGTTTTATACTGCCACTACACTGGGAACAGACTGGGATACCCTCTGAATTCAGAATATAGTCTGCGTCATAAAAGGCATGACAGCGGGTGCAATAGTTACGAAGAACGGAGCCATGAAGTTCATAAACCGTTTTACTTCCGGCAGCCTGATGAAGTCCATCAATATTTTGTGTAACAACCGCTTTCAACTTTCCCATTTCCTCTAATTTTGCAAGAGCAATATGGCAATCGTTAGGCTTTGCTTCTGGATAAACCAGATTTTTCTTGTAAAAAGCAAAGAACTCTTCTGGATAGCGAACAAAAAATGTATGGGATACTAATTGCTCTGGTGTGAAACTACGATTTAACTTCTGGCTAAATAACCCATTTGAACTGCGAAAGTCTGGTATGTTTGATGCAGTGGAAACACCAGCACCGCCAAAAAACACAATGTTTTGACCTTCTCGCAGCATTTCCGTTAATTGTTGGATTTTCTCGTTCATATAATCACTTACCTTTCAAAAAGCTTTACGCCATCTTCCTGTCCATATACTGCAAAACCATCAAAGGAACTAGCTTCTAGTTTATTAAGGTATTTTCCAAGCTTCTTTGGTCGGGCGATAACCGAAACCATATAATCCTTACGCAATTCTTCAGCATAGGAAAGAGCGGCGGCATAGGTATCTGGATCATAGAATACAGCAATTCGTTTTTTGCGGTCTGGAATGGCATATTCTGTTTCCATTAAAATACCAAAGATTCGCTCAAAGCCAATGGAAAAACCTACTGCTGGAATATCTTCGTTTAAGAATTTTCCAATCAGGTTATCATAACGTCCGCCGCCAGCAACGGCTCCACTATAGCCCTCTGCCTCTACCTCGAAGATGGTGCCTGTGTAATATCCCTGGCCACGTACCAGAGAAGGGGCGAATTCAATTGGGAAGGAACCACCTGACACAGCATTTACGGTATCCATAATCTGTTTTAAATCAGAAACATAGGAAGCATCACAAACCTCTGCAACAGAATCCAGATTTAAGGTTCCGGTTTCAAAAAGGGAAATAAACTTATCAATAGAATTGCTATCAAATTCACAGGATATCAATTCTTCCTTTACACCATCAATACCGATTTTGTCTAATTTATCAAAAATAATTGCGAGTTTCTCGTTTTCTTCCTCTGGAAAACCAGCGTAAGCGAAAATGCTCTTTAAAATTCGTCGGTCATTAATTTTTACTTTGTAATTTTGGATACCGACTTTATTTAATGCCTTGGTAGTAGTAAGGATTAATTCGACTTCTGCGTCTTTAGAAGGGTTTCCGATAATATCAATATCACACTGCATAAACTCCCGGAGACGACCTTTCTGTGGTCGTTCTGCCCGGTATACCCGATCCATCTGAATCACTTTAAATGGTGTCATTAAATCGTTGCGATTATTGGCATAGTAGCGGGAAAGGGGCAGGGTTAAATCATAACGAAGCCCCATGTCAGAAAGGTCTTTTTCTGTAGTCCCTTCTTTATTTAAAGCGGATTCCAGTTTCTTGCCCCTCTTTAAAATCTTAAAAATCAGATTCAGGTTTTCACCACCCTCACTTTTGTCTAGGTTTACTGCATCCTCAATAATAGGGGTAGTGATTCTTTCAAAGCCGGCATCCCGATAGGTTTCTAAAATAACATTTTGTAAATAATCGCGAATCTCCACTTCTTTTGGAAGATAGTCGCGAGTTCCTTTAACTGGTGTTGATTTCATGTCTTACCTCATTTCTGTACTTTTTCTGTACATTTCTAATTCTTTATTGACCTATACGACGTCATTTATAGTATGCTGACAGCCGTACAATTAAACCTACCTTATCATATAAAAAAGAAAATCACAAGATAAAGAAAGAGGAGATTTTGTACCATTTGGATTCATTTTCTACCTCAAGTGCATTGTGCATAAAAAAATAGAAAAATCGAAAAAAAATTTGTGAATCTGTGAGAGAATTCTTATTTTGACTTCTTTTATATAATAGTGTAAAATTTTGTTTAATATCTTTCTGTATACAACAGAGGAAATAAAGCCGATATTTGGCGAGATTATATCTTATGGAGGACAACATGGAAAAGAAGTTAAAAGTTGGTATCCTTGGTGGTACTGGAATGGTAGGACAGAGATTTATTTCATTATTGGAGAATCATCCTTGGTTTGAGGTAGTTGCAATTGCAGCGAGCCCACGTAGTGCAGGGAAGAGATATGAGGATGTCGTTGGTGGCCGTTGGAAAATGACTACACCTATGCCGGACGCAGTGAAGGATATTATTGTTGAAGATGTAAGCAACGTAGAGAAAGTAGCTTCTCAGGTTGACTTCGTATTTAGTGCAGTAGATATGACAAAAGAAGAGATTCAGAAGATTGAAGAGGATTATGCTAAGACTGAGACTCCAGTTGTATCTAACAACAGTGCGCATAGATGGACACCAGATATTCCAATGGTAGTACCTGAGTTAAATCCACAGCATTTAGAGGTGATTGCAGATCAGAAGAAGCGTTTAGGAACTACTAGAGGTTTTGTAGTTGTTAAGCCAAACTGCTCTATCCAGAGTTATACACCAGCCCTTCATGCATTGAAGATGGCAGGTTTTGAGCCAAAGACGGTAGTAGCAACAACCTATCAGGCGATTTCTGGTGCAGGTAAGACATTTAAAGAATGGCCAGAGATGGAAGGAAATATCATTCCATTCATCGGTGGTGAAGAAGAGAAGAGTGAGCAGGAGCCACTTCGTATCTGGGGTAAGGTTGAGAATGGACAGGTTGTTAAGGCAGAAGGTCCAGTGATTACTACTCAGTGTATCCGTGTTCCAGTATTAAATGGTCATACCGCTGCTGTATTTGTAACATTTGAAGAAGGTAAGAAGCCTAGCAAGGAAGAAATCCTTAAGGTTTGGAAAGAATTCTCAGGACTTCCACAGGAGTTAGAGCTTCCAAGTGCTCCAAAGCAGTTTATCCAGTATTTAGAGGAAGATAATCGTCCACAGGTTGCATTAGATGTGAACTATGAGAATGGTTTTGGTGTTTCTATGGGACGTCTTCGTGAAGATACTGTATTTGATTACAAGTTTGTTGGTTTATCCCACAATACTATACGTGGTGCTGCCGGTGGCGCGGTACTCATTGCAGAGTTATTGACAGCTCAGAAGTATATCACTGCAAAGGAAGCGTAAGCTTCTGAAGAAATATACGCCAGGGGATAAATTCTTGGAGAGACAGGAGGGGTTTACATGAACGCGTATAGGATATTAGTAAAAGGAATTGTAAAGAGAGACGACAAATATCTCATTGTAGAAAAATGGTATGACGATAATATCATTGACCCGTATCAGTGGGAATTCTTAGATGGTGAAGCGGAGTTTGGAGAATCCCCAGATGCTGCTGTAGTTCGTCTTATTCAGGAACAGACAGGACTCACCTCTGTTGTTGACCGTGTCCTGTACACATGGACCTTTATGGTAGGTTCGGTATGTAATTTAGGTCTGGCATATCTGTGTTATACAGAGATGGATGAGGACTCTGTAGTGCTATCAGAGGATTTAAATGATAGCCGCTGGATTGCAGAGGATGAGTTTGAAGAGTATATTACGAATAAACGTATGCTGCAGGATTTAGAGCAGGCAGAACTAATGTAATAGTCGATGTAAGGTGCATCTGTCAGATTGGCAGATGCACTTTTTATGCAAATATTGAAGCAAGGTATAGAGATGTGGTATACTTCCTTTGTATGTTTCTTATAATTGAAGCAAAATAATATAGTATAAGATTGTTGGGAAGAGTTTAGTTTGCAGAAATGAGGTAGGATTATGAAAACATTAATTCAACATGGACGACTGGTAGACCCAGCCAATTCTTTAGATGGAAATTATGATGTATTAATTGAGGGAGAAAAAATAGTTAAGGTGGCACCTTCTATTTCTATAGAGGAAACAGGACAGCCGGATAAGGTCATTGATGCTGCAGGAAAGATAATTATGCCGGGCTTTATTGATTTACATGTGCATTTGAGAGAGCCAGGTTTTGAATATAAGGAAACCATTGAGACAGGCTGTCAGGCAGCTGCCAGAGGTGGAGTGACTAGCATTTGTCCGATGCCAAATACCAATCCGGTTATTGATAGTCCAGAGCGGATTGCAGATTTATTAGACAGAGCCAAGGATGCGCCTGTGCATATACTGCCTATTGGTGCAGTAACCATTGGACAGAACGGAAAAGAGCTGGCGGATATTCAGGGGATGAAAGAAGCCGGAGCAGTTGCTTTAAGCGAAGATGGAAAATCAGTCATGGATTCCTTATTGTTCCGAAAGAGCATGCAAGAAGCAGCAAGAGTTGGTTTGCCAATGTTTTCCCATTGTGAGGATAAGCCTTTGGTGGATGGTGGAGTCATGAATGCAGGGGCAAAAGCAGAAGAGTTAGGACTTCCAGGCATTACTAATGCAGTAGAGGATGTTATCGTAGCAAGAGATATTTTAATTAGTAAGGAAACAGGTGCCCAGCTTCACTTGTGTCATTGTTCCACTGCAGATAGTGCAATTTTAACTAAGATGGCGCAGGAGCAGGGATTGAAGGTAAGTGCTGAGGTTTGTCCGCATCATTTTGTTATGTCTGATGATGAGATTACGGAGGATCACGGAAGATTTAAAATGAATCCCCCTCTTCGGAGCAAAGCAGATGTTCAGGCATTGAAGGAAGCCTTAAGAGATGGCATCATGGAAGTGATTTCTACAGATCACGCTCCACATGGCGCAGAGGAAAAGAACCAGAGCATGTTAAAGGCTCCATTTGGTATTGTAGGTCTGGAAACCTCCTTTGCATTATCCTATACAGAACTAGTAGAGGGAGGATACCTGACTTTAAGCCAGCTGGTGGAAAAGATGAGTGCAAATCCTGCTAAGGTATTAAATCTTGCGAAAGGAAATCTGGCAGAGGGAATGATTGCGGATTTGGTGATTGCAGATATCGAGACAGAATATGTCATTGATAGTAGTACCTTTGCATCCAAAGGAAAGAATACACCTTTTGATGGAAAAAAAGTCAAGGGACAGATTGAATTGACGATGGTAGATGGTAAAATTGTGTATCGTTCCAAGGCGTTATAAATTATTTAATTTCATGAAAAGAGCTGTGGAAGAGGCTAGAGGGCTGTTTCACACACGACTTGAGTATCTATAGAAAATAATGTTATAATAGAAAAAGTGTACGTAGAAATAAGCTTAAAGAAAAAACAACGTAGAAATAAGCTTAAAGAAAAAACAACGTAGAAATGAGGTAACGATTATGATTAACAAATTAGTAGAACAGATTCAGAAAAAGAATGCACCAGTTGTTGTTGGACTGGACCCAATGCTGAGTTATGTACCAGAGCAGATTACAAAAGCGGCTTTTGAAGAATATGGTGAGACATTAGAAGGAGCAGCAGAGGCTATCTGGCAGTTTAATAAGGGGATTGTAGATACTACCCACGATTTGATTCCAGCAGTAAAACCACAGATTGCTATGTATGAGCAGTTTGGTATTCCGGGATTGGTGGCTTTTAAGAAGACTGTAGACTATTGTAAGGAAAAAGGCTTAGTTGTAATCGGAGATATTAAGCGTGGTGATATTGGTTCTACTTCTACCGCCTATGCAGTGGGTCATCTGGGGAAGGTTGCGGTAGGCAGTAAGGAGTATTATGGCTTTGATGAGGATTTTGTAACAGTAAATCCATATCTTGGAAGCGATGGAGTAAATCCATTTATTGATGTTTGCAAGGAAGAGAAGAAGGGAATCTTTGTATTGGTAAAGACCTCTAACCCATCCAGTGGAGAGTTTCAGGATCAGTTAGTAAATGGACGTCCTTTATATGAGCTGGTTGGTGAGAAGGTCAATGAGTGGGGTTCTCAGTGTATGGGTGACAGCTATAGCTATGTAGGCTGTGTGGTTGGTGCAACCTATCCGGAAATGGGTAAGATTTTACGTAAGACTATGCCAAAGGCATATATTCTTGTTCCTGGCTATGGTGCGCAGGGTGGTACTGCTGATCAGTTGGCTCCATACTTCAATGAAGATGGACTTGGAGCAATCGTAAATTCTTCCCGCGGAATTATCTGTGCATACAAGCAGGATGCCTATAGCAAGTTTGGAGCAGAAAATTACGCAGATGCTTCCAGACAGGCTGTGGTAGATATGATTGCAGACATTAATGGTGCATTAGGAAAATAGAGGAGTCTATATAAGAGATTAAATTTTAATTTTGGAGGAATTTACATGTCAGAGAAAAAGAAATGTCAGGCAGTGATTACCAGCCAGGTTAAAGTTACAGAGGGGATTTACAGCATGTGGCTGAAGTTCCCAGAGGATTACAATGTGGCTGAAATGGCAGTGCCGGGACAATTTATTTCATTATATTGTCACGAAGGAAGCCGGTTGCTTCCACGACCAATTAGTATCTGTGAGATTATGCCGAAGGATAGAATGCTTCGGGTGGTATACCGTATTGCAGGAGCTGGAACGAAGGAATTTTCCGATCTTACAGCAGGAGATACCATTGATGTGGTAGGTCCTCTCGGCAATGGTTTTTCTCAGAAGGAAGGAAGCTCCATTCTCATTGGTGGAGGAATCGGTATTCCTCCAATGCTGGAGCTGGCAAAGGCATTGTCCGAAAAGGGGCAGCAGGTTCAGGTAGTATTAGGGTATAGAGATAATGATTTATTCCTGAAGGATGAGTTTGAGCCATATGCTGCGGTATATGTGTCTACTGAGGATGGAAGTGTAGGGACTAAGGGGAATGTCATTGATGCCATTCGGGCAGAAGAGCTTAGTGCAGAAACCATTTATTCCTGTGGTCCGATTCCGATGCTACGTGGAGTAAAGGCATTTGCTCAGGAGAAGAACATTCCAGCACAGATTTCAATGGAAGAGAAAATGGCATGTGGTATTGGAGCTTGTCTTGCTTGTGTGTGCCAGTCGAAGGAAAAGGATCATCACAGCCATGTGAATAACAAGCGTGTTTGTAAGGATGGACCGGTATTTGACGCTAATGATATTGAGTTATAAAAAATGTCAGAGCTTTTCATACAGAAAGAACTTTTATTATAAAGAAAAGACGAAATTGTTTCTAGATGAACAGAAAGGATTAACATATGAATTTATCAGTTGATTTTGCGGGGGTTTCCATGAAGAACCCTGTAACTACTGCATCGGGAACCTTTGGTTCTGGAGCAGAGTATGGTGAGTTTGTGGATTTGAACCAGTTAGGAGCAGTAACCACCAAAGGTGTTGCAGATGTTCCATGGCCGGGAAATCCTACACCTCGTATCTGCGAAACCTATGGCGGTATGTTAAATGCTATTGGTTTACAGAATCCGGGAATTGATGTATTTATTGAAAGAGATATTCCATATTTAAAGCAGTTTGACACCCGCATTATTGTTAATGTATGTGGTAAGACACCGGAAGAATATTGCAGAGTAGTAGAACGTTTGGCAGATACCGATATTGATTTAATGGAAATCAATATTTCCTGTCCAAACGTAAAGGCTGGTGGTATCGCCTTTGGTCAGAATCCAAAGCTAGTGGAGGATATTACTTCCCAGATTAAGAAAATTGCAAAGCAGCCAGTGATTATGAAGCTGAGTCCAAACGTAACAGATATTACAGAAATGGCAAAGGCAGCAGAGGCTGGTGGAGCAGATGCCATTTCTCTGATTAATACCTTAACTGGAATGAAGATTGATATTAACAAGAGAACCTTTGCTCTTGCCAATAAGACTGGCGGAATGTCTGGTCCAGCAGTGAAGCCTGTGGCTGTGCGCATGGTTTATCAGGCAGCACATGCTGTTAAGATTCCTGTGCTTGGCATGGGTGGAATTCGTACCGCAGAGGATGCTTTGGAGTTTATTATGGCAGGCGCAACCATGGTTGCAGTAGGTACAGCGAATTTCAACAATCCGGCAGCTACTGTAGAAGTAGTGGAAGGCATAAAGAAATTTATGCAGGAACAAAAAGTAGATGACATCCGGGAATTAATCGGTGTCGTAGAATAATACATTTCATAATACCAAATTAAAAAATGACGCAGAAAAAAAGTCTTTCGTTTTTCGATTCGTGGACGCCTTGCGGCTCGGATGAACTACGCACCGGCGAGTTCAAACGCCACTCATTCGTAAAACGAAAGACTTTTTTCTGCTGTGTACTGGTTATCCTGCTATTATGATATTAATGAAACGTATGGATTCTACTTTGTAAGTGGAAATTGTGCCTATTGTAAGGAATATTTATACCACTTCCCAGACAATATAACTGGAATTGGAGCTGTCATTGCAGGCTCCTCCACAGTTGCCACAATTTCCCGAGCAGCTATGTGCTCGGGGATTTACTGTGCGGCAACGGATAAACCCAGTGTTTTGCAAGTATTCCATACAGGCTTTCAATTCTTCTATAGAAATATCTAATTTTTCGGAAATCTGCCATTCTGTAAGACTTCCATTTTCTAAAAGTTCTAATATTTTTTCTGGCATATTAGAAAATCAACAGAGCAATACGATATACCACAAAGGAAAGTATAAGAGCCAGTGCGGTGTAGTATAAAGTGATTCGTACAGTCCACTTTAAGGAATGGCACTCTCTGTAAGTGGATGCCAGTGCGTTTAGACAAGGAACATTAAAGGTAGTGGCAAACATAAATGCCAGTGCTTCTGGTTTGGAAATAACCTGTGGAAGGATTTCGCCCAGATTTGCAGCGGTATTCTTTGCTCCGAAGGCTGAGGAAATTACATCACCACTTCCGGCATAAAGGGCACTAAGTACACCAAGAACTGCTTCCTTACTGATAGTAGAGGTTATAAATGCCATGAAGGTTTGCCATCTAAGTCCCAGAACTTTTGTGGCTGGTTCAATTAGGACACCAATCTTATAAATAACGGAGTCTTCAATATTGCCACTTTCCGAATACGCAAAGAGCCAGAAAACGATGGCAACGATAGAAACTACCTTTAATGCTCTTAGGAAAATATCCAGACCCTTTGTTAAGGAGGTGCGAAGAATATTTCCTAATTTTGGTTTATGATAAGGAGGAAGTTCCATAATCATACCGGTACGGTTTTCTTTCGGAGCCAAGGTGTTTCCAAATACAAAAGCTGTGATTCCCATGGCAACAAACATAAACAATAATAAGCAGATTAAGACAAGGAGGGCATATTTTCCAAAGAAAATTTGTGCCAGAGTCGGCATGATAGCCCAAGTGGCTGCACAAGGAACTGCCCAGGTTAAAGCGATAGTAAGCACACGCTGCCCCCAGTTATCAATAACACGGGTTCCGGCAGCTCCACCCATGGTACAGCCAAAGCTCATAAGGAAAGAACAGATACTTTTTCCCTGCAGACCAAGTCTTGCCATGAGAGAATCAAACACAAAAGAGATTCGTGCCATATAGCCTACTTCTTCAATAATTGCAAAAGCAAAGGTGACACCGATGACGAAACCACTCATAGAAATTGAGAAGTATAAAATATTTGGTATAATCTGGCTGAATAAAGCGGTGATGATTCTTGGACTGCCAATACCTGATAATAGATTATGTAATGGTTCGCCCAGAATAGTTGGGATAGCACTGCCTAGATACATCAGTGGCATTGCCACAATCATTGCAACAGTAAAGGCAAGAATCATCATGCCAATAGCCAGCGGTTTACCCCAGATGTGGCTGGTAGCAATTTTATCAAATTTATTTAATTTACATTTCTCTGTTGGTGCATTGACAGCAGATTTTAGGATATTCTGAATCATAGCAAATTTACAGTTTCCTGTATGAAGCGTTCCCTTTCGGATATCAGAAACAATAGCAGATAATGCAGAAAAATTTTCCTTGGAAAGCTTTTTTTCGCAATAGGATAAAATGTTTTTATCATTTTCAATACATTTGATAGCCAGCCAGAAGGAAGAACGGAATTTGGTTTCTGCCTCTTGAACCAGTTCTTTTACTGCAAAAAATGGAATATCTGTAGCGTTGGCATAATAATTTTCAAATAAAGACGGATTTATGGTTTTTCCGCTCTGTAAGGCAGCTTTAATCTGCTTCATCATTTCTGGATAACCAGTCTTATCTGCAGCCACAAAAGGAAGGACAGGAATTCCAAGCTTCGCCTCTAAGGATTTTGCATCGATTTTCTTGCCCATACCTTCCGCAACGTCCATCAGATTTAAAATTAATACAGCAGGGACATTTAGACCGATAAAGTCTGTTAACATAAACAGGCTTCGTTCCAGCTGGGAGGCATCAGCCAACAGACAGATTAAGTCAGCATTTCCCTCTGCGATATAGTCCCTTGTTATGATTTCTTCCTCTGAATTGGCGGAGAGACTATAGCTTCCCGGCAGGTCTACAATAGTATATTCCTCATTGTCGAAGGTATAAGAACCTTCCAATTTTTCCACAGTTTTTCCGGGCCAGTTTCCTACGTGCTGGTGGGAACCCGTCAATCCGTTAAATAAGGTAGATTTACCTGAGTTTGGTTGTCCCAAAAGAGCAATTGTCTTTTTCATTTTCGTTTTATATCCTTTCTCTTTTTTGTGAAAAGTTTAGTTTTTCGTGTTTGTTACTTCGATTCGGCTGCAATCCTTGCGGTTTAACGCAATCAAAGAATCTCTGCAAAGGAGCAAAACCGGTTGTTTCTTCTCGTTTTGCATGATTTCAATGTGACAGCCTTCTGTCAGACCGATGGAAGTAATACGGCTTAAAAAGCGGTCATCTCCATCAATAAAAGTGATTTCGCCGGCATAGCCCGACTTAGCATCATAAAGTTTCATAATAATATGCATTCCTTTCCTTATACTTACTCGAACTTCGCACTTAGAAAATTTATTAACTTTCAATAGTTGATACTATTGGAAGTTAATAAATTTTCTAAGTGCGAAGTTTGTGTGTTATTTGTTGAAATTCAAATGATGAATTCTTTTATATTCCAGCGGTGCATATCCAGTATGCTTTTTAAAGACCGCAGAGAATTTACTTTGATTTTCATATCCCACCAAAGCCGCTACCTGCATGATTGATAAATCCTCCTGAACCAATAGGCGGGCAGCTTCTTTTACACGCATGGTCTGGGTATATTCTGAAATACTGCATCCATACACCTGAGAGAAAAACTTCTTTAAGGAGGATGGGCTGATTTTGTAATCTGCCGCCATGGCTTCGATGGTATGCTTTTTGGACAGGTCACTGGTAATCAGCCTTTCACAGTCAATAGCAATCATATATTGACCGTGAGACAGGATGCTGGCATTGTATGGTTTATCTGTATTTACTGCCTGATCCATTTCCAGATAATAAAAAAGCTGACATAGAATAAAACGTATTTGCTGAACCTTTTGTTCTATTGTCAAATCTTCTTTTTTCCAGATGGATACCATCTGGGCAGACTTTTTGGCAAAGGTATCAGAGGCGATTTTGATATAGGTTTCTTCTTTTTTGATATATTTTTCTTTGATGCTTTTTAGATTAATTCCAAAAAGTTCAAAGGTTTCAATAGGTGGCTTTTCAAATATGGCCTTATCAATAAAAATCTGAATTCCGTTGTAGAACCCCAAAGGATAGTGGTAATCATATTGGGGAGCGTGTTCTTCCATACAAAGAGCATTATTATCTACATATACATATCTGCCATCCTGCAGCTTCACTTCACAGCGCCCCTCGAAACAATAATTAATCCGAAAATAATCTATTTTTATTGCATCGGCATCTCCTTGAATTCGATGAATATGTACATCATTTAATCCAAGTGTCACACCTGGGAAAAGGCTGAGAAGGATGATTTCGGCATATTCTTCTTTATTCCTGAAGGTGAGCCTATACACATCATCGGTGAGTTTTTCGTAGTTCATAGATTCCTCATTTCTATCATAAATTGATTGGTTAGTATGCTTTAGCGTCAAGCTATTTTTTTGGAGTTAGTTAAGGCTAACAAAAAAGAATTATGATAGATTTTTATTAGAAATGCAACTCTAAAATAATATTTTTGCTCCAAATGACATTGAATATTTCTGAAAAAATAATGACATATGGATTAAAAAAGAAAAAATAGAGCAGAAAGTTATAGAAGGTTTCCCTATAATAGCTGTGAAAAAAATATTTGAACCAGATAAAAAGGAGGAAAATAATGAAATCGGAATACATACCTATGCCTGGGCTGAGCAAAAAAGTTATGAAAAAGCGTTTAAAGGAAAAATACGCAAAGGAGGAGGCTGAACAGAAATGGCAGAAAATTCAAAAGACCTATGATGAATTTGTGGAGAGTGTGCCGGATATTGGAGGCAGGAAAAATTCCATGTGTAACAGCTTTTATGGGGCTTTAGCCTGCTTTGCATGGTATGAGGCTTTGAAAAGTGAAACGGATCAGCAAGAAATGGAGAGTCTGTTAGATGCAAATATGTCAGGCGGGGCTTTTATGAAAAAAATTATGGATCATATTAATCTGGATAGTCCGCGGATTCAAAAAATCGTATATGGATATATTGGAAAGATGGCAGTGACATTGAATCAGCATAAAGAGGATGGCAGCTGGAACAATACCTGGGGTGTTCAGGTGAATCCTCTTAATCGAAAGGAAGGAATCAGCGTACATCTGATTGGTTGTCCAATCGTTGATTTTGCAAAAGAGCATGGATATATGGAGCTTATGCCGATATTTTGTGCATCTGATTATAGTATGATTGAGGAAGGAATGGGAAAGCAATTGATTCGGGAGCATACGGTAGCTGCCGGAGATGAAGAATGTGATTATTGGGTATTGAATCGTAAATAAAATTTGGAAAATCTTAACAAAAATTTAATTTTATTTTTGGTAATGCTTGACAGAAGGATACTTTGGTGCTAGACTCTATATGGTTAGTAGTGACTAATTATTGTCAGATACATAGGAGGATAATATGAACTTAACAGAAGCACAGGTAGGAGAGGAATATATTATCAAAGAGATTCAGACCGATGATGAAGAATTGAACTCATTTCTTTTTACCTTGGGATGTTACAGTGGTGAGCCTATTACTGTGATTTCTCACATAAAGGCAGGATGTGTAGTTTCAATTAAAGATGGTAGATATACCATTGATAATCAGTTGGCAGAAGCGATTGTAATATAATATATTGTGGTGAGAATTCACCACATATATTTTTACTGTGCGGTTAGTTCAAACTATCCAAGGTTAGATTTGGCGAGAAGTAGTTAGACAAAGTTATTATTTTTAGGAGGAAATGACAATGAGAATTGCATTAACTGGTAATCCAAACAGTGGTAAAACTACCATGTATAATGCGCTCACAGGTAGAAACGAGCGTGTTGGTAACTGGGCTGGTGTTACTGTAGACAAGAAAGAAAGCCCGATTAAAAAGAATTTTAGTGAAGGAACAGAGGAATTGGTTGCGGTAGACTTACCAGGTGCATATTCCATGTCTCCATTTACTTCAGAAGAAAGCATTACAAGTGCTTATGTGAAGAATGAAGACCCAGATGTAATCATTAATATTGTAGATGCTACCAATCTGAGCCGTAGCTTGTTCTTTACTACACAGTTATTGGAATTAGGAATTCCTGTAGTAGTAGCTTTGAATAAAAGTGATGTTAATGAAAAGAAAGAGACAAAGATTGATGCAGATGCTTTAGCTGAAAAGTTAGGTTGTCCTGTTGTTAAGACTGTTTCTACCTCTTCCAATGACAAGGGATTAGCTGAGGTGGTAAAAGCAGCAGCATCCTTAAAGGGAGCAGATCAGAAAGCACCATATTCTCAGGGAGATGTTGATTTAACAGATAAGGCAGCTGTAGAAGCCGCAGATAGAAAACGTTTTGATTTTGTAAATAAGATTGTAAAGGCTGTTGAAACACGTAAGGTTCAGACAAATGAAAAGAATGCACAGGATAAGATTGATGCAGTAGTAACTAATCCTGTTGCTGGTATTGCAATCTTCATCGGTGTAATGTGGCTGGTATTCTATATTTCCCAGACAACAGTAGGAACCATTATTGCAGACTGGTTAGTAGGCTGGATTGAAACATTTCAGGGCTGGGTAGCTGGTAAGGTAGAAAATGCAAATCCATTCTTACAGTCTCTTTTAGTTGATGGTATTATCGGTGGTGTAGGTGCCGTAGTTGGTTTCCTTCCACTAGTAATGGTAATGTACTTCTTGATTGCTTTATTAGAAGATTGTGGTTACATGGCTCGTGCTACTGTTGTATTAGATCCAATCTTTAAGAGAGTTGGTCTTTCCGGTAAGTCTGTAATCCCTATGGTAATCGGTACTGGTTGTGCGATTCCTGGTATCATGGCTTGTCGTACGATTCGTAACGAAAGAGAGCGTAGAGCTACAGCAATGCTGACACCGTTCATGCCATGTGGTGCGAAGCTTCCGGTTATTGCATTATTTGCAGGAGCATTCTTTGCAGATGCTTCCTGGGTAGGTACTTTAATGTACTTCGTAGGTATTGCTTTGATTTTATTAGGCGCATTATTAGTAAATAAGTTAACAGGACATAAGTTTAGAAAGTCTTTCTTTATCATTGAGCTTCCTGAGTATAAGCTTCCTAGCTTAAAGAGAGCGTTTATTTCTATGTGTTCCCGTGGTAAGGCATACATCATTAAGGCTGGTACAATCATCTTAGTTTGTAATGCAGTAGTTCAGATTATGCAGGCATTTAACTGGAACTTACAGTTAGTAGAGGAAGGAATGGAAAACACTTCTATTCTTGCAACTATTGCTTCTCCAATCGGTGTGATTTTAGTTCCTATCGTTGGTGTTGCAGCTTGGCAGTTAGCAGCAGCTGCTGTTACTGGTTTCATTGCAAAGGAAAACGTTGTTGGTACTTTGGCAGTTTGTTATGCAATTACTGATTTGATTGATACAGAAGAATTAGCATTAGCTGGTTCTGGTAGCGAAGTAGCAGCAGTTATGGGTATCACCAAGGTTGCAGCTTTAGCTTACTTAATGTTCAACCTTTATACACCACCTTGTTTTGCGGCTATCGGTGCTATGAACTCCGAAATGCAGGATAAGAAGTGGCTCTGGGGTGGCATTGGACTTCAGTTAGGAACTGGTTATGTTATTGGTTTCCTTGTATATCAGATTGGTACATTGATTACCGAAGGAAAGCTTGGTGCAGGCTTCGTTCCTGGTTTAATTGCAGTTGCAGTTATGGTAACAATTGTAGTATTATTGGTTAGAAGAAACGAAAGAAAGTTTGCAGCAGAGTATGCTTTAAACAAGGCTGCATAGTTTTTTGAAATAATTATTACATAAGGAGTTATTAGTATGAATCCTATAGATATCATTGTTGTTATAGTAGTTCTGGCGATTATAGGTGCAGCGGTGATGTACATTAGAAAAGAGAAAAAGCGTGGTGTCAGATGTGTAGGTTGTCCTTCCGCAGGACAGTGCTCTGGCCATTGCAATGGAGATTGTGGAGGGAACGAAAATAATCATTGCGCCTGTCATACTGATGCAAAATAAAAAAACTTAATGAGCAAAAAAGACCGCTTTAAACAGCGGTCTTTTTGTTATATCATGGTATTTTGTGATGTTTTCCGAAATTCAGCTGGATATAATCCAGTTCTTTTTTTAAAATCATTTGCAAAGCGGCCAGGGTTGCTATATCCAACAGATTTTGCAATCTGTTGGATTGTAAAGTCTGTAGAAGTTAAAAGACTTTCTCCATGACTTAACCGCCGCTGCTTAGTGTACTCCGTAATGGTACAGCCATAAAGCTGTTTGAAACAGGCTTTTAGTTTGGTTGTACCCATGCAGGCAATGTGGGAAAGCTGTTCCAAGGATACTTCTGAATGATAATGGTCGCTGATATAGGAAGCAACATTGCTAAGTAATTCTCTGTCCTGTGGGGAAATTACTTTTTGTTTTTTTCTTTTCTGGTTCTGATTATAGGTTATGATGAGGGAAATTGCTTCTGCAATTTTGCTATCATAAAAAAGCTGTGCAGGCATGCCTTCCCCACGATAATTCCAAATCTGCTGCAATAGAGATTCCATTTCTGGAAGCTGTGCAGTTGGATCGATTTTTTGAAAAGCATTCTGTGGATTAATATATTCTTCTCCATAGGTTTCCTGAAGATATTTTTCGTAATAATCAGGAAGTATTTCGATGCTGATGGAGCGGATAGGAATGTTTTTATGTACAACTGCCTTATAGGGCTGTGCTCCACCGAAAAAAGTAGAAATACTTCCTGCTTTCATATGCCGGTAGGGCATAATTTCTTCTCCGGAAACAGATATATAATAGGAAATATTCAAACATTCTGGCCATTCCATAGCTTGAATATCCAGAAAGGTATCCTTATGGAAAGAAAAGTCGTGAATCTTAATGCTGTAAAGGTTTTTTTGCGCATAAATCCAATAAAAGCCTTCTCCATATTCTTCTGATAGTTTAAAAAGTTTTCCTAAAGAATTGTATAAACCATTAGAAGGAATTTCGATAAACCCGGATTCTATTAATTTTGAGGTATAAAACGTTTCTATTTTTGACATGAAGTTCTCCTTTATTTCATACAAATGAGACGCAAAAGCATACACATCAGACATTTTCGATTAGAAAATCTTGAAGAAATTCTGTGGTTGAAATATACTGTTTTGCGGTTAGTTTCCACTAACTGTATAGTATCAAAACAAAGATGACAAGTCAATGTTTGAGCCAAAATCAAGATATATCAGGAGGATACACTAATGGAGAAACTTAGTGGAAAAGATTTAATTAATGTAGGAATTTATTCAGCAATTTATTTTGTTATTGTATTTGCAGTTGCTATGCTGGGAGTAATTCCCATATTTTATCCCATGCTGGCAGTGATTGTTCCTATTGTGGGTGGAATTCCTTTTATGTTGTTTTTAACAAAGGTTAATAAGTTTGGCATGATTTGGATTATGAGTATTATTATGGGAATTATGATGCTTTTAACCGGTATGGGATATTATCCATTGATTGTCAGTGTGATTACTGGACTGGCTGCAGAACTTATATTTAAAAGCGGAAAGTACAAAAGCTCTATAAAAGCTATCCTAACCTGTGGTGTATTTAATGTCTGGATTTGGGGGAATTACCTGTTCTTCTTTTTAGATAAAGAAACTTATTTTGCTACCAGACAGGACTTAGGACAAGAGCATCTGGCAAAATTAGATAAGATGCTGCCAGACTGGATGTGTCTGGTTCTCTTTGGGGCATGTATTGTATGTGGACTTTTAGGTGGTGTTTTTGGTAAATCTCTGTTAAAGAAGCATTTAAAAAAGGCTGGGATTGCATAAATGAACATAGGATTATTTCAGACAAATATTGAAGAGAGAAAATTACTTTTAGATCCAAGAACAAAACTACTGATGTTGATTACCATGTCCATTTTTGTGCTAGGTGGAGCAGGCTCTTATTTTATGCCCTTTGCAGTACCAATGTTATGTACTTTACCCTTTATATGCATGGTGGCAGATAGAAGGTTTTCTTCAGCGCTGTTGTATTTGGGCTTATATGGTGGATTATACATAGCAGATATATGTGTTTTTTCAAAATTGTCCGGTGGCATGTACTATGGATGTTATATTATGACTTCTGTTGTTTTCCGTTTTCTGCCTTGTGTTATGATGGCGCAATATGTCATGGCGAGTACTACAGTTAGCGAATTTCTGGCAGCTATGAAGTGTATGAAGCTTAGTGATAAAATTGCCATTCCTATGGCAGTAATGTTTCGGCTGTTTCCAACAATATTGGAAGAATTTAATTATATCAATGCTGCAATGAAAATGAGGGATATCCGTATTGGTGGAAAGAATGTTTGCAAAATGCTGGAATACCGTATGGTGCCACTTATGAGTTGTTCGGTGCAGATTGGCAATGAATTATCAGCAGCAGCCTTAACCAGAGGTCTTAGTGGAGATGGGAACAGAACGAATATCTGTAAAATAGGATTTCACTTTGTGGATATTATTATGATTCTAATATGTATCATACCCTATATTGGATTATTGCTTTTTTTCATGGGAGTATGTTAATGGAAAACTAAAATTTAGCATTTCAAACGGAATGATTAGGTTGGAGAGAATGAAAGATGATAAAGGTAAAGGATGTAAGTTTTACATATAAGGATTCTAAGGAAAAGGTGCTAAAAAACATTTCCATGGAAATTCCGAAAGGACAGTGTGTGTTGCTGTGTGGTGAGTCAGGCTGTGGCAAGACCACCGTAACCCGCCTGTTGAATGGTTTGATTCCTTATTACTATGAGGGGGAATTGGAGGGAGAGGTTTTCGTTGATGACATGAATATCCGGGAAACAGAGCTGACCCATATTTCAAAACGAGTGGGAAGTGTATTTCAGAATCCAAGAAGCCAGTTTTTCTGCGTTGATACCACCAGTGAAATTGCTTTCGGATGTGAAAATATGGGATTACCTGAGAAGGTTATTCTGGAGCGAGTTCGGCAGTCAGCAGAGGAAATGAAGATAGAAAAACTTTTGAATCGTGATATTTTCCGGTTGTCTGGCGGTGAAAAGCAAAAGATAGCATGTGCTTCGGTAACAGCTATTCATCCCGAAGTATATGTTTTGGATGAACCTACCTCCAATTTGGACCTAAATTCCATTGAGGATTTGAAGAAAATTGTAGCACTATGGAAGCGGCAGGGAAAAACGATTCTTATTGCGGAACATCGTTTGTACTGGTTAAGGGACATATGTGATAGAGTGGTGTATTTTAAAGAGGGGAAGCTTACATTGGATTGCTCCATGGCGGATTTTACAGCCTTATCAGAAAAGGAAAGGACGGAGATGGGGCTTAGAAAGCTTATTCAGGAGCCGGTGCACTTCCAAAAAGAAAATGAGATTGGAACAAAAGAATTGATATTACATAATTACCATTTTTCATACAAAAAAGAGCCGGTTCTTAAAATTGATTCCTTATCTGTACCAATTGGTGCTGTTGTGGCAGTGGTGGGATACAATGGAGCCGGAAAATCTACCTTTACCAGATGTCTTTGTGGGCTGCAAAAAGGTTTTAAAGGAAGAACTGTCATAAATACATCTGTCAATAACCCAAGAAGAATGTTAAAAAAAGCGTATCTTGTTATGCAGGATGTAAATCGTCAGCTTTTTTGTGAGACGGTGGAAGAGGAAGTTCAGATTGGGATGGCAGAAGATAAAATAGAAGAACAGGAAGTATTAGTGAAAGGAGTTCTGACAAAGCTGGATTTATTAAGCTTTAAGGAAAGACATCCATTGTCTTTGTCAGGAGGACAGAAGCAGCGTGTGGCAATTGCCTCTGCCCTATTGGCGGATAAGGAGATTCTTGTATTTGATGAGCCTACCAGTGGACTGGACTATAAAAGGATGGAGCAGACTGCGGATTTGATTCGGTCTATTGAAACAGAAAAAACAATTTTTATTGTAACTCATGATTCAGATTTGATTCTGCGCTGCTGTACTCATATTCTTCAACTAGAACAGGGAAAAGTAAAAGGATTTTATCCAATGGTAAAGGGGAAAGAAGGAGAGTTCTTGGAACTTTTTGAATTAGGGTTAGCTTAGCCTGATATAAATTAGGATAGGAGGAAAGATAAATGAAGAAGAAAAAGCAAAAATCTACACCGGCATGGATTATGGAGTTTGCCAGTACCCATAAAATTCATTATGTATTTAGCATTGTCTCTGCAACTGCCGGGGTTGTGTGTGGAATTGTGCCATATGTTATTGTTGCAGCAATGATTCAGGACTTATTGACAGGAAATAAGGATTGGGAAAGATATTTACAATCTTGTATGATTCTGTTTAGCTTATGGCTTGCTAGAGTGATATTTCATGGTATATCCACCAGTTTGTCCCATAAAGCAACCTTTGAGGTGTTAGGAAATATTCGGAAACGAGTATGTGAAAAATTATCAAAGCTGCCACTAGGCTATGTGTTGGATACGCCATCCGGTTCCCTGAAGAATATTATTGTGGAACGTGTGGATAGTATTGAAACTGCACTTGCCCATGTAGTTCCAGAGTTTACTTCCAATTTGTTAGGTACTTTAGCGATTGTTGTTTATTTGTTTATTATTGACTGGCGGATGGCTCTGGCAGCACTTGCTACCTTTGTGCTGGGAATGATGGCGTATATGGGCATGATGAAAGATTATGAATCAGATTATCAAAATACCATTGATAAGACCAAGATTCTAAATGATACCGCAGTAGAGTATATTAACGGTATTGAAGTGATTAAAGCCTTTGGTAGGGCAAAGACATCCTATGACCGTTTTGTGGTTGCAGCAAAAGAAGGGGCAGCCTGCTATGTAGAATGGATGAGAAAGTGCAATGTGTATTTTAGTATTGCTATGGTTTTAGCACCAGCAACTATGCTGACCGTATTACCCATTGGTGGGCTATTATATAAAAATGGTTCTCTTAGGGCTACAGATTTTATTATGATTATTGTGCTGGCGGTAGGTGTGATTACTCCTGTCATTACCTGTATGTCTTATTCTGATGATTTAGCTCAGATTGGAACGATTATAGGAGAAGTAACAGGGATTCTTTCTCAGGAAGAACTGGTACGTCCTGAAACCATGCAAAAGGAAATTAAGAATCATACCATTACGCTTGATTCTGTGGCTTTTGGATACAGCGAAAAGGAAGTATTGCATGGTGTGAACATAGAATTTAAAGAAGGAACTGTCAATGCCTTGGTAGGTCCTTCCGGTAGTGGTAAGTCCACTATTGCAAAACTGGTTGCTGCATTGTGGGATGTTAGTGCTGGAAGTATTACGCTAGGTGGAGTAAATGTAAAAGAGATTCCTTTGGATGTATATAACCAGAATATTGCCTATGTCTCTCAGGATAATTATCTGTTTGACGCAACGGTTATGGAAAATATTCGCATGGGTAAAGCAGGAGCCAGCGATGAGGAAGTTATGGCAGCAGCGAAAAATAGTGGATGCCATGAGTTTATTATGCAGTTAGAGAATGGCTATGACACTGTAGCCGGTGGAGCTGGTGGTCATTTATCGGGAGGAGAACGCCAGCGTGTAGCCATTGCCAGAGCCATGCTGAAGGATGCACCAATTATTATATTGGATGAGGCAACGGCTTATACGGAACCTGAAAATGAAGCAATTATTCAGGCAGCAGTTGCAAAGCTTGTGAAAGGAAAGACTTTGATTGTTATTGCCCACCGTTTGTCAACCATAGCGGATAGTGACCAGATTTTTGTAATTAAAGATGGAGCGGTGGATTCTCAGGGAACCCACGAAGAACTATTGAAAAAGAATGGATTATATAAGGAAATGTGGCAGGCGCATATGTCAGTTAAGGATAATGTGAATGGAGGTGAAGCATATGTTTAAGATACTGAAGAATTTCTTTGACTTCTGCGGAGGAGAGAATAAGAGAAAATTTTATCTGTCCTTATTTTTGGGGCTTATACTGGCTATTTTTGAAGCATTAAGGGTTCCAGCTATTTATGTTATGGTAGATGCTGTGGTAACAGAAAAAGTCACAACAGCAACCATTCTAACCAGCCTAGGAATTATGATTTTTAGCGTAATAGCAGCCAGTGTTGTGCGGTATAAAGTAACTATGCTTCAAACAGAAGGGGGATATAGAACCTGTGCTAATAAACGTATTGAAATCGCAGAGCATTTACGGTATCTGCCTATGGGATATTTTAATCAAAACAGCTTAGGAACTATTACCTCTGTAACTACCAATAAAATGGAACAGCTTGCCCATGTGGCCACAAGAGTTGTTATGATGACCACACAGGGGATTATTAATACTGCCATGATTACCCTTATGATTTGCATTTTTGATATTAGAATCGGTGCAGTAGCAATTATTGGAGTGGTTTTATTTTTCTTAATTAATTCCATATTGCAGAAGGTTTCTGCTAAAATGGCACCGATTAAGCATGAGTCAGATACAAGACTTGTGGAAAAGGTTATTGAATACATACAGGGAATTTCTGAGGTAAAGGCATATAATCTTGCAGGAAAGCATAGCAAAGAATTAAATCGTGCCATTGATGATAATTCAAATTGTAATTCAAACATGGAAATTAAAATGATTCCATTTATGACAGTACAAAATCTGATTGCAAAATCCATTGGCGTTATAATGTGTGGAATGTCCATTTATTTTATGATAAATGATAGTATGGTTCTTTCGGAGTGCATCGTCATGATGATTAGTGCGTTTATTATGTATACAGGACTGGAAAATGCAGGAATGTTTTCTTCCTTGCTTCGAGTAGTGGATTATTCTGTAGCCAAAGCCAAAGAAATCCTGGATTTGGAAGGAATGGACATTGAGGGTAATGAGATTGTACCAGACAATTTTGATATAAAGGTTGAAAATGTAAGTTTCTCTTATGATAAGAAAAAGATTATTAATAATCTTAGTGTACATATTCCAGAAAGAACTACCACAGCCATTGTAGGACCCAGTGGAGGAGGAAAGACTACACTTTGTCATTTGATTGCCAGATTCTGGGACGTAGAGGAAGGAAAGGTTTTGTTGGGAGGGAAAGATGTAAAAGAGTATAGTATGGACTCCTTAATGAAGAATTTTAGTTTCGTATTTCAGAATGTGTACCTTTTTCAGGATACCATTGCCAATAACATTCGTTTCGGACAGGAAGATGCTTCTATGGAGCTGGTAATGGAAGCAGCAAAAAAAGCATGCTGTCATGACTTTATTATGAAGCTTCCAGATGGATATGATACGGTCATAGGAGAGGGCGGAGCCAGCCTGTCCGGTGGTGAAAAGCAAAGAATTTCCATTGCCAGAGCCATTATGAAAGACTCTCCAATTATTATTTTGGATGAAGCAACAGCTAACGTGGATCCGGAAAACGAAAAAGATTTGGTGAATGCTATTGATGCACTGACCAAGGAGAAAACTATACTAATGATTGCCCACCGGTTAAAGACAGTTAGAAATGCAGATCAGATTTTAGTGGTGGATAAGGGAAGGATTGTCCAGCAGGGCAAGCACGAAGAACTGATGAAACAGGATGGGATTTATCAGAGATTTGTAAATGCAAGGGAGATTGCAGGAAGCTGGAAGCTTATGGCATAGGAAAAGAAGGAATCACAACCATCGGCTAAACCGGTGGTTGTGATTCTTTCTTTAATCCTTTTGCTTAAAAAATATGTACTTTTATTTTTTGTTTTCAGCAAGTATTTTATTTGCTAAATCATTCATATTTGGATAAAGATTATTTGTTACATATTCCGGACCTAGTTGCGTTGCAACCATGTAACGCGCACAAATCGTTTTATCTCCCTCACAATATTTCTTTCGATACATACTTCCTAAGCCTGAATTAATATCCATTTTTCCTTGATAAAATGGACATTTAGATAGTTTTTCACAAGTTTCCATAATATTCAACCTCCGATCAATTAATTTATTAATATGCTAACATTATTGAGAAAAACTGTCAATTAATATAGTTTTTTCAGGACATTAAAAAGGGTACTTGAAAACTCAAGTACCCTAGTATATAATCTACTTAGAAAGGTTATCGGATGCAAAATCCGATTGCCCTCAGTGTAAAATACTAGGAAATAGCATCCTACAACTTTGGACGGTCGAGGATGCTATTTCTTTTTATGATTATCTATAAAAGATAAAGCCGAAAATACGACCAACAACAGAGTTAATACTTCCATCGTGTTCATAAGGGGCAACACCCTCCTTCCTATACATACTTTGATTCATACGCTCATACGCATCATCCTCTCTATATGTACTAGAGGGCAACCATAAAATAGCCAAAGGCTAAAGAGTCAAGAACTCTTGGAAAATCACATCCAGCTTTCCGTTTAATTATACCACTTGATTATAATATAGAATAGAATCCATGTTCAAGCGTAGTAAATGTGCCAAAAAGTTGAAAATGATTTTGTTTAATGGTATATTTTACATATGCGTTTTGGTTTGAACTATTTTGAAGTTTAGAAATCTATAATAATGGTGCAAAATCAGAAAAATAAAACAAAAAAACGGCTGAAAAGCCTGAAAATACAGGAGGTTTTAATAAGATGGAAGCATACAAGCAGGAATTTATCGAGTTTATGGTAGAAAGTAACGTTTTAAAATTTGGTGAATTTACATTGAAAAGTGGACGTAAATCTCCATTTTTTATGAATGCAGGTGCCTATGTAACAGGCGCACAGCTTAAGAAGCTGGGGGAATATTATGCAAAGGCAATCCACGAGCATTACGGAGATGACTTCGACGTATTATTTGGACCTGCTTACAAGGGAATTCCTTTAAGTGTAGCAACCACTATGGCATTTAGTGAATTATATGGTAAGGAGATTCGTTACTGCTCTAACCGTAAGGAAGTAAAGGATCATGGTGATACCGGTATTTTACTGGGAAGTAAGATTCAGGATGGAGACAGAGTAGTTATTATTGAAGATGTAACTACTTCTGGAAAATCTATTGAAGAGACATTCCCAATTATTCAGGCTCAGGGCAAGGTGGAGATTCTTGGTCTGATGGTATCCTTGAATCGTATGGAGAGGGGGCTTTCCAGCAATGCCAGTGCTTTGGATGAGATTCAGGAGAAATATGGTTTTGGCGCAAATGCTATTGTAACCATGGAGGATGTAGTAGAGTGCCTGTATAATAAAGAATGCCAAGGAAAGATTTTAATTGATGACAAGCTAAAGGCTGACATTGATGCATATTATGAGGAGTATGGCGTAAAATAGTCAAGTATAGGTTTGTTAGTAAGGAGAGGAAGAACATATGGCAGAAAAAGTATATAAGACAATGAAATCAGTTGGAGCCTTTAATATTGTAGCAGGAATTCTTTTAATTGTTGGTGGAATTGCAGCGGGAATTGCTATTATTGTAAGTGGCGCTAAATTATTAAATGATAAATCGGATTTAACATTCTAATGCGGTGCTATTATATTGATTTATATACGGAATTTTCCTGTCTGGCAGGAGACTGTCCAGCTACCTGTTGTGCAGGCTGGAAAATCGTTGTGGACGAAGAGGCTGTTCAACGATTTTCCTTGTTGGAAAATGAAATTTTGAAAAATGATATTTTTTCTCATATTCAGAAGAAAGAGGGAGAATATCGTTTTCAAAATATGCCTGATGGACGTTGCAGTATGCTGGATGAAGATGGACTTTGCCGGATTCAGCGTAATCTGGAAGAAAAAGACTTGTGCCATACCTGTCGAAAATTTCCAAGATTATCGGGAATCGTGAATCGGCAGATGTGGCTGTCTATGGCGGCTTCTTGTCCAGTAGTTGCTAAATATCTGTGGAAACAGAAAATAAAATGGATGCAGAAAGATGCCAAGAACTCTATGGAATCAGTGGAGAGCGAAAGCTTTTTTGTAGTGCAGGAGGGCTTGGTCTTTTATGGTTCTCAGAAAGCAGAAATTCTTCTTCGGAAGAAAGAGGGCGAAGGAATGGAAGGGAAGGAGAAGCTGCTTTGGCATGTAAAAAAGCAGTGGAGTCGTTTTTCTCTTTTTTTGGAAGTTGTAGAAGGAATATTTGGGTTATTAGCAGAATTTCCAGAGAAAAAGTATATGGCAGAATATTTTCGTTACTTTGAAAGGGAAGAGCAAAAGGTAGTGGAAATCATAGAAGATATGGATGCTTTTGAAAATATCTGGCAGAAGAAGATAGAAGAATTTATTTCAAATTATTTAGAGTATCGTCTTTTTAGCCGGCATCTGGAATATCCAAGAGAAGCTGTTTTAGATACCTATTGTCAGGTTCTAGGTGAGTTGTCATTGTTTTATATCATATCCTTCAGTCGCTTTGCTGAAAAGGGAAGATTGTCAGAAGAAGAGATAGTAGAAAATATTAATCAGACCTATCGTTTCTGTGCCCATGGAAAGAAGTTATCACATCAGGTAACAGAATGGTTTCATTCTTTATTTGAAGAAAAAATAGAATATATTTTTTTGCTTCAGGGATGATGAAAATGAAATATAAGTTAAGAAATAGTCATATATAAGAGAAATGCCATGTGTAACATGGCATTTCTTGTCATTTACACCAAAATAAAAAAGTCATTTTATGAAAAAGGGAGAATTGTTGGAAAAAAGGGAAATAGTCTTTACGAAAGCTAGATGAATCAATTATGATAGATACAAGCAACAACCAAATGATTGAATTATAAAACACATAATGGAATATGTTTCAGACCAATTAGGTTGGAGAGCCTGATAGGTTTCCTTAAGGTGAGAAAAGAATTTCTGCCAGAAACAGATTTCTGCCCATGAGGCAGGAACAGAATGGAGGAAAAAGTGAAAATCGCATTTTGGAGTAATCTGCATGGTCAAAGCGGAGTTACTACCAATCTGGCATGTATGGCAGCTATGTCCGCCATTGCTGGAGTTGGTAAATGTATTCTATTAGAGAATCATTATAATTTAAACAGTTTGGGTAATATTTTAATGGCACCGGAGAAGGTTGCCATTCTCAAAGAAAAAGGACAATATTATAATAAATATGGAATTGAGTATTTATTAAAAAGACTGTATACTGGAGAATCTGGTGAAGCATTGATTCGTAAGGCATCGGTGCCGTTGTTATATTCTAGTATATTGTATCTGCCTCAGAGCTACATTGTAAATAGAGAAGTGTTTAACTATGAGTTTGAACTGGTACGTACAGAACTTTTTCGTTGTCTGGAGGAAGTTTCGGACATGATATTTATTGACACAGAATCTAATGGCAATGTTAGTTCTAATGCCATATTAGAGGAGGCGGATTTGATTGTGGTAAATCTTCCACAGAAGCCAGTTGTATGGAAGGATTTTTTTGAAAACTACAGTTCCGTTCTGGATAAGTGTGTTTTTTTGGTTGGAAAGTATCAGCCGGATATGAAGTTCGACTTAATACGAATACGACGAGAGTTTCAGATTCCTAGAAATCAAATTGGAACAGTTCCTTACAATTTAGAATTACAGGATGCCATGAAGGACGGGCATACCTTGCAGTTTTTAAATCGGAATTACATGAGGTGCTCTGGTCAGGAAAATGAACTTTTTATGAAAGAGTTAAAGCGTTCTGCAGGAATGCTTCGGGAAAATGTATCAAGAAAGCGTAGAGAAAAGCAAAAAGCATTATCGGCTTTGGTTATGCAAAATTTACCATGATAGCTTGTCATTCCTTTCCTTATAGGTATATAATATAAGAAATAGTATCGGAAAATTCTTTTATTAGTACCATTTAGAAAATATCTAAATGAAATTGGTAAAAGAAGGATGGGAGGGATGACAATGAAAAAAAATTATCATCCATTTGCAAAAAGAGAAATTCAATTCAAGTATGTATATTGCTTTGGTTTGGGCGTAATGTCTATGGGACACATGAAAGCTATTACAGAGACACAGGATTATTTCAATGAAGTTTTAGAACAAATTCAGCTTCCGGAATTGCAACGTCAAAAGATATTGATAGATATTAATAATCATTTTGAAAGTCGGGTGGAGGAGGTTTTTTCTGCTATACGAAATAAAGAAGAACAATATTGCTTTGTAATGGATTTATACAGAATACTTCGGCTTACTGTATGGGGAAAAGAATATTGTAGTCAGGTACTGGAGGAGTATTTGCAAATTTTTCAGTTTTCTGCTATGGAGAGGATTTTCTTTCAGGAGTTTTCTACTGCGGCTATAGAAAAAGATGTGGAGCGGGGCAGAAGAGCCTATATTTGTTTTGCAGAAGAAGGCTATGTTATTCGTTATGATTTTTTGACTTGGTTCTTTCCAGAATTTTCTATGGAAGAAGTATATGATGGCTTTGTAATTCCGGCAGGGAAGACCATAATTTTAGACAAGCCCACCAGAATACAGGGGGATATTGTTGTGGAAAGAGGAGGTTCTTTGTTGATTCAAGGAGCATCTTTAAAAATACGGGGAGCTATTAAAGTAAGAGGGGGAAGACTGCAGGTTGACCATGGTGATATTCAGGTGGTTTCCTGTACGGCTTCTCACTGGCTGATTTTAAAGGATACTGCAGTGGTAACGATTATAGATACAATTATTGATTGCGGAGGTAACTGTGGTGCATTGAGTCAGAATACAGGAAGATTGCTGGTGGAGGATAGCTGGTTCCGGCACACAGCTGGAGAACGGGCTATTACATTTTCTGGACAAAGTATCAAGTTAGTACATACTCGTTTTCAGCATGGAGAAAATGGCTTAGTAGAGTTGAAAGGTGCTGCTCAGGCGAAGATAGAAAATTGTGACTTTAAACTGGGAACAGCAGAATATGGAGGAGGTATTTTCTCAGAATCCATAGGTGATGTGTCTATCAGACAATGTACTTTTCATGCGTGTCGGGCGAAGTATTTGGGAAGTGCGGTATACTTTAAGCATCAGAGGCTGGGACAGAATCTGGAACGTTGTGTATGTCAGGATTGTGTTCCGAAAGAAAGTGATTTTTTCAATGTTCTTTACTAAGAGTAAAGTAATAGTTTGCGTAAAGGTTATTTTATATCAAAACGGTTCGATAGTAAGGAACGGAGAGGAGGATGCTTATGCTGATTGGCAATTTAACAAAACTACATTATAAGAAAAAAGCATGGATTACACCAAAGCATCCATTATATTTTGAAGAGGATTCTTATAAGATACACTACGGTGCGGCTGTAATTATGCAGGCTGAGATGAATCATGACTATGATATTCTGCACAATTTTGAGTTAGAGCGATTATTGTATAAAGGTCTTGGTCTAAGTAGCCAGCAGGTTAGTACTGCTATGGAACTGGCAAAGGATGCTGCTAATGTAATCGATTATTTATATGAAGAAAACAGCGTGGGAAAAAAGAATTATTTTCTTATGTTAGATTTATTTAATGTTGGTGTCCGTGACAGAGAGCGTAGTCAGGAAGAGGAAGAGTTTTTGCGGTTATTTGCAAGAATGCTTGATATTTCAGAAGATTATGTAACCTTGTGTCGTCAGTTTATTAATGCTGCTTATGAAGAAAATGAAGGTATGTGTCGGAGTATTTATCATTCTATGGAGCAGATAGGGGTGGATATCTCTTTAATGGATTTAAAGTATTATATTATGACCTTATATGATACATTTACCTGTACCCAGAAGATTTTGGATGAGCAGAAAGAACTTCGTTTAGTAGATCGTTGTCTGATTGAAGAAGATTTGGTATTAAAGCCAGGAATGCGACTGATTTTTGATCGGGCTGTAGTCAGAATATATGGAAACATTGCTTTGCAAGGTGGAGAACTTATCGTGGAAGACAGTCGGATTATCCGTAAAAGTGACAGTCATCGTGCCTGCATTAATATTCATAATGGTGGTATTGTAAAAATACTTCGTACCGAAGTGGATTGCCGTAATCAAGGGATGTTTATTCGGGCGCAGGATGGAACGGTTTTGTTAAAGGATTGTGAGATTTATCATACAACAAGAGGAGCAGCCGTTCGTTTTTGGGGGAAGATGTTAGAGGTTCAAAATTGCTATTTTCATCATTGCTACTCAGCAGAAGATGGTGGAGCTATTATGATGCGAGGTGGCAAGGCACAGGTTATAAAGTGCAGATTCCGTCATTGTGAGGCTGGTAAGGGTGGAGCTATATATGGTTTAGAAAATTTACAGATAGTGGGATGCAGATTTGAAAAGTGCTATGCTTCTGCCTTTGGAGCTGCAATTTATTACATAGGTTCTTTGGAGGGAAAGGTTTCCGATTTATCTTATGAAGAATGTTTTCCGGAAGGAGAAGAAACCATACAATATTTAAAAATACCAAAAGGCATTGATGTTTTGGGAAAATGTGAAATTAATATTTCAACTATCTTAGATTGTGAAGTGGACATTTTTCCCCAAGGATATCTACAGATAAAAGATACTGTTGTATATTTAAAGTATCCAATTCGTTGTCGGGGAAGCCTGAGGATGAAAAATGTAAAACTTATTAGTATGGATTTAGAACAGGAAGATTTAATTGTGCTGGAGCATGCCAGGAGCTGTAAGCTGTCAGGCTGCGTTTTGGATGGAAAGGGAGAGCATGGTGGGATTTTTTCTACAGGAACCCGAATTGAGGTAGAGGATTGTGTATTTTGCAATATGAAAGGTGGAAGAGCTATTTTTAATGCATCGACACCTTCTATTAAACGATGTGTCTTTAATTATTGTCAGGATGGCGGAATCCATTGTCAGGGAGGAATCATAGAAGAATGCCTCTTTGTTAATTGTAGAGCGAAAAACGGGGCAGGGATTATGATGCTAGGCAAGAGAGGGATCATACAAGAATGCCGTTTTGTTCGTTGTATTTCCGATCTTTCTGAAGGTGCCATTGATGGAAAGATTGGGACACAGGTGATTCGGTGTGAATTTCAAGGATGCAGGACAGGGCATTAGAAACAGATTATCATGATAAAAAAGAACAGTTTCGTGAATTGGAAAATCCCCGTGGGTTTACACGGGGATTTTCTTGTATCATATGTTTTTAATGGTTATTATTTAGCTTCTTCTTTATGTTCCTCTTCAGAAGAATTCTCCTCTGCATCAGCAGGAGGTAAAAGATGAACCTTTACTTTATCGATTCTATTTTTGGCAGCTGCCATTACGATGTATTCTGCGTATTGGTCAGATACACGTTCTCCTGTTTTAGGAAAGTGATCTAGTAAGTTGATTACATGACCTGAAATGGAATCGTAATCTTCGGTATCTATTTTAATGCCTAATTGCTCTTCCATATCATCTAATTTAGCTACACCTAAAAGAATATAGTTAGAATCGTCAATTTTTGTGATTTCGTCTTCTTCATCATCAAACTCATCACGGATATCTCCTACGATTTCCTCCACCAAATCTTCAATGGTAAGAAGACCAGCGGTGGCGCCATATTCGTCTAGAACAATGGCCATAGGAATAGTTTCTTTTTTCATTTCAAAAAATAATTCTGATATTTTCTTATATTCATAAGTGAAATATGGTTCTCTCATGTAATCTGAGATTTTAAATTCTTCTTTTGAACCCTGAAAACCGATTAAATCCTTCATGTTAATAATACCAAGAATATTATCACGGCTTTCGGTAAATACAGGCATACGGGTGAATTTTTCCTTAGAGTAGGATGCAAATAATTCATCATATGTCCAATCTCTATCCGCAAATTCAATATCCATCTTTGGAACCATGACATCCTTAGCAAGGGAATCGCCGAAGTCAACCACGTTGGTAATCATTTCACGTTCTTCGCTTTCAATAACACCTTCCTCGTGGCTTACATCAACGATAGTACGTAATTCATTCTCTGTAATGGCAGGCTTTTTCGAGGAATCTATACGTAGAAGCCGTAATAAACCATGTGCAATTGCATTCATTAAGAAAGCAAGAGGACGTAATACGGTTACTAATGCATAGATTGGTTTTGCATATACCAAGGCTAATTTCTCTGCATTAATTGTGGCGAAAGATTTTGGAACAATTTCGCCAAAAATCAATACTACTACAGTGAGAATACCCGTAGCGATTCCTACCCAAAGACTGGAAGAGTTTGAATACCCATTCTTTTGCGCTAATTGTATTGCAAAAGAAGTTGCAAGAGAAGATGCAGATAGATTTACTACATTGTTCCCAATTAAAATAGCGCTAAGTAATTGTGTAGGGTTTTCGATTAGTTTAAGAACTAAATTTGCATTTTTTACGTTTTCATCTGCCATTGATTTCATTCGCATTTTATTAGCAGTAGTTAAACATGTTTCTGCAGAGGAAAAGAAAGCAGAAAGAAATAATAAAACCACCAAAATCAATATCTGCGAGGCGTCACTAGAATCCAAAAAATCAACTCCTTAATCATATTTTAGTTAATATCATAACGATTCCCATTTTACAATAGTGGTGTATACATTGTCAAGGAAGAACGAATTTTGTAGAAAATCAGAAATTCCGATACGGGTCGATATTTGAAGGAAAAATCTGTAAATTAAAATTAATTTTAGAAATTGTCAGAAAACTATTGCAAATTTTTGAAATTGAGTATACAATTATAAACAAGAAAAAGATATAAACCGATTATGAAATTCATAATAAAGGTTGGGATATCTGAGAAGGAGGTTGATATGCGAAAGAAATCCCATATTTCATTGGCTTGGTATCTAATGAATAGTGAGGGAATGGATTCTTTGAAACAGCATAAAGGTTCCTTTTACATGGGCAGTATATTGCCAGACTGTGTACCATCTTTTTTGGTACGAAAGCATACGATGGAGGATTCCTTTCAGATTTTAGAGAAAGAAGTACAGAAGCTGATATCACATTTTAATCCGGAGAAGGGATTTAACGGTTACTTTTGTAGACGTTTAGGGGTGATTACTCATTATATTTCTGATTACTTCACCTTTCCACATAACGCACATTACCCTGGGAAATTTAAAGATCATTGTATCTATGAGGAAGCATTAAAAAAGAGCTTGCGTTCCTATGTAAGAAGTCCAGAAGCAGTAAGGAAGCGTTTAGGGGAGACGGTTCATTCTCCTGAAGAGATTTTAGCATTTGTTCAAAAGATGCATGAGATATATACAAAGGCAGAGAGTGTCGTGAAACGTGATTGTGAATTTATCATAGGACTTTGCCATACAGTAGTAGATGCACTTCTTTTATTTATCGAAAAGCAAATGCAGGATGCCAGTGTTCCGATGGCGGTGTAAGATATGGAAGGCAGTCTTGTTTTATGAGGACAAGCTGTACGGCGTGAATAAATTCTTCTTTCTAAGGAAAGAAGAGTTTGAGTAAATCTCAAAAATTATAACTTAATATAGATAAAAGGTCTCTTCAATGGGCAATGTCATTGGGGAGACCTTTTATATTACTAGAAATATTTTTTGATATTAAAATCTATATCATATTAGGACTTTACTAAAATCTGTGCTTTCTGTGGTTTGTCAGCACGTTTTCGCTGTTTAATCTTCTTGACATTAAATGCTTTGCCATCAAAAGTTATTGTTTCACAGTCTGGAGCAACAAAAGCAGCATAAGATACTTCGTCATCAGTGGTCAGAGTGATTCCTTTCACACCTCGACTGGTTTTCTTATATTCATTGACTTCTTCCAAAGCAAAACCAAGGGAAAGTCCCTTCTTGGTAATTAAAATAACTTTTCTGTCATTTGCTAAAGAATCTTCCATGGTAATCTGGCAGACAGCAACCAGGGCATCATCTTCATCTAGCTTTGAGGCAGCTACCATAGAACGATTTGTTTCAAATTCGATTCCGGAAACCTGTTTGATAAAACCTTTTTTGGTAACAAATAGAAGCTGAGATTCAAATAAATCTTCAAATGCAATGAAAAGCACGGCATCTTCGCTGTTATTCATTTTACAAAGATTGTGAACCAAAGTACCTTTATCTTTTGCCTTACCTCGTGGAATATTCATGGCTTTTACCTGATACATATTTCCTTTGTTGGTAAAGATGCAAAGCTTATCCGTATTTTTCATGGTTACAATATGACTAAACTCTTGTAAGGTTTCTGGTGCAATACGGCTATAGCTTGCCGAATCTGTAGATTTCGTATAGCCAAAACGATCAATGAGAATATAAATTTCTTCTTCCTTGATAACTTCTACATAGTTTGCACCAGTAAGGTTGCAAAGCTCTGTTTTTCTTGGAGAATTAAATTGTTTTTTGTATGCTTTCAAACGATTCTTGATTACCTTATGCAATTTAGAAATATCTCCGAGTATCGCTTGATATTCAGCAATATTTGCATTCAAGGTATCGCCTTCCTGATGAAGCTTTAACAATTCTAATCCAATAAGCTTACTCAGGGGCATGGCAAGGATTGCCTCTGCCTGACGTTCACTGAAGCATAAAGTGCTGGCTTCTTTCTCCGACTCTGGGGATTTAAAATTAATATTTTCTGTAATACCATAAATCAAACAATCCTTTGCCTGCTTTACTGATTTACTTCCACGAAGAATTTCAATAATTAAATCAATTACATCAGTAGCTTTTATTAAGCCATTTACAATTTCTAAGCGGGCATTGGCTTTGTCTAAAAGATGTTCATATTCTTTGGTATACAATTCCTCCTGAAAATGAATAAATTCCTCAATAATTCCTTTCAAAGTAAAGGTGATTGGCTGTTTATCCTTTACTGCAAGGAAATTTACACCGTAGGTATCCTCCATGGCAGTTTTTTTGTATAAACCATTCAGAAGATTATCAATATCCCGGTCTTTTTTTACTTCGATTACCAGACGAATTCCTTCTTTAGAGGACTCATCCCGGACATCGTAAATTTCATCGAATACCTTATCCTTCGTTAATGCAACTAAGGATTCTAAAAGCTTTTGCTTGTTTCCGGCAACAGTATATGGAATCTCTGTAATGACAATGTTTTTTCTTCCATAATCGCTATTTTCGATTTCTGTTTTTGCACGAACCTTTAACTTTCCTTCACCAGTTTCATAGATACTACGGATATCATCAGCATTGGTAATAATAGCCCCTGTGGGAAAATCCGGTCCCTTAATATATTTCATTAACTGATAAGTGGTAATGTAAGGATCATCCATATAAGCAATGATACCATCAATAACTTCAGCAGGATTGTGGGGAGGAA